>CAWDID010000029.1:0-17318 GCA_963802245.1 uncultured Alphaproteobacteria bacterium | reverse complement strand
TGGTGAATATGCGGCTTGAGTGCATGGGTATATGGTTTAGACACATTTGATTCAGAAACATGGCGCTTAGTTGTGGGGCAGGAAGAGGAAGCAAATGATAAAGAAAATAACGGCCAATTTACCAATTGCCGCGCTATTGATTGCCGCGATGCATCCGACGGCAGCAATGGCTTGGTCCGAAGAGTTGCACATGACAACCGGGGCAATGGCGTATGATGATCTTGCCAATTCAGATCCAGCCGCGCTATCGCAATTGGAGAAAATCATTCGGGCACATCCGCATTATTCGCAGCTTGCCGCACATGCCGGTGACCTTAAGGGTCCAGCGCGAACGCGCATCGTCTTTGAATGGCTGGCCCGTTGGCCTGACGACATGAACGATACCGAATTTGAGCATCGAAGCTGGCATTACGAGCTGCGCGTTGTTCACGGTTGGGCGTGGCTTTGGCCGTTTCGCAATGGTGATGCCAGCGAAGCATTTGATATAAATTTCCGCACGTTGTCCGATCCAAACGCGCCCGACCGGGAGCGTGCGATTGCTTTGGCTTGGCTGATCCATATTGTCGGCGATATCCAGCAGCCATTGCATGCCGGGCATCAAATGAATGCCAATTTCTATTTAACCGACGAGGCCGGATCACTGGCCTACATTCGCAAGGAAGCGGGCGGAGAAGCCATTGATCTGCATCAATATTGGGACAAAAGCATCGACATCCCCGGCCCGGTCAACGCCACGGCAAATATTTGGTCGGGTGCATTGCCGAATTTATGGCCGCGCAGCAAGATTAGTGAATTAACATATCCGGGCACGGCGCAGGCGCAATTTGGGCTATGGCTTGATGAAAGCATGCATCTGGCAAAAAGCGTTGCATATAAGGGTAGTGCGTTACAGGCGACTCCAGCAGCCAGCGATGCGCCAGTTGCCACGTCATCGGAGATCAGTTTTGTTCAGGAGCTGTCCAAACGCCGCGTTGCGACCGCTGGATACAGGATTTCCGACACCATAAAAATGGCGCTTCGGCCCATTTAAAGCAGGATCACGGCTTGGTAGTCAGGATGACAGCTTAGGGTAAGAAAAAGGTTGACGGCACGGTCAATCTCCGCCGCGCATTAAAGCTTGTAATGTAGGATTTGTTCTGGGAACAAAGGGAATAGCCGCTTGTTAGGGGCTGGATGTTTGACATTGTTGGCGGTTAGATCGGACCATCTTGTAGGCAAATAAGCGAAGTAATAAAATTACAAAATAACTGCGATGTTGGAAATAATATAGCGACAAGCTACGCTATAAATGTCAAAATAGGTGTCAATTCTGTCAACTAGGTGTCAACTTGGCCATTTTGGGATTTAGCCAATATTGACCTACATTTGCACCACCGCACCCGCTGATACCAATTCGGCGATTTCGGCTTCTGCCATTCCGGCATCGCTTAGTATCTGTGAATATGCCGCGCCCTTTTTGGCTATGGCAAAACTGCTCGCCGCAGACTGACTGGCAAGGCGCGGCGCAATTTGCGGGTGGATCCAATCTGGCGTGCTTATGTGGGTTTGGCGGGCGGTGTTTGCGGGATGCTGCGCGGCCTCCAAATATCCCAGCACCGGCGTGACGCAGGCATCGGTACCGGCAAAAATCTCTTCCCATTCGTCTCGCGATTTGGCCGCAAATTCGGCCTCTAACATCGCATGTTGCGCGGCCCAAAGCGACCGGTCATGTTGCGCCCCAAATGCATCCTTATCCACCGCCAAACGCTCCATCATCGCGGCAAAAAACTGTGGTTCAATACAGCCAACGGCGACAAATTTACCGTCCGCTGTCGCATAACAGCGATAAAAAGGCGCGGCCCCGTCGAGCAAGTTACTCTCTCGCTTGTCACTCCACGCGCCCAATCCGTGCAAGCCGTAAACAAAACTCATCATCGAATTGACGCCGTCGACGATTGCCGCGTCAACGATATCGCCCTGCCCGGTTTTCTCCGCGCGCAGCAATGCCGCAATTATTCCCGTGACAAGGAACATCGAACCACCACCGAAATCGCCGACCAGATTGAGCGGCGGCATTGGCGGTTCGCCGTTCTTGCCCATCGCGTTCAGCGCCCCCGTCATCGAGATATAGTTGATGTCATGCCCCGCCATCTGGCTCCACGGACCCGCCTGCCCCCAGCCAGTCATCCGGCCATAAACCAGCTTTGGATTAACCGCGTGGCACGCCTGCGGCCCAACGCCCAGCCGTTCGGTCACGCCGGGCCGTAACCCTTCGATCAAGACATCAGCGCGGGCGATAATTTTCAGCAATGCGGCAATGGCCATGGGTTGTTTTAGATCGAGGATAATCGACCGTTTACCGCGGCCATCGACCGCCTTCGCTCCGGGACCAGGGCGGTCAACAACAATGACATCGGCGCCAAGATCGGCAAGCAGTTGCCCCGCATAAGGGCCCGGACCGATGCCCGCCAGTTCAACGACCGTATAACCGCTAAGCGGGCCAGTTGCGCCCGAATGTACTTTCGACATATCCGCTTCCCTCGACTGTGTGCATTAATTTAACTGCACAATTGATCGGTGGATGCGGCGGAAAAGGCAAGGCGAAAAGGAGGGTGTTAAAATTTAGATTAGGATCAGGTCCTAGTCCGTGTCGTCAACATTGGCCGCTTCGCCGGTCACGCGCTGTGCCAATGCTGCTGCGATAAAATTGTCGATGGCACCATCCAACACATCGCCGGGCGCGGTAGAAATCTCGCCTGTCCGCAAATCTTTTACCTGTTGATATGGTTGCAACACATAAGACCTGATCTGATGGCCCCAACCGATTTCGGTCTTTGCATCATATTCATTGCCAGCGATTTCTTCACGCTTACGCAGCTCTGCCTCATACATCCTCGCCTTTAACATGCCCATGGCTGTCGCGCGGTTCTTATGCTGTGACCGGTCGTTTTGGCTAGCGACAACAATGCCTGTTGGCTTGTGCGTTATGCGTACTGCGGAATTGGTGGTGTTGACGTGCTGGCCGCCTGCCCCAGACGCGCGGTATGTATCAATTTTAAGATCGCCTTCGTTGATTTCAATCTCGATATTGTCGTCGATGACGGGATAGACCCAGATACTTGAAAAGCTGGTATGCCGCTTTGCTGCGCTATCATAAGGCGAGATGCGGACAAGCCTATGAACGCCGCTTTCTGTCTTTGCATAACCATAGGCATTCTCGCCTTTGATTTGCATTGTGGCCGATTTTATCCCGGCCTGATCGCCTGCTTGGTATTCGACCATTTCAACCTTGTAGCCGCGCTGTTCGGCCCAGCGGTAATACATGCGTTGCAGCATTTCGGCCCAGTCCTGACTCTCGGTTCCGCCTGCGCCTGCGTGCACCTCAATAAAGCAATCATTGCCGTCTGCCTCGCCTGACAGTAGCGCCTGCACTTTGTCCCGGTCGGCGCGGTCGGCGAGCTGGGATAGCGCGGCTGCGCCCTCGTCAGCCAAGGCGGCGTCGCCTTCCATTTCGGCAAGTTCGATCAACTCGACCGTTCCCAGTTTGTCCGCGTCAATCTCCCGAACCGTGCCAATCGCACTGTCCAGACGCCGGCGTTCCCGCATGACTTCTTCTGCGGCCTTTGGATCATCCCACAGCTTTGGATCTTCTACCTTGGCGTTGAGTTCATCTAACCGGCGAAGCGCGCGGTCCCAGTCAAGGGACAACCTTACCAACGCCAGTGCGGCGTCAATCCGTTCGACAAATCCTTCTGCGTCCGCGCGCATTGCATCACTCCGCTGATGTAAATAGAGCCGCGCCTTAGCGGAATTGGTGCCGATGTAAAGCCGACCGACCCGGTTCAAACCAGATCAGTAAATGCCGCCTTCGTCCTGAACAAAATCCTGATCCCTTTTTGTCCCTTCGCTGCCTTGAACTTGCACAGATGATTCAGGCTTAGCATTCTGGCGGGGCTTGCTTTCGGCTGGTTGAGTATTCTTCTTACGCCGCGCCTTTGCAGCGGCCAGCTTCGCGAGCACTTCTTCTTGACGGACAGAGCGCTTTGGTTCTGTTTCCGCCTTGAACGCTTCCCAGATCACACCGCTTTTTGGATCGTCACCCGGCCAAGCGCCGAATACGCGCTTGCCTGATGATCGGTCGATCCGCACCATCCGCACACCATAAGGTGCAACGAAAGGTGCCTTTGGATAATTTACCATTGCGTTCCGGGCAAATTGTTTGAAAATTGGCGCGGCCAGCGCACCGCCCTGTGCATAGCCGCCCATGTTTTGCGGTTGATCATAACCCAGATATACGCCCGAAACCAAGTTCGGCGATCCGCCGACAAACCAAACATTGGTTGGTCCGGTCGTCGTGCCCGTCTTGCCAAACAGAGGCCGGTCCAAATCGCGCAATGTCGTTGCCGTGCCCCGTTGGACAACGCCTTCGAGCATATGGACGACTTGATAAGCTGTTATCGGGTCCATCACCTGCTTTCCTGCAGCAGTAAATCGCGGCATTGCGCCGCCGTCCCAATCCTTGTTGTTGCAACCTTTGCAAGGTTTCCATTTAAGTGGCAATATGACTCGGCCTTTGCGGTCCTGCACAAAATCTATAAATGTCGGCTTTAACTCTTTGCCGTGATTGACCAGCATCGAATATGCGTTGGTCATCTTCAGCACTGTCGTATCTCCTGCACCCAGCGCGAATGCCAAATAAGGGGGATAGTCGCCAATGCTCATGGCTCGGAACGTGTCCGAGACATTTTTCATGCCGGAATCTGCTGCTGCGCGAACCGTCATCAGATTGCGTGATTGTTCCAGACCCCAGCGCATCGTTTGCGGACCTGCGCCCCCGCTACCACCAAAATTCTTAAAGCATTTCCGGCCCAGTGATGCTGACTGCCAAACACAATAGGGGCCATCAACGATGATCGATGCAGGTGTCATACCATTGTCTAATGCAGTTGCGTATACGAATGGTTTAATCGTCGATCCAGGTTGCCGCTGCGCCTGCGTTGCGCGGTTGAAACTTGAAATTCGCGAGTCGAAACCGCCTTGCACTGCCAGTATGCGGCCATTGAGCGGATTTTCCACGACCATCCCGCCGCCCACTTCAGGAATGACCCGCAGCGAGTAACTTTTGCCGCCATTCGGTGCTACTGCAAAGACATCCCCCACCTTCAGACTTGCTGGCGCAGCGGCTAAGATGCCTGTTGTGCCATCCGCGAATCCGATCTCGAACCCGCTGCCCTTACGCGAAATGGCCACGGAAATCAGCCAATTGGAATAATCGATTCCAATGTTGGAGCCGATTAAACGTGATTGCCATTTGCCATCTTCCGTCGGCAAGGAGGCGATTGGTCCTTTCCAACCCTTTCCAGCATGATATCGCAGCAAACCATCGCGAAGCGCCTGCGTCGTGTGTTCCTGCAGTTCCGGATTCATTGAGGTCCTTACCCATAGTCCGCCTGCGTATACGCTGTATGGACGGCCTCCTTCTGCAGTTTCGCCGAAACGTTCGATCAATTGGCGGCGTACCTCTTCGGAAAAATACCCACCAACATTCTTATAGCCCAGATTCTGTTGGCTAATTAAGCCCAAAGGCTGGGCCTGTGCTTGCGTCATTTGGCTATCGGATATCTTCCCGTTTTCGCGCATTTCGCCCAGAACCCAGTTGCGGCGCTCGACTGCATCATCCGCAAATTTGGCACGGCTATATTTTTCTGGTGCTTTGGGAAGAATCGCCAAAAAGGCCATTTCCTGCAATTGTAATTGATCGACACTCTTGCCGAAATAGGCCTGAGCTGCAGCTTCAACGCCGAATGCCTGACGTCCAAGCGCTATTTCATTCAAGTAAAGCGAGAGAATTTGCCGCTTTGTAAGCACGGACTCAATCCGCTTGGCCAAAATCGCCTCTTTGACCTTGCGGGTATAACTGTATTCATTGGTTAACAGCAGATTTTTCGCAACTTGCTGTGTTATCGTTGACGCTCCGCGTGACCGGCCACTGCTGAAAACATTGCTGAATATTGCGCTGGCGATACCCGGATAGTCAATGCCACCATGGCTAAAAAAGGTCTTATCTTCGGCCGAAAGATATGCGTCGATCAATGATTTGGGAAAGTCTGCATATTCCAACTGAACACGGTGTTCGCGCGCATAACTGTGGAATGGCATGCCGTTGATGTCGCGAACCACGGTCGGCAAAGGCGATTCATATTCCGACAAAGCCTCTGCGTCGGGCAAATTACGAATTACGGAAGCCCAAAGAAGCAGAAAAAACAAAAGCGCGGCGCTTGTCACATAAGCAAGTAGCCGGAACCACTTCTTTTGCCACATCTTTTGTAGCTTCTCCCATAGGCCGCCGACTTCGCGAGTTAGCTTATAGCTGACATTTGTTGATGCTGTTTCGTCCATTTCGCCATGTATCTAGACGATTCAACGGCAAGGTCCAGATTGTTGTTAAAATTTGTGGGACAGCTCGTCGTAATTTGCAGCAACTTACAATTAGCGTTGTGCGAGACGCCTAGCAAAATGAACCTGAATCGCGCTAGCTACGCTCCGGCCAATCTTTTGCTGGCCAGCGATGGACGACAGAAAAGCCGCGTCAGCTGTATTACTGATATACCCTGTTTCAAACAGAATCGACGGTGTATCAGGCGCTTTAAGCACAACAAATGAAGCAAATTTGTGGCTATTGGATCTCAGCCTCATATTCGACCCGGCTTCACGCAGTAACAATTTCGCAAAGTCAGCAGACACATTCATCGTTTCCCTCTGTGTCAAATCAATTAGGATAGACGAAACATTTGCATCAGTGCCGCCAAGATTGATGCCGTTGATGATGTCGGCCTTATTTTCGCGCGACGCCAATTTCTGCGCTTCGCGATCTGATGCAACTTCTGACAACGTATATACCGTTGCACCGCTGGCTTCTGCATTCCCGGCACTGTCTGCATGAATCGAGATGAACAGATCAGCGTCCAGTTTCCGCGCCGCTTCGAATCTGTTTTGCAAAACCAGATACCGATCCGTATCGCGCGTCAATGCAACCCGCACCCTACCGGACTTCACTAATTCGCTACGTATTGATTTCGCGATTGCAAGGGTAACGTCCTTTTCCAGCTTCCCGCTAACGGGATTAATAGCGCCCGGGTCATGGCCGCCATGTCCCGCATCAATCACCACCAAAGGCAAAGATGGATCATTTGGCCCTGAAACCTTAGGCAAGTTTCCAGACAGCGCGCCTCGGCCAATTGGCGCACTGACTTCATACTGTTTTTTCGGCGGCGTAGACCTGAACGATGCAGGGGGAATAATTTCCTTTTTCCTGCCCCCAAGACTGCCCATAAACGCGATGCCGCCAGTTTCTCTCATCTCAAGTCGCAGGGTACGGCCATCGGCTGAAAAACTTCCGCTCGTAACAACAGCCGGTTTTTCAAGGTCAAACACGATGCGGGCTGTGTCCGCATCAAACTGACCCTGCCGAACCAACGAAATAGGTCCACCAACAGAAGCTGCATTTCCGGCAGTGGCACCCGAAATATCGACAGCAATCCGATTGGGTCCAGACAACGTAAAGACCGATGCTTTATTGACCACGTCGTCAAAATAAATTGTGACAATATTCTCACTTGCGGAGACCTGACTAATGGTCCCAGCCTGCGCTGGTGTGATCAGCAGGGTCGCAGACGAGAAAAAGGCAGCGCTCCACATAACACTAGCATGTAGTCTGCCATCCACGTTGGTCCAGATATTTTTCATAACCGCAAAAATGCTTTCATCTAATGATGAACCATAAATTAGGCATGCGGAGATAAAGTGGCGTGTCCAGAGAGGGTTAATGTGAAATTAGCCATGAAGCGCGGCAATTGCGCCGTTAAGCTGCGGCAGACCCTAAGTCTTTGATGGAGCGGTTTGCGAAATAGAAGGAACGACTGTCGCCACTTGCCGTTTGTATGCAGCAGTGCTAGGTCTCGGATTGGACAATGCTCGCGACATGAGCAAATGTTCCGCAACAGGGCCGGATATTAAAATTCTAACGCCGGGCATATTACAGGTTGAAGCTAAATGAGGTATGATATTTCCACCGTCGCCGCCCTTAAGGGGATTGGCGTATGGCTTGGAAGTAACGCACGCGCGATTCGCGCCTGCTATGCCGCTTTAGCTAAAGCAAATTCTAATTTTCACTCATTCCAATCAATCCGTCATTTGACTTCGGGCGCAATTCGCTCGGTCATTGACGGCACCAACAAAAGCGATGGCGGTCAAAGGCTAGTACCTTGGGCAACGGCCATCCGGAGACAATATAATGACCACACGTATGTTAATCGATGCGCGGCACCGGGAGGAAACCCGGGTCGCTGTCGTCACCGGGAACAAAATTGAAGAATTCGATTTTGAATCGGCAGAGCACAAACAACTTAAAGGCAATATCTATTTAGCCAAAGTTACTCGAGTCGAGCCGTCGCTGCAAGCGGCGTTCATTGACTATGGCGGCAATCGTCACGGGTTTCTAGCATTTGCAGAAATTCATCCCGATTATTACCAAATTCCAAAAGAAGATCGCGAACGTCTGCTCGCGGAAGAAGCCGAGGCTGCTGCTGAAGAAGCTATTCTGCGTGAGCAAGAGGAAGAAGAGGATAATCAACCTTCACGGATCATGCGATCCGCAGAATCCGAAGATGAAGAAAGCGACCTTATAGAGGTCGAAAGCGACGACAGCGTTGATACTATCGACGTTAGCGAGGGCGTCGAACCTGAACTGGGTGATGAAAATTACGACTCCGACGACACCGAAGATAATGGTGACGAAAGCGTTGAGGAAAATGGCGAGAATGACCGCAATAACGGACGCCGCAATAGGCGCGTCCGCGGCAAAGGCGGGCGCGGTAATGGCGCACGCCTTGGAAAAGCTAAAGCCAGTGATGAAGCCCGCGCAAAACGAATGAACTTGCGCCGTCGGTACAAAATTCAGGACGTTATCCATCGCCGCCAAGTTTTGCTGGTGCAAGTCGTTAAAGAAGAGCGCGGAAACAAAGGCGCGGCATTGACCACATATCTATCGCTTGCTGGACGCTATTGTGTGTTGATGCCCAACACATCGCACGGCGGCGGCATCAGCCGTAAAATTCACAGTGCTGCTGATCGGAAACGGCTGAAATCCATCATATCCGACCTGACGCTTCCCTCGACGATGGGTTGCATTATCCGCACAGCTGGACTTGCGCGCACAAAACCGGAAATCAAGCGCGACTTTGATTATTTGGCAAGGCTTTGGGATGGAATTCGCGAAAAGACGCTTAAGGCGGCTGCCCCGAATTTGATTCACACTGACAGCGATCTAATCAAAAGAGCGATCCGCGATATCTACAATAAAGAAATTGAAGACGTGCTGGTCGAGGGCGTTGATGGCTATAAGGCGGCAAAGGACTTCATGAAGTTGCTGATGCCTAGCCATGCGAAGCGCGTACAGCAATATGCCGATCCGGTGCCGCTATTCCAAAGACACAATGTCGAGGATCAACTTAACGCGATGTATCACCCGATAGTGCAGCTGCGGTCGGGCGGTTATATCGTGATAAACCCGACCGAAGCTTTGGTTTCGATTGACATCAACTCGGGCAGATCAACCAAAGAACATGGGATTGAAGCCACCGCGCTTTCGACCAATCTTGAAGCCGCCCGGGAAATAGCCCGTCAATTGCGCCTGCGTGATATGGCTGGCTTGGTCGTCATCGACTTTATCGATATGGAACATCATTCAAACAGCCGCAAGGTTGAACGGGCGATGAAAGAAGCGCTAAAGCATGACCGCGCACGTATTCAGGTTGGCCGGATTTCCAGTTTTGGCCTAATGGAAATGAGCCGTCAGCGGCTGCGTACAGGTGTATTGGAAGCGTCGACAAGGGAATGCCCGCATTGCGAAGGCACCGGACTGGTCCGTACGGCATCATCCTCTGCACTTTCTGCATTGCGCTTGATCGAAGACGAAGCGGCACGCGGCAATGGCAACCAGATAACGTTGCAGGCGAGCCAAGAAGCGACAATCTATGTGTTGAACAATAAGCGCGCCGAACTTGCGGAAATTGAGGCGCGTTATCACGTAGCCATTTCTGTCATTCCAAATGGTGAAGTTGAAGGAGCCAAGCTGGCGGTTGCAAGCGCAGGCCCAAGGCCAGAGCGTCCAGCCGAATTGCCGCAACTGGCATTGGTCGAAGATGACGACGACGACATACTCTTCGATGAAGCCGAAGATGAAGCAGACGCCGAGGAAGAAAAAGCTGAAGTTACCGAGCGTCAGTCCCGCACCGAAGCGGAAACAGGAGAAAATGGTGAAGGTCGTCGCCGCAAGCGCAGGCGTGGCCGCCGGGGTGGCCGCGGCCGCGAACGTGAATTGCGAGTAGACGGCGAAGAAGAGGTGATCAACTCTGAACCTGCCGATACGGAAAACGCTACTGCCGAAGGCGATGCTGAAACAGCAGTGCCAACCGAAGCGGGCGAAGAGAAACCGAAAGCTCGTCGTGGCCGCCGGGGAGGGAAAGGTCGCGGAAGACCAGGCGGCGCAGAAACTGCACTTGATCAAGATGCTACGCCCGATGTCGCAATTGAGGCAGCGCCCGAAGCTGATGCGCCAGTTGCTGAAGCGCCGCCAACCGAAAAGCCAAAGCGCAGAAGCCGTGCAAAGGCAGCCGCAGAGGTCGAAGTGACCGAAGCTGCTGAGATAACCGAAACGGTTATTGCCGAAAAGCCAAAGCGCGCGAGCCGTGGGAAGGCTGCACCTAAGCCGGCCGATTCCGCACCGGTTAAAGGCACCGAAAGCGACGTCCCCGCTGCCAAAACCCGAACGCCACGGAAGAAACCAGCGGCAAAAGGCGTGAAGGAAGCAGTATTGGTAGAACTGAATGCGCCGAAAGAAGACGCTGCGAATGAAGCTTCTGAGGGTGATAAGGCTGAGGGCGCTGGACGTTCAGGTTGGTGGCAGCGCACGTTTGGCTAAACCGTTTGATTTCGTGTAATTTGGAACCCCGCTTTCTTCGTTGGAGGTGGGGTTCTCTTTTTGAACATTATTTCTTCATTGCGCGTTCAGCTTGGTTGGCGCATCCAGCAACAATGATTAAGTCCAAACCGCGCAGGTTGAGCGCAATTCTCTCGGTCATGCTCGCGTCAGTGCTGTGCTGCCAACCCGCGATGGCACAATCTATTTTGCGCGATGCAGAGACCGAAGCGTTCTTTGACGAGATTTCGGAACCACTGATTAAAGCGGCCGGCTTAGATCCAAAAAACGTCGATATCGTTCTGATCAACGACAAGTCGATCAACGCATTTGTGGCAGGCGGTCAGGCCGTTTATATCCATACTGGCCTGATTGAAGCCGCGGACACCGCGAACGAAGTGCAAGGTGTCATTTCGCACGAGCTGGGTCACGTCGTTGGCGGACATGCCGTTCGCTTTAACGAAGGGCTTGCCCCGGCCACCGGCATCAGCATCATTAGTCTAATCCTTGCCGGCGCGGCGATTGCAGCAGGCGCGGGTGAAGCGGGTGCCGCGATATTATCAGCCGGGCAGACCGCTGCTTATGGCAAGCTGCTGGCTTATACCCGCGGTCAAGAAGGCGTCGCCGACGCGTCTGGCGCGAAATATCTGGCAAGTGCCGGTATCACCGGCAAAGGTTCGATCGCATTCTTCAAAAAACTGCAGAATTTTGAATTCCGGCTCGGTATTCCGCAAGAAGATAGTTACAATCGCACACACCCTCTTTCCGGCGAACGTATAGCCGTTTTGCAAGACACATATAGCGTCGATCCGGCTTGGGACGCACCCGCCAACAGCAAATGGCAAGCCGATTTTTTGCGGGTCAAAGCCAAGTTGCGCGGCTTCATTGCTGAACCCGCGATCACGTTGCGCAATTATCCCGAAAGTGACAAAAGTGTTTCGGCAAGATACGCCCGGGCATATGCGTGGCATAAATCTGCTTATCCTATGAAGGCGTTGGGCGAAGCTCAGAGCTTATTGTCCGAGGCCCCCTCCGATCCGTATTTCCTCGAACTTTATGGGCAGATATTGCTCGAGTTTGGACGCCCCCAAGATGCTGTTACGCCGCTGCGCCAAGCTACACTGCTCACCAATAACCAACCGTTGATCGCCGGAATTTTGGGGCACGCGCTGATTGAAAGTGACGATAAAGGAAATTTGGAAGAGGCCGAACGTGTTTTGAAAGCAGCGGTGAACAAAGACAATCAAAACCCGTTTGCCTGGTATCAGCTTGGTGTCGTTTACGAACGCCGCGGTGATCCAGCGCGGGCTGCGTTGGCCAGCGCCGAACGTTATTTGATGGAGGGAGCGCCACAATTTGCGCTGCCCAATGCGCAAACTGCGATGGCTGGATTGCCTGAATATTCGCCCGACTGGATCCGTGCCCAGGATGTAAATTTGGTCGCTCAGGCCCAAGTTGAAAAACTAAAAAAGAACCGAAAGCGGCAATTGCGCAGTTCGCCCTCTTTCTATAGTCGAGTTGAATGACGCAAACTGAACGAAGCAGCCGCTTACCCCTATACCTACTGCTTATCGGCGGATTTCTGCTCGGAATAGCCGGAACATATATTTTTATGGCGCAAGGTTTGGCTGGTGTGGATGCAGATACATCCGCATCGCAGCAGGCCGATGCCGCCATCGCAGCATCAGGCATGAGCGGCGCCGACCGCAGGGCGACCGAAGCAATTGTCCGAGCGTATATTTTGGAACACCCCGAAATCATCACCGAGGCCGTTGCCATATTGCAAAGCCGGGAATTGGGCGGCCGTGTTGCAAGCGCGGGATCGGCATTGACCAAAGCGTTCGCGGGCGACGTTGCCGGCAACCCGAACGGCGATGTCACGGTGGTTGAATTCACCGATTACAATTGCGGCTATTGCCGTTCGTCGGTTGCCGACGTGGAAAGACTGATACAGTCCGACAAGAATATCAAATTGATCTATCGTGAGGTTCCGATACTTGGATCATCCAGCCGCGCTGCTGCCTTATGGGCCCTGGCTGCCGCCAAACAAGGTAAGCATGATGCCTTTCACAAGGCCATGTTCAGCGGCGAAAAGCCAAACGAAAACAGCATCAAAAAGGCGGCCCAAATTGCAATGCTTGATGTCGAAATTGCACAAGCTTTCACCGCATCGCCCGAAGCCCAAGCAGAGCTGGATGCCAATTTGGCCATGATACAGAAATTGGGTTTTAGCGGCACACCGACTTTTATCATTGGTGACCAGATTTTGGAAGGTGCGCAAGGATATGACCGGCTAAAGGAAGCGGTGGAAACGGCGCGCAAGGCATCCTGAATATGCGCCGTTTTTGCTATCCTCGTTGAAGGCAACTGCCCATCAATAGTAGGTCAGAGCTTGTTACTTCCGGCCCATCGCCACGACATACCATTCAACCGAACCCTTGCGGCTGGCTGGAGGTTTGGCGTGTTTGACCGTGGTAAAATTCGCCTTCAATATCTGCAGCAATTCGCCGTCGGTTCCGCCTGCGAAGGCTTTTGAAACAAACGTTCCACCTTGTGCCAAATGTTCAACCGCGAAATGTGCGGCGGCCTCGACCAGACCCATTGTGCGCAAATGGTCGGTTTGCTTATGCCCCACAGTGTTTGCCGCCATATCCGAGATAATCAAATCAGGCTGCGATCCGAGCGCATCAATCAAAGCTGCCGGAGCTGCATCTGCCATAAAGTCCATCTCGAATAGGGTAACTCCTCCAATCGGCTCGACGGGCAGTATGTCGATGCCGACGACGGCAGCTTTTGGCATGACGCGGCGGACGACTTGTGCCCAACCACCCGGCGCAACACCCAAGTCGACGACGGCCTTACACCCGCGAAGGAAATGAAATTTCTCGTCAAGCTCGATCAGCTTGAACGCGGCGCGGCTGCGATACCCCTCTGCCTGCGCCATTTTCACATAGGGATCATTGAGCTGTCGTTCCAACCAGCGAGTCGATTGCGGCGTCCGCCGTTTTGCGGTTTTAACGCGCTGCTTGCCCGCCAGTGACCGGTTCGATGTCTTGCCGCCGAATGGAGTCTTTGCCATTTTCTTACCGCCGTTTCTTCGTTTTGGCATCGCTGGCCATTAATGCCCGCAATATCCCTTCGCGGATACCGCGATCCGCGATACCCAATCGTTCCCCTGGCCAAATGTCGAGGATAGCTTCCAATATCGCACATCCCGCCACCACCAGATCAGCCCGTTCATTGCCGATGGTGGGAAACTCAGCGCGTCCGGCTGGCGACAAATTGGCCAAATTCTGGCTGATTGTCCGCATTGCACTCGACGGCAAATGCAGCCCATCAACCTGCCGCCGGTCATAATGCTTCAGACCCAGATGCACGCTTGCCAATGTCGTTACCGTTCCCGATGTGCCAAGCAACCGCCGGTCACCCGGATTGTCCGGCAAACGCGCGGCAAAGGCGGAAAAGCTGGCATGCACTTTCTGCCGCATTTGGGCGTATCCCGCTTGCCGCGAGGCTGCGTCTTCCTGATCGAATTGCTCGCTTTCGGTCAGCGAGACAACGCCCCAAGGTATGCTGATCCAATCGAGTATTTCTGGAACCAAACTGTCGGTGGACACCAAAACCAATTCGGTTGAACCGCCGCCGATATCAAATATCAACGCTGGGCCTTTCCCCGTTTCCAATAAAGCGTGGCATCCCATTACCGCCAACCGCGCCTCTTCCTTCGGGCTGATGATATCCAGCATGATACCGGTTTCCAGCCGCACCCGTTCGATAAATTGGGCACCATTGGCCGCTTGCCGGCACGCCTCGGTCGCGACCGACCGGGCCAATGTGACGTTACGCCGCTTTAGCTTGTCGGCGCAGACTGCCAGAGCATCGACCGCGCGGTCCATCGCTTCGTCGCTCATGCGTCCGGTGCTGTTCAGGCCCTCGCCCAGCCGGACAACACGTGAAAATGCATCGACTACAGTAAATCCATCGCCGCCAGCGCGCGCGATTAACAACCGGCAATTGTTGGTGCCAAGATCGAGCGCAGCATAAGCTGTCCTGCCGATCCAATTGCCACGCACGCCACCATTTCCGCCGCCATTGCCATTGCTGAAACCGCGGCCTTGCGGCGCTTTGCCGTTGCCTCGGCCATTCATCGTTGCAGAAACGCCGCCGCCAATCGCGGGCAATACCGGCGCTGCTCCGCCATCTGGAATAGCGACAACAACAGCATCCGCCGCTGCGCCTTGCCCGGGTTTTCCGGCGTTACTTGCCGCATTGTTACGGCGGGGCCGGCTTCGCCGTTTTCCGCCGCGACTGTTTTGCGGCGATGGTGCGACAGGTTCGCCCATGACCGTACTCATTTCTTATATTTTATCCGGAACGAAAAAATTCCGCCGGTACTTGTCGACGATGTTACGCGCAGACGGTTAAGATTTCAACTTTATTACAAGCTCGCAATTTCGGCGTTGCGCGCCATGATTGACACAGGCTGCGGCCAGGATTAATGCGCCAGATATATTCCCCGATCGTCTAACGGTAAGACTACAGACTCTGACTCTGTCTATTGAGGTTCGAATCCTTATCGGGGAACCATTTCATATCGCGATTTCCGCACCTAATCTGGGACCAAAACCGAGCCTAAAAGTAGGACAAAATGAGGGCCAAAATCTGCCCCGCGCCGCGACCTCAAAAACGCCAAGTTGACATCTAGTTGACAAGATTGACGCCTATTTTGACATTTATCAGCAGTTTGCCGTAATATAATTTCCAACATCGGCGTCACGCCGGTTTTTTCCGCCGTCCAAAATGTGCCTACAAATACGGCCACAAATGCCGGTGCGATATTGCCTGCGAAGGTGGCCGACCATGTCAAAGAACCCGCCCGATAAATGCAGGCATGCCTTCGTTCCCAAAACAAATCCTACATTGCAAGCGAATTGACGCGGGTGATGTTATTTAGAACGACAGAACTAAGTCGTCCTCAACTTGTTTCAGGATACTGATGCCCCAAAGCTTCCCTATAAGCGCAATAGCCAACGCCTAATTAGGGGTTAACGCGCCTGTTACCGTAATTCTTATTGCTGCATCCCCGCTTCCTCTATCACCATATCGTAAAGCTGCTGCTTCCCAAATGATAGCAGTGGCTTACCGTTTACAAAGAAGGTTGGTGTTTTGGTCACTTCAGCCGCCTTCGCGTCGGCCATATCCTGTTGAATTATTCTGTCGACTTCTGGCAAGACGGCATCTTGCTTGGCTTTGGCTAAGTCGAGGCCAACTTCTGCTGCTATTTCCCATGCGCGGGGGAGATTGGGCGCGCCGTGCGCGGCCCATTCGCCCTGTTTCTCCATCAAGGCAGAATAAACATTTTCGAATTTGTCTTGCCTGCGTGCCGCCTCAAGAATCCTAACGGCTTCTTCCGCTCCTGCGTGAAAAGTTGCGTATCGCAAGACAACGCGCACGTTGCCCTGATGATCTTCGATGATTTCCTTCACAAGCGGGGAAAATTCTCGGCAGGTTTCGCATAAGGGATCGAAGAATTCAGTAATCGTTACTTTGGCGGAAACGGGGCCAAGGATGGGAGAATGCGAACGAAAAAGCACGTTTTCCCCGTTGGCATCCACATTTTGCGCAAAATCAGGTGCGGGTTTGGAGTAAAAAGTTGCGCTTAAAATGAAGATGGCAACTGCAGCCAGGCTGGACAGCAGTACGACCGTACGCCTTGTCATGATGATGTTCTCCGATTGGCAAAATAAGTCAGAGCAGCAATACCCAAAAATGATCCGAATGAAAGGAAGGGCAAAGGCAATAATCCGAAGAGTGTCATATCATCACTTGCACACGAAACGCCCTGACTGCAAGGCGAGAGGTCTTCGGAAATAACGCCGATGTAAAGGAGTGAGTGGTAAAAGGCAAAGAGCGCGCCCATTCCGGCGAGTGGAATGGAATACCGGCAAACCGCAAAATCACTGCGAAATGCTGCGACGCTTAGTATGACCGCAAGGGGAAACATAAACGCCCTTTGAAACCAACACATAATGCACGGCGTCTGCCCCATTACTTCACCAACAAAGAGCACCGCTAATGTAGAAAGGGTCGCGATGGCCCAGGCCAAAAACAAGCTTATCCAAGCGCTGCCATCCGCGCCGACGACGATTTGTTTTGGGATCACTGGCTCAGCAATCTGCGTGTCGCTGTTGCGGTTCATCTAAGGCGCCTAGTTAAAAGTTTCGAGGAAACAATACCGAGGTTTCGGCAACGTTAAAGTGAAATTTCAGCTGTCCAAATATTGCCGCTTCACGCCGGGCGTAGCTCCACGAATTTGGGTACGCTTTGCAGCATGCAAGGCTCGAAGAATTACGGAATTACG
>CAWDID010000028.1:0-34815 GCA_963802245.1 uncultured Alphaproteobacteria bacterium | reverse complement strand
ATTTTCCGCTTCCCTACGTCGCCTGTTTTCGCCTAGCTAACGGCATGACATTCCTATTGCCGAATTTCGACCTGAACGCTTTTATCCGCAGCACTCTGGCGGAAGATCTTGGCGCCCACCGGCCGCGATGTTACGTCCGAAAGCGTGATCCCTGCCAATATGCAGTTTGCTGGCGTCATGGACAGCCGCGATGCGATTGTTGTCGCGGGGTTGCCCTTGGCCGCCGCATTTTTCCGGCATCTTGATCCCGATATGCAGATCGAAATACTCGCCGAAGAAGGCCAGAGCGTTGCGGCGGGCAGCGACCTGATGCGGCTGCGCGGCAATGCGCGGGCGATGTTGACGGCGGAACGTAGCGCGCTGAATACGGCGCAGCATTTGTCGGGGATTGCGACCATGACGCGCAGCTATGTTGATGCGATGGCGGGGACGGGCGCGATATTGCTCGATACGCGCAAGACCATTCCCGGCCTGCGCGTGCTCGAAAAATATGCGACGCGGATGGGCGGGGCGCAAAATCACCGCATGGGATTATGGGACGGCGCGATGATTAAGGACAATCATGTCGCGGTCGCAGGCGACGTGGCAGAGGCGGTGCGCCGCGCGGTGGATGCGGGGGTGGAGCGGATTATATTGGAGGTCGACCGGATAGCGCAGATTGAGCCGGGTCTGGCTGCGGGAGCGACGCACTTGCTGCTCGATAATATGGATGTGGCGACTTTGAGTGAGGCCGTGGCTTTGGTGGCTGGGCGTGTTCCCACCGAGGCGTCGGGCGGCGTGACGCTGGAAACAATTCGAGCAAAGGCGGAAACAGGGGTTACTTATGTCAGCGTCGGGCGGTTGACGCAAAGCGCGCCAGCAGCGGATATCGGGCTGGATTTTGATGTGGTTTGACAGACCAATTCCTACCCGGAACGGGGAGGGGGACCGCGCCTGCAAGGCGGGGTGGAGAGGCCGCGTCCGGTTGCATCCTGCCCCTCCGTCTTGCCTACGGCAATCCACCTCCCCGTTACGGGGAGGAATTTCGATACTGTCTTGTATGTTAACCCTAACCGCTGCCCCCGCCCACGCGCAGGCATGGCAATGCAGCCCGCCCGCCAACTTGTCACGGCCAAGCATTGTGCTGGCCGGGCCGGGCGAAGTGCGCCGGACGCCCATCGATGGCTATGTCCTCGCGCTGAGTTGGAGCCGCGAATTTTGCAAAAGCAAGCAAGGCAAATCGCGACGCGGCGGAGGCATGCAATGCGATGGCAGCATAGGCGATTTCGGGTTCATCCTGCATGGCCTGTGGCCCGAAGCCAAAGGTCCGAACTATCCGCAATATTGCCGCAAGGCCGCCGTGTTGCCGCGCGGCGTGTTGGCGCAGAATATCTGTATGACGCCCGATGTCCAGCTGTTGCAACATGAATGGGCAAAGCATGGCACGTGCATGGCACGCACTCCTGAGGCTTATTTTAAGGCGGCGCGGCTGATGTTCGGGGCGATTGATTTCCCCGATATGGACCGGCTGTCGCGGCAATATAAGGACAGCAAGAATAAGAAAGGCAAGCCGCTAACCGTCCGGGGACTGGCCGATGCCTTTGCCGCCAATAATGAAGGCCTGCGCGCCGATGCGATCCGCGTGCAAACTAACCCGCGCGGCTGGCTAAAGGAAGTGCGTGTCTGCCTCGGCAAAGATTTCCGCCCACGGCGCTGCCCCTCGTTTGTAAGCGGAGCGCGCGATACGGCGGAGGTCAAAATCTGGCGGGGTGGTTAGAACAGTTGGTTAAACGTCTATCACCCGCGTTCCGGGATGATGCTTGTCCAAATGTTTCTTGATTATACGCAAATTCTTGCTGTTGGACCGCCACATGAAATCGAACGCGTCGCCGAGCAACGGGATGGCACCGATCGCGGTATCGATACCCAGATTTGCCGCCATGCGGGTCAATTGCCATTTCGACATGCCCAGATTGCGCGCTTCCCAAATCATATAGGCGCCCATCGCGGCGGTAACGATATCGCCCAATACCGGAATCAGACCGACGATCGAATCGAGGCCAAAAGGTATCCGCGTCCCGGGAATATGAAACGACCGCTCCAACAGCATTTCCAGCGCTTCCAATCGTTTGCGTACGGCTTGGGGGTCGCTGCTCATGCCGGGAATTTGGGCGGCGATTTGTTCAAAATGATCCTGTGAAATAGGCATACGAAAGCTCCTTAACACCCTATTTGGTGTCGCCGCCCAGATATTGCAAGAAATGCCAGCCGCGCG
Source organism: uncultured Alphaproteobacteria bacterium (assembly GCA_963802245.1). Classification (GTDB taxonomy): domain Bacteria; phylum Pseudomonadota; class Alphaproteobacteria; order Sphingomonadales; family Sphingomonadaceae; genus Sphingorhabdus_B. The sequence continues at coordinate 32,561 of CAWDID010000028.1, read as the reverse complement.
GGTTCGCAGCATATCCGATAAGCCCGTCGCGGGTGACTGACCAGCGCACTGGATTGGCCAATGGGATGAAGTTGCGAGCGGTCTGCAATTTGGCTTCGGCTTCGCCCAACAACCGTTGCCGGTCGGCGGCATTTCGCGTTAGTCGCGCTTCGGTTAGCAGTTGGTCGCTTTCTTCGCTGCAAACCGCGATGTTGCGGCACGACAATTGCGACAAATACCAGCCAGGGCTGGACATGTCGGCGACCTTGTCGATTAACAACAGATCGGGCTGCTGCGAAGCAGTGACGCGTTCCGCCCGCAAACCAATCGCGGCAAGATCGCTCTGCAAACGAGCAAACAATATCCGGCTGCCGCTGCCGCGCGGCAATCCTATGCGTAACGGGCGGATATTGCCATTGGCATTTTTCCAGCGCGCAATGACTTGCCGCGCCTCGATTTTGCGCTGGTCGACAGGCGTGGCTGCCCACTCGGGACGCGGAACGGGATCACGGTTCTGCATGGTTTCAGGCACAATGGTAAGCGCTTCCTGCCACGCTAATATGCCAAATGAGGACAGCATTTTGGGACGGTCAATTGCCATCGCAATCGCGTCGCGGTTGCTGCGTTCTGACAGGAACGGACCGGCCTTAACAAATGCAAGGCCGAATAATCCAGGGACCGCATCAAATTGCGGCGTGCGTCCGGGAAGATTTGCCGCTTCTAACAATGGCAAATGTTGGAACCGTCCGCCACTGACCAAGTCGGTTTCCAAATTCTTGAACCGTGCGAGCGCCGTTGATGCGACATTGCTACGCAAATCAATCCATTCGTTTTCCAAAATCAAATTGTTCTTAATATCGATACCGCGCGTTTTCAGGCGCAATGTGGTTCCGCGTTTGTTGGCTTGCATCGGACCAGTTCCGATGCCGTTAAGGACAAGTCCGAATTCAGGTTGGGCTATGATCTCCAGCAAATTGGGCATTGGTGCCTTAAGCCGGATTTCAACGACTTTTCCGGTCATCGCCACGGATTTGTCGATGATGGCCAGTTCGCCCGCGAACCTGCTTTCGCGCAATTCTTTGAACCGCGTATTTAATATGCGTGCGACGTCATCCGAACTAACATCAATCCCGTTATTCCATTTCGTCTTTTCCAGGCGAAAGATATAACTCATGCCATCTTCGGTCACGATCCAGCGCGATGCCAGTGCCGGAATGATTCGGCCTTGATTATCAAATGTAACGAGGCCTTGTGCTGTTGCGGCGCGCAGATAGGCAGATGATTCAGGCAAAGGTAGACGGCCAATGGCGAATGCAAGCGGCGTGTCGTCGATCAAATCCACACGCAGTTGCTCGTTATTTATCCGCTCCGAACATGCCCCGAGCAAAGAGGCCAGAAAAAGCAATATGGCGACCTGAATTCTCATTGTTCTGTCTTTGCCAGAGTATAGCTCGGATGGACATTGGCAATGTTGTCTTGCCAACCCGAAACATTTGGCTGCACCATGGCCTTTGTGACATAGAAATAGAGCGGAAGGATGGGCAAATCTTCTAACAGGATGCTTTCTGCTTGGCGCATTTTGACGACGCGCAATGCGATGTCGGGCTCAGCCATTGCTGCATTCAAGGAGCTGTCAAAGGCGGCGTTTGCATAGCCAGAATAATTTTGCGGACCTGAATCGGAGCGGTGGACCGCCAAGAAATTTTCAGGTGCCGGCAAATCGGCGACCCATCCCGAGCGCGCCAATGCAAAATCGCCGCGTTTCAGGCTGTCAAAATGCAAGCTGGCTTCGCTGTTGAGTAAGCGGGCTTGCACGCCAAGATCGCGCCACATCGTTGCAAGCACTACTGCGGCGCGGCGATGTTCGGACGAATTGTTGAACCTTATCTCGAATGTAAGGGGTTTATTTGGTCCATATCCCGCCGCGGACAGAAGCCGACGCGCTTCGCGAGTTCGTTGCTGTTTGGTCCAACTTTTCCATTCTGGGGCATTTGCTTGGCCCGGTGCAATTCCCGGCGGCAACAGGCCCCATGCAGGTTCGTTACCGGTGGTAATCATCTTACTTGCCATCCATTGCCGGTCGGCGGTCATTGCCAGTGCGCGGCGGACCCGAACATCATTAAAGGGCGGCCTGCGCGTATTGAATGCGAAATAATATGTGGCCAAAAACGCATTGCTGTGCACCAGACTGGGATGATTTGCCTTTAGCCATTCAAATCGGTTGTCGGGAAAATCGGAGCTGACGTCCGCAGCACCAGATAACATCATCCGCATCCCGGATTGCTTATTGTCCATCGGTTGCCATTTGATCTTCGATGTTGCGGGCTTTCCCGCATGCCAATTGGGGTTGCTGGCCAATTGGACCGACTGGTTTAAACTCCAATCCATCAAACGATAAGGACCGCTGGTCACAAGCGGCCGGGCCGCAGTCCATGCCTCACCCTGCGTTTCAATGAGATGAAATGGCAGGGCCGCAATCGCGGGATGCGCCAAAAGTGCAGGCAGTTGAGGGAAAGGGTTGTGCAATTGGACGACCACCTGCCGACTATTCGGCACGTCAATGGCTGCAATCACAGCGAAAAGAGCTTCGTGCGGCGAACCGGAGCTCTTTTTCCGGATACGGTTCAGTGCCTTGCCAAAGACTTTGGCGTCAATTTGCGCTCCATCAGAAAAAAGCAAATTTGGCCGCAGCTTGAATGTCCAAGTCAGGCCATCCTTTGAAACCGCCCAGCTTTCGGCCAATCCGGGTATGGCATCGCCGCGGCCGTCGAACCGCGTGAGTCCTTCAAACTGATCGGCAGCTATCCGGATCGATGCTAAGTCGGAAACCAGTTGCGGATCTAAACCACGGGATTCGGCGTCGCTCAACCGGATCAATTCATCCGGGGAGCGATTTTGGCGGTCTTCATTGCTGTCACACGACGTGATTATAAACAGCAACAGCAATAGGCAGAATGACCGCATATGACCTGCTAGCGCGGGCAACGGCGAGCCGACAAGTGAAATCGAAAATCTTCCGGAGATACTGGTGCGGACGGCGGGACTCGAACCCGCACACCATTACTGATAACAGATTTTAAGTCTGTAGCGTCTACCATTTCGCCACGTCCGCAACGTGCACCAACGCGAAAACAGTATTCCGCTGCCTGGGTCAAGCATATTGGAGCTATCTTTGTCGTTTAACGCTATTTGTTTAAGCGTTCACGGACTTCTTTGCCGGGTTTGAAATACGGAACCCGCTTTGAAGGTACGTCGACAGATGCGCCAGTACGAGGATTGCGGCCCTTACGCGGGTTACGCTCACGCGTGGAAAATGCTCCAAATCCGCGTAATTCAACGCGGCCACCATCGGCCAAGCGTTGGATGATTTTGTTAAAAAACAAATCGACCACTCGTTCGATTTCTTCAGTTTTTAACTCAGGATTTTCGCTTTCCAGCTTTTTGACCAGTTCAGACCGGATCATTGTTTTTTACCCTTCAGTTTTGACGAACATTTTGGTGCGACCCAGTCCGACCGTACATCCCCACGTACGTTTGATGTTACTTGTTCTTATATTTCGACAATGTGACAGGAATTTTAGGATTTTACAATCCCCCAACGCGCCAATTGTTAACAAAAAATGTCGAATTTATACGAAAAAGCCCGCTCCACAGAATGGAACGAGCTTTTCAATTTAAATTTCAGTTGGTTAGTTACTTGTCGCGCTTCTTCAGTGCTTCACCAAGAATATCGCCAAGGCTCGCACCTGAGTCCGATGAGCCATATTGTTCAACTGCTTGCTTCTCTTCGGAAAGCTGCAACGCCTTGATCGAGAAATTCGGCTTTTTCGAGCGGTCGAAACCGGCAACCTGAACGTCGAATTTTTGACCAACCTGGAAACGGTCGGGACGTTGCTCGTCACGGTCACGGCCAAGGTCAGCGCGCTTGATGAAGCCAGTTGCGCCATCATCGCCTGCTTGCACTTCAAGGCCGCCATCGCGCACTTCAAGGACAGTAACGGTAACTGTCGCGCCTTTTTTCAGGCCGCTTGCCGAAGCTGATCCGGCCGCCGACGGGGCGCCCTTTTCAAGCTGCTTGATGCCAAGCGAAATGCGTTCTTTTTCGGCGTCAATATCAAGCACAACCGCCTTGACCATTTCGCCCTTACGATGAAGATGCAATGCGTCTTCGCCGGTGATGCCCCACGCGATGTCAGACATATGGACCATGCCATCAACGTCGCCATCAAGACCGATGAACAAACCAAATTCGGTTGCGTTCTTAACTTCGCCTTCGACGATCGAACCGACCGGGAATTTATCAGCAAAGCTTGCCCATGGATTGTCATGCGCTTGTTTCAGGCCAAGCGAGATGCGGCGTTTTTCCATATCGATGTCGAGAACAACAACGTCGACTTCTTGTGATGTCGAGACGATCTTGCCGGGATGGACGTTCTTCTTGGTCCAAGACATTTCGGAAACGTGGACCAAACCTTCGATGCCAGCTTCCAGTTCAATGAATGCGCCATATTCGGTGATGTTGGTGACAGAACCGCTGAGCTTTGTGCCAACAGGATATTTGGCAACCGCAGCATCCCAAGGATCGCTTTCCAGTTGCTTCATGCCCAGGCTGATGCGCTGTGTATCGCGGTTGATGCGAACGATCTGTACCTTGACGGTATCACCAATGTTGATGATTTCCGACGGGTGGTTGATCCGCTTGTAGCTGATGTCGGTGACATGCAGCAGGCCATCGATACCGCCCAGATCAACGAATGCACCGTAATCGGTGATGTTCTTGACGATGCCTTCGATGATTTGATTTTCTTCGAGGTTCTGGATCAGGCCGGTACGCTGTTCAGCGCGGGTTTCTTCCAAAATTGCACGGCGTGAAACGACGATGTTGCCGCGTTTACGGTCCATTTTCAGGATGACGAAAGGCTGGGCAATGTCCATCAACGGGCCGACGTCACGTACGGGGCGAACATCAACCTGGCTACCGGGCAAGAATGCCACTGCGCCGCCAAGGTCAACGGTGAAGCCGCCCTTAACGCGGCCAAAGATAACGCCGTCAACGCGGTTTTCAGCTTCAAACTCGCCTTCGAGGACATCCCAAGCGGCTTCGCGGCGTGCGCGGTCGCGCGACAGCATCGCTTCGCCGTTCATGTTTTCAACGCGGTCAACGAATACTTCTACTTCGTCGCCAACTTTCAAATCTGATTTTTGACCGGGAGCTGCAAATTCACGAAGCGCAACGCGGCCTTCGGATTTCAAGCCGACGTCGATCATCGCGTGATCATTGTCGATTGCAGTTACGGTGCCTTTTACTACGCGGCCTTCAAAGCCGCCGCCTGCGCCGCCGAGTGATTCGTCGAGCAGTGCCGCGAAATCGTCGCGGGTCGGGTTTGGCGAGGTTGCCATGGTTAGAGTTCCTTCATTACATTTTGTCCGGCCAATCGGTTGGTTCCGGTGGTCTTTGACCAGAGATACCTTTAGGGCCGAATGCCGATAAAGGTGTTCAAATACAGCGTATAAGGAATTAAAACCGACGTCATGCTGAACTCGTTTCAGCATCCATCCATCAGCTTAGACCATTGGTCAGAGAGGCGAAATGGACCCTGAAACACGTTCAGGGTGACGGTGTGTTTTATCCAAACACTCCGGCCACTCAAACACCCGGAAGGCGAGCCCCCACAGACGCTATCGCGGCTTGAACGGCGCCGCCTTAGTCAAAATGGACGAAGCAAGCAAGGATGCTGTTTATGACAGGGTTTCTAACGCGGTTGTTACTCAGCTGCAGGCTGTGATGACATTAGGTTGAACCATTGAGAAAGTACCGTAGTGCTGAGCTTGTCGAAGTACGTCTCTCAGTGAAGCGCCCTTCGACAGGCTCAGGGCTACGGTGATCGTTCATCATGCTAATATGCAGATAGCCGTCATATCATGCCGGGTTGCGGCGCTGGCTCCACTGCATCACCCGCCACCAAAGCGGCTTTTTGCCAAGCGCCAATTCACGCCATACGGCAAAACGGTTATATTTTTTCTGCGGCTCTCGGCCTTGTGGAACCAATCTTGCTGACGGTGCTGCCGATATTAAGGTTGTCATAAAACCCCCGTTTCTTGGGGAAGGAATAGCGCGGAGATTTTACGCGCTGACGACTTGGCAATGACGGTTCGGTTACAATTGCATACGCTATATGCCAGCGGGCTTCGACTGCGGCAATGGCGGCCATGATGGCGGCGGATATGTCTAGCTCGCTGGTATCGATCAATACGGCATCGGCAGCGGGCATTAAAGGCAAATCAGCGCGGCCCATATCGCGGGCATCGCGGGCCTTTACATCGGCCAATATGTCATCAAAATCGGCTTCAATACCGTGCGCCAGCATTTCGGCATGCCGCCGCGCCGCCCGAACCGCGCTGCTGGCGGTTACATATAATTTGGCATCAGCATGCGGCGCAATCACCGTGCCGATATCGCGCCCGTCAAGCAATGCGCCGCCTGGCTGGTTCGCAAAATCCACTTGCCGCTGGTTGAGTGCGGCGCGGACAGCCGGGTGGACCGACACCTGACTGGCCAATCCGCCCACGACTTCACTCCGCAATACGGGGTCATCAAGCAAGCTATCTGCAAACGCACAACCCGCAAGCGCATCCGCCGCATCATCCGCATCGCCGCCGTTCAGTTGCACCTGCCGCCCGACGGCGCGGTAAAGCATTCCGGTATCCAGCATCGGCAGGCCATAATGCGCAGCGAGCGCCTTGGCGAGTGTGCCTTTCCCAGAGGCAGTTGGTCCGTCAACGGCGATGATCATGCCGCAGCCAGCTCCGCCAACATCGCCTCAAACGTCGGAAAGCTAGTGGCAATCGGCGATACGTCATCAACAGTAACCCCGTGATAGCAATGCTGCCCCGCCACTGCGAAACTCATGGCGATGCGGTGGTCGAGTGCGCTGTTGACGACTGCGCCGCCCTCCAACGGCTCGCCGCCGCTGCCGTCTATGATCAGGCCGTCATCGCGTTCCTCGACCTTTGCGCCGATGGCTTTCAGGCCCGCCGCCATCAACGCCAGCCGGTCACTTTCCTTGACGCGCAGCTCTTCCAGCCCGCTGGTCACGGTGCGCCCCGATGCCATGCTGGCTGCGACAAAGAATATTGGAAACTCGTCGATCATGCTGGGCGCGACATCGGCTGGTACGGTGATGCCGGTCAAAGCCGAATAACGCGCGGTGATGTCCGCCACGGGTTCGCCGCCAACTTCGCGTTCGTTGGCGTAAGTCAGGTCCGCGCCCATCGCCTCGAGCATCTTATATATTCCGGTGCGCGTCGGGTTCATGCCGACATGGGTGACGGTCACTTCGCTGCCCGGCGTTATCAATGCAGCGACGATGGCGAAAGGCGGCAGACGATGGATCGCCGGGCACTTCGATATTTTGCGGCTTGAGTTCTGCTTCTCCAACTAAGCGGATCGTTCGCACGCCGTCGGCATCCACTTCCACGGTCAGGTCCGCGCCAAATCCGCGTAGCATCCGTTCACTATGGTCGCGGGTGGGAATGGGTTCGATCACTTCGGTTATGCCCGGCGTGTTCAAACCGGCCAGCAATACCGCGCTTTTCACTTGCGCCGCTGGCCACTGGCAGGGTGTAGCTGATCGGCACAGCGGGGCATATCCCGCGCACCATCATCGGCAATGTGCCGCCGGGACTGGCGTTAAATTCTGCACCGGTCAGCGAAAGCGGTTCCGACACGCGGCCCATCGGCCGTTTGGAAAGGCTGGCGTCGCCGATGAATGTCACGGTTATATCGTGGCTGGCGACAAGACCCATAAGTAGCCGTGTCGATGTGCCGCTATTGCCCATGTCCAACGCCGTGGCAGGCTGCATCAATCCGCCAACACCAACGCCGTAAACGGTCCATGTGCCATCTGCGCCGCGAACAATATCTGCCCCCATTGCGCGCATCGCCGCCGCAGTTGCGAGCACATCCTCGCCCTCCAGCAATCCGGTAATCGTGCTTTTACCGATGGCCAGCGAGGCAAACATCAAAGCGCGGTGCGAAATTGATTTGTCGCCTGGAACGCGCACGGTGCCGCGTAAAGGACCGCTGGCGGTGAATGTTCTGGGCTGGGGAGTTTCGCTATGCATAGAGCGCGCTTTGCTTTGTGCGCCAGATTAAGTCAACGCAGGATCACTATTTCGGCGATAGAGGTTTTGACAGCACGGCTTTGCTGTGGCAATGGCGGCGCGGATTGCAGTTGAGTCTCGTCAAAGACCGCATCTCATAGAAATTTAGAAGGACGATAGCCAAAATGATTAAGGCTGAATGGGGAACAAAGCGCGCTTGCCCCAAATGCGGCACCCGCTTTTACGATTTGGGTAAAGAAGATCCGGTTGAATGCATCGAATGCAGCAACCAGTGGACACCCGAACCTGTGCTGAAATCCAAACAGCCAATGCCGTTCGAAGAAGCCGAAAAGAAGAAAGACGATAGCGATCTGGCTGATGACGAACTCGACATTGATGTCGATGCCGTCGACAGTGATGATTTGCCGGATAATGACGTTGATCTTGGCGGTGATGATGATCTGGGCGTTGCCGCAAGCGACGACGACAAGGTTGAAGATATTTGATATTCTGACTTGCAAATGCGCCGCTTCGCAAAGTAGAGGCGCTTTGCCGGAACAGAGTACCGCACTTTAAATAGCCGCACCGGGAATTCCGGTATAGTGCAGCGGCAGGTTGGGGCCTTAGCTCAGTTGGTAGAGCGCTACACTGGCAGTGTAGAGGTCAGGGGTTCGAATCCCCTAGGCTCCACCATTTTGTTTGAAATTTGTTTGAGAATTAAGCAGCGCGGCGTTCGGTCGATTGCAACCATGCGCGTGCTTGACGTTGTGCCTCTGCGATTTCGCGGGCTGTCATGTCGTCGCTGACATCCGCGCGGCACATCATTGCTTCTTCGCTGCCGTTCAATGCCGCCAAGTTGAACCACTTGTGCGCTTCGATCAAATCAACTTCGACATCGCCCGATCCCGTCGAATACGCAATGCCCAGTTCGAACAAGGCATTTACATCGCCGCGTGCTGCATCGGCCAATCGGCTTTCAATCAGAAAGCCTGCACTCTTCATACTGTTACCCATAACCCTGTGCCCCCATTTCAATTCAGAGAGGCCAATTCACCCGAACATGGCTAACAAATGGTTAACGGAGAAAGAACTTTTTTTGGTTTTCGTTTTTCTGAATTCAAACAGGCAGGTTGTCGATGAGCCGCGTTTTGCCAATTTTCGCAGCGCTTAGTAAGCGTACAGGCCGATCATTGAGTTGTTCAATCGGCTCCAAAGACTCTTCATCGGCTAATGTAAAATAATCGACCGTGTGAAAACCCGCGGCCTTTAACTCGCCAATTGCGGTGGCCAAAACGTCAACAACCTTTTGGCCGTCTTTGATTTTCCTGGCCGCCGATTGCAGGGCTTGGGGCAAAGCAAGTGCTGACTTTCTCTCATCGGCGGTCAAATACACATTGCGCGATGAAAGCGCGAGGCCGTCGAAATCTCGCACTATTGGTACGCCGACAATCTGTAAGCTAAAATCAAGATCGCGCGCCATTTGCCGGATTACCGCCAACTGTTGAAAGTCTTTTTCACCAAAAAACGCATGTGTGGGCGCGACTTGGTTGAACAGTTTTGCAACGATCAACGCTACGCCGTCGAAGTGACCCGGGCGCGCGGCTCCGCAATATCGATCGCTTGGCCCTTTGACATGCAGGCTGGTGGCAAAGCCCTTTGGGTAAATTGCCGATGGGGCGGGTGCCCATAAGGCGTCAACTCCCGCCGTGATCAGCAATTCAGCATCGCGCTCCATGGGCCGGGGATAGGCATCAAGATCTTCATTCGGTCCGAACTGCGCCGGGTTCACGAATATCGAAACGATAACCGCGCCGCCAAGCGACTTCGCCTGTTCCACCAGCTTCATATGTCCGGCGTGCAACGCGCCCATAGTCGGAACAAGCGCAATGATTTCGTTGGATTTACGCAGCCTGTGAACGTGGTCTCTCAATGCATTCAGACAATTGATGGTTTGCATGGCGGTTTAGCCTTGATTATGGCGGTTGAGACGGGTCTATGCGGGACACAGCCTTGGCAATTCAAGGCAAAAAATATCAGATGGGGCAAATCGGGTAAATGGCAGGCGCGCACCATATTGTATTCGCCAATGAAAAAGGCGGCACGGGAAAATCGACCACGGCTGTGCATGTCGCAATTGCGCTTGCGGCGCGCGGTGCAAAGGTGGCCTGTATCGATCTGGATACCCGGCAGCGAACGATGTTCCGGTATATTGAAAACCGCGCTGCGACCATCAAGCGGCGCGGTATTGATTTGCCAATCCCTGATTCCGAAGTGTTCGAGGGTGAATCACTGGCCAGGCTGGAACGCATCACCGATGGGTTTGAACATGACCATGATTTCTTGATCTTTGATACGCCGGGGCGCGACGATAAATATGCGCGGTTTGTGGCAACGCGCGCAAATACGCTGGTGACGCCGATGAACGACAGCTTCGTCGATTTTGACCTGATCGGCCAAGTTGACGCGGAAACATTCAAAGTACAGCGGCTGAGTTTTTATGCAGAGCTGATTTGGGAAGCGCGAAAGGCCCGCGCCAAATCCGACGGCGTCACGATTGATTGGGTGGTGGTGCGCAACCGGTTACACAATATGGAGGCGCGAAATCAGCAGCGGATGACGCTTGCGCTTGCCGACTTGTCAAAGCGCGTCGGTTTCCGCGCGCTTTCCGGGCTTAATGAACGGGTGATCTACCGCGAATTGTTCCCGTCCGGACTGACCCTGATCGACAAGGGACATTTGGGCCAGCTGGCAACGGCGCACATCGTCGCCCGCCAAGAATTGCGCGAACTTATTTCGGGGCTGGCATTGCCCGATTTACGTGGCAGCCGTCTCGTTTAATGCCGTTCATATTGATCATTATCGCGGCGGCATTGGGCTGGGCCGTTTGGTCCGGAAAGTTGCGGTTGCAGCAAGTGCCGCCGGTTGTATTGGGATTGGCCGGCGTTTTTGCGCTGGCGCGGGGAGCATTTATTCCCGGCGTTGCGCTTATTGGCGTGGCTGCCACTTGGTACCGGGGGCTGACATGGCGCCTGTTCGGAACAAGCAGCAAACAGAGCCGTCAGTACCAAATTGACAAAGCCCGCATGCTGTTGGGCGCGAACCGAAATGACGATGAAGAAAAGATACGAAATCGCCATCGTCTGCTTATCCAGCAAAATCATCCTGATGCCGGGGGAACAGATGAACGCGCTAGCGCGTTGAATGAGGCGCGCGATCTGTTATTGGCTGATATCGCAGAACGCCGATCTTAAATTTTTTCGGAGCACGCTATGACCCATAATTTTCATCCAACGACGCTACGTGAATATGACATTCGCGGAATTATCGACGAAACATTAGGAGCCGAAGATGCATATGCAATCGGGCGCGGCTTTGGCACGATAGTGGTTCGCGGCGGCGGCAAATGCGTCGCTGTTGGCTATGATGGGCGGTTAAGCTCGCCAATGCTGGAGGCGGCATTGGTGCGCGGATTGAACGAAAGCGGCTGCAACGCGCTGCGCATTGGCATGGGTCCAACGCCGATGCTATATTATGCGGAGGCAGTATTGGACAATGTTGACGGCGGCATAGAAATAACCGGCAGCCACAACCCCGCCAATTACAACGGCTTCAAGCTGGTACATAACGGTGCGCCGTTTTTTGGCGCGGATATCCTGCGGCTCGGCACCATGGCCGCTGCGGGCGATTGGGATCAAGGCGAAGGCACGTCTGAACATTATGATATTCTGAATCAATATTTGGACTCCTTGTCAAGCGCAGCCCCCGAAAAAGCGTTCAGGATTGGCTGGGATGCGGGGAACGGTGCGGCGGGACCGGTCATTGAGAGGCTGGTTAAGATGATACCCGGAGAGCATCATCTTTTGTTTGTGGATGTGGATGGCCAGTTTCCCAATCATCATCCCGATCCCACCGACCCGGCAAACCTGGTCGATTTACAGCGGCTTGTCGCGGATAAGAAACTCGATTTCGGACTGGCTTTTGACGGCGATGGCGACCGGATCGGCGCGATTGATGGCGAAGGCCGGATCATCTGGGGCGATCAATTGCTGCAAATCTATGCCGAAGACGTGCTGGGCGAAGTGCCCGGTGCCACGATTATCGCCGATGTAAAGGCCAGCCAAGCCCTGTTCGACCGCGTCAAAGAACTTGGCGGTGTGCCGTTAATGTGGAAAACTGGACACAGCCTGATTAAGTCCAAAATGAAGGAAACGGGTTCTCCATTGGCTGGCGAAATGAGCGGCCATATATTCTTCAAGCATGAATATTACGGTTTCGATGACGCGATCTATGCGGCGGTCCGATTAATGCGTGCGTCGGCAAAGCTGGGCAAAAGCGTTACCGAACTGCGCAGCGCAATGCCCGAAATGATCAACACTCCGGAAATGCGCTTTCAAGTCGATGAAAGCCGAAAGTTCGCGGTGATAGGCGAAGTGTTGGCGCGGTTGGAGGCAGACGGCGCGGATGTAAACAACACCGATGGCGCGCGGGTGAACACGCCCGACGGCTGGTGGCTGCTACGCGCATCGAACACACAGGACGTACTGGTGGCAAGGGCAGAGGCATCGAGCGAAGAGGGGCTGGAGCGGTTGATGGCGCAGATTGACGCGCAGTTAGCGGCCAGCGGATTGGTACGCGGCGAGCAGGCGGGGCATTGAGTTTGACAGCTCACCCATGACCCCGCGCATTCATCACGGCACTGCTCTTGTTCCCGGCGGGGATCAGCTTGATCTGTATAGCCGCGGCGATGATTTTATGATTGTGCTCGACCGCAATGAATTGATGAGCACGCGGATGAACGGGTCGGAAATTGCGCTGGCGGAAATGACGATTGACCGGCTTTCGGGCAACGTTGCTCCGCATCTGCTGATCGGCGGATACGGCATGGGGTTCACATTGCGCGCGGCGCTGGCGATGCTGGGAAAATCGGCTCGGGTTACAGTGGCCGAGTTGGTTCCCGGCATTATTGAATGGGCGCGCGGGCCGATGGCGGCGGTGACGGCGGGATGCCTTGATGAGGCCCGCGTTACGTTGCGAATGGGCGATGTTGCCGATGCGATTGCTTCCGGGACCGCAGCTTATGACGCAATCTTGCTGGATGTTGACAATGGTCCCGATGGCTTGACGCGGGCAGGAAATGACGGGCTCTATTCTCCGGCTGGGTTGCAGGCGGCAAAACGCGCGCTGAAATCAGGCGGAATATTGGCGGTCTGGTCCGCAGGTAGTGACGCTAAATTTACCAAGCGGTTGGAAAAGGCCGGATTTGTCGTTGAAGAAGTCGCAGTCCGCGCGCGCACCAACGGCAAAGGCCCGCGCCACGTGATCTGGTTTGCGCGCAAGGTTTAGGAAAAACACAGATTAAACTATCACCGTAGCCCTGAGCCTGTCGAAGGGTGCCTTGCTGACACGCGCCCTTCGACAGGCTCAGGGCTACGGTGATAAGTCTTCAGCTAATGCAATGCAGATGATTGCAGATAGTTTTGGTGGCTCTATATCCGTCAAATGCCACCTTCCCCGCTACCCCCGATCATAGCTGAATGGTTCGACGCGCGCGGTTGGACGCCTCGGCGGCATCAGTTGGAGATGCTGGAAGCGGCGGCAAGCGGCAGGCATGCCCTGCTGGTCGCGGCCACCGGAGCGGGTAAGACGCTCGCCGGGTTTTTGCCGACGTTGGCAGAGTTGGTTGCGACGAAAACGGACACGCTTCACACTCTCTACATCTCCCCGCTCAAGGCACTCGCCGTTGATGTTCAGCGCAATTTGCTGACGCCAGTGGAGGAAATGGGGCTACAGGTCCGCATTGAAACGCGCAGCGGCGATACGCCGTCGGACCGTAAAGCGCGGCAAAGAGTCCGCCCGCCGCACATATTGCTGACCACGCCGGAATCGCTGTCGTTGCTGCTCAGCCATGAAGACAGCTTGTTGATGTTCGCGTCGCTGAAGCGCGTGATAATCGACGAGGTCCACGCCTTTGCCAATGGCAAGCGCGGCGATTTGCTCAGCCTGTCATTGGCGCGCTTGCAACAAATTTCGCCTGATTTGCAGCGCGTAGCGCTATCGGCCACAGTTGCCGATGCCGACGAATACCGTGCGTGGCTTGCGCCCTATGGTGATATCGATGCCGTGCGGCTGGTCGAAGGCGAAGCGGCTGCGCAGCCGATACTCGACATATTGCTGCCCGAGGGCCGCGTGCCGTGGGCGGGGCATAGCGGGCAATATGCCCTGCCGCAGATATTGGAAGAAATCGGCCGCAACACGGTCACGTTGATATTCTGCAACACGCGGTTTTTGGCAGAGTTTATTTTTCAGAAATTGTGGGAATTGAATGAGAGCAATCTGCCCATCGGTATCCACCACGGGTCGCTATCCGCCGAAGCACGGCGCAAAATCGAGGGCGCAATGGCGCGCGGCGATTTGAAGGCTTTGGTGTGTACGTCCAGCCTAGATCTGGGGGTTGATTGGGGCGATGTCGACTGCGTCATCCAGATGGGTGCGCCCAAGGGATCGTCGCGGCTGTTGCAACGAATTGGCCGGTCCAATCACCGGATGGATGAACCGTCTAAAGCCATATTGGTACCCGGCAACCGGTTCGAATATCTGGAGGCGCAGGCGGCATACGACGCGGTGAACGAAGGTGTGCGCGACGGCGAGGATTTTCGCAGCGGCGGGCTGGATGTGCTGGCACAGCATATCATGGGATGTGCCTGCGCCGGACCATTTGACGAAGCACGAATGTTGGACGAGGTGCAGTCCGCTTTGCCCTATAGCGGCATTACCGCAGAGACGTTTGGCCGGGTATTGGAATTCGTCTCAACCGGCGGATACGCACTGCGCGCCTATGACAAGTTCAAGAAACTGGTGCGCAGCACAGATGGGACTTGGCGACTGTCACATCCCAAATTTATCGCGCAGCACCGGTTTAACGCGGGCATAATCGTCGATGTTCCGATGTTGAGTGTCCGGTTTCGCAATGGTCGCAATTTGGGCAAAGTGGAGGAGAATTTTGCAGCGACATTGTCGCCGGGCAATACGTTTACCTTTGCCGGAATGGCTTTGGAAGTTGAGAGTATCAAGGACCTCGATCTGATCGTCCGAGCAGCCAAAAAAGCCGCACAGATCCCGAGTTACATGGGCGCACGAATGCCGCTGACGACGCATTTGTCGGGCCGTGTTCGTTCGTTTTTAACCGACCGCGCGGGGTGGGCGCGGTTTCCCGACGATGTCCGCGAATGGCTGGAAATGCAGGACCACCGCAGCCAGATGCCCGATCCCGGACAATTGCTGGTCGAAACATTTCCGCATCAAGACAGGCATTACATGGTTTGCTATCCGTTCGAAGGATGGAATGCACACCAGTCGCTGGGCATGTTGCTGACGCGCCGGATGGAGAACCGCGGGCTGTTGCCAATGGGGTTCGTCGCCAATGACTATGCGCTGGCGGTCTGGAGTCATAAGCCGATCACCGATCCGGCACCGCTGTTTTCCTCCGACATATTGGCGGATGAATTTACCGAGTGGGTGGAGGGAAGTTATTTGCTGAAGCGGGCGTTCCGCGAAGTTGCGGTGATCAGCGGACTGGTCGAGCGGCAGCATCCGGGAAAACGGAAAACCGGGCGGCAAGTAACGTTTTCAACCGATTTGATTTATGATGTGTTGCGCAAATATGAACCTGAACATCTGTTGTTGCAGGCGGCATGGGCGGATGCCCGCGCCCGGCTCACTGACGTAGGCAGGCTGGGCGATTTGCTGGACCGCGCGGCGGGTACCATGCTGCATGTCGAACTTGACCGGGTTAGCCCGCTTGCCGTGCCAGTGCTGATTATGATCGGCCGCGAAAGCGTGGCGCAAGGCAGTGTCGATGATGCATTGCTGATGGAGGCCGAGGCGCTTGCGGCGATAGCAATGACGCCGTAAATGATCTTTCCGGTGCCCACGGCAAGCTTGCCGTAGCGAAAAAATAGGCATATCCTGCACTGCAAAGGAGAACCCGCCATGAACTTTAACCTTATCAAGGGATATTGCGGTCTGCTAATTGCTTTTTCGGGCTGCTGTGCTGAAACTGGTTTAGCTCAGGGTGAAGTAGAAATCGCCATTGAAGTACCGATCGCAATCGCCCCGACGATTCAACAAGAATATACTGTAGATCGGTCGTTCCGGATGACCGTAGCGGTGCGGATAAATGAAAGCGCGGAATATCCTTTCATTGTCGACACCGGCGCAGAACGGACGGTGATTGCCAATGAACTTGCCAAAATATTGGCGCTCAAGCCCGCAGAAAAATTGCGGTTGGCGACGATTTCGGGACCGGCAGAAGTGAATAGCTACATCGTTGACCGGTTAACGACTTCGACCGTAAGCTTGGAAAATTTCACGGCACCCGGGCTTGACCGGAACAATCTCGGCGCATTCGGTTTGCTGGGCATCGACAGCCTGCAAAATAAGAAAATCGATATTGATAATCGTTTGGGCAAAATGACAGTGGCCTCATCCCAAACAAAAAATGCGTCTGGCCGACTAGAAAGCGGGATGATCGTTGTTACCGCCAAAAGCAAAGGCGGGCGGCTGATCTTGTCCGATGCCAAAATAAACGGATTTAAGGTCGACATCATTATCGATACCGGCGCGCAAAACAGTTTGGGCAATCAAAAGCTGCGCGATGTGTTGCTGCGCCGGAATAGAAAAGGCGGGTTTAGCGAGATAACGTTTCAAAGCGTCACCGGTGAGAAGATGATCGGGGACTTCACACAAATCAAATCTATCGAAATTGGCGGCATTGAAATTGGCGATCTGCCCATCACCTTTTCAGAAAATTATGCGATGAAGGCGCTTAATTTAAACAATCGGCCAGCAATCTTTCTCGGCATGGACGCATTGCAGTTGTTCGACCGCGTCATCATCGATTTTGCGCGTAAACGAGTGTCATTTGGTTTGCCTAAAGGCGTCCGCCGCAGCGAACCAGCCCGCATGGCGCAATCGGGCGTAGATAAAAAGATCACTTCGATTCAGCGGTGATAATATCCAACGGCGCGGGAAATTGACTGCATGAATTCCATGCGTTGCGGCACCGTCGCAGTGGTATCTGACATCATGACTACAACGGCATATCTTGTGCCATCGGGCGCAGTCATTATGCCGATATCATTGTACCCGGTTGAAATCGGATCCAAAATTTGGCCGGTGCCGGTTTTGTGGACAAAGCCCCATCCGGCGGGCACGCCCGACTTTAATCTGTTAGGTCCGCTTTTTACGCGGCCCATCAAATCGAGCAGCACCCGGGTGGAAGATGCGGACAACAATTCGCCTTTTGCAAGCCGCGCCAGCGCAGCGGCGATTGCTTGCGGAGTTGCGCCGTCAATTGGATCGGCAAGATAGCGGTCCATCGCCGCCTTGCGGGTGGCATAGGGCACTTGTGCGCGCGCAGAATAGAATGTCCGCCCCGCAGAATATTGTTGTTGCCATGACATTCCGGCAATTGATGTCTGCAATTGACGTTCGCCAGGGCCAAAGCGAATTTGCCCCAATCCCTTTTTGGCAATGAACGCGCGCACGGCTTCGGGTCCGCCAGCTACGCGCATTAAGCTGTCGTTCGCTGCATTGTCGCTGGCGGTTATTGCGATGTCCAAAAGATTGATTATCGGTTCGTCGACATAGCCTTCGCTGCGAACCCGTTTTTCAATTGGTTGGTTGAATACCACCAGATCATCTGGCGTTATCCTGACCAACTGATTCAAACTAAGCTTCCCTTGATCGACTTGATCAAGGATGGTCATTGCCACCCACATTTTGGAAACGCTTTGCTGGGGGAAATAGTCGTTCAGCCGTTTGCCAACCACACCGCCGCCATCGATTTTCAGCACGGCTACGCCGGTTTTGCCTGGGAACACCCGCCACTGTTCGTGGATGTAACTGTCCAGCGATGCAGAAATGGGTGTTGGCCCAGATCGCTGCGGCGGGACGGCGACAACAGGCCTGTCTTTGCGCACTGCCGGTGCTGGCCGGTTTTCGCTGACGGAAACACAAGCTGCCATATTGGCGCTTAGCAAAATCAGCGCAAAGGACCGAAATAGCTTTGATGCTGACAAACGGGTTTGGGACAAACTGCTTCTCCAAATTCTAAGCATCGGGCCTAGCCAAGGCTATTCCAAAATGAAATCAACTACGCGATCCTTTGCGACGAACGATTCTCTACGATAGACGAACCGAAAATTGCGATGTTGCACGTTTTGACTTGACCTTATGCCTGCGACAATGTTGTCGTTTGCTGAACAGAAAACAAAGGCGAGCGATATGAGCATGGACAATGAAAATGGCATCTTTTTGGGTACGGGCGGAGGCGAGTCCCAGTATCTCAATCTGAAGCGTGCGAACCGGCATGGCTTGATTGCGGGCGCGACCGGTACTGGTAAGACCGTAACGCTGCAAGGATTGGTCGACAGTTTTTCGGCGCTTGGTGTTCCGGTTTTCGTGTCCGATGTGAAGGGTGATTTGGCCGGCCTGGCAATGGCTGGTTCGCCGACCGGAAAGCTGCATGATGTATTCACCGCACGGGCAGCCGAAATTGGCTATCAGGGCTTTAGCTATGCTGACAATCCGACCGTATTTTGGGATCTGTATGGTGAACAAGGGCACCCGATCCGCACAACTATTTCCGAAATGGGGCCGTTGCTGTTGGCGCGCATATTGGGGCTGAACGACACACAAGAGGGCATTTTGAACATCGCATTTCGCGTTGCCGACGATAAAGGGATGTTGCTGCTCAATTTGGAAGATTTGCAAGCGATGCTCATTTGGTGTGCGGATAATGCCGCCGAAATTGGCACTAAATATGGCAATGTGACCAAGGCGTCGGTTGGTTCGATCCAGCGGCAATTGCTGACATTGGAGGATCAGGGCGGCGCAAAATTCTTTGGCGAACCCGCACTGGAAATAACCGATTTCATCCAATTGGATGACAAGGGCCGCGGTCAGGTTAATATTTTGTCGGCGGACCGGCTGATGCAGAGTCCCAAATTATACGCCACTTTCTTGTTATGGCTACTCGCCGAACTTTTTGAAGCGCTGCCTGAAATTGGCGATCCGGAAAAACCAAAGCTCGTCTTTTTCTTTGATGAGGCGCATTTGTTGTTTGAAGATGCGCCTGATGCGTTGATGTTAAAGGTCGAGCAGGTCGTCCGGCTGATAAGGTCAAAGGGCGTGGGCGTCTATTTTATCTCGCAAAACCCGATCGATATTCCAGAAAAAGTCGCAGGGCAGCTTGGTAACCGCGTGCAGCATGCCTTGCGGGCATTCACGCCGCGCGATCAAAAAGCGATTAAGGCCGCAGCCGAAACGTTTCGGATTAACCCAGATCTGGATGTTGCCGAAGCAATCACCGAGTTGAAAGTTGGTGAAGCGCTTGTCTCAACTTTGCTGCCCGATGGTTCTCCATCGATTGTGCAGCGTACTTTGATCAAACCGCCGCGTTCACGTGTTGGGCCGCTCGATGCGAAAGAACGCGCAATCATTCAATCAATTTCGCCCTATGACGGCAAATACGAAGCCGAGGTTGACCGCGAATTTGCCTTTGAAATTCTTAGCCAGAAATCAGCCGACGCCGCCGCCACAGCCGAAGAAGTAGCAGAGCAAGGCGAAGAAGAGGTTGGCAAGCGCGAACGCAAATCAACATCCTTATGGGGCAGAGTTGCGGGTGCCGCAGCCGGAGCCGCATTGTCGTCGGCTGGATCAATGGCCGCCAGCGCAATGCTTGGAAAGAAATCGCGGGCAAATCCAAAGGCATCTGCCGCGAGCGCCGTTGCGGGAACAATTGCAACCGAACTTGGCAAATCAATCGGCTTTCCGGGATTGGGCCGTTTCGCCCGCAATCTAATGGGCGGATTGATGCGATAGAGTGCGGTCAGATGGTCGGGCCAAATTTGGCTAGTTGACCCACTTTTGACTAGCCCCATATTCGATCGTGTTGAATCGTCACCCACGAGAAGCGAAGCGACGAAGCAATCCAGAGCGGTGCAGCAGTACCCTGGATTGCCGCGCTTCGCTCGCAATGACGGGTGCGCACATTTGATCAAGTTTGGGTTTATATCGTGATGACATAAGGTTGAAACTTAACCGCAGCCCTGAGCCTGTCGAAAGGCGCTTTACGGTGAGGCGTACTTCGACAGGCTTAGTACTACGGTGCAACTATAATACGGTGCAACTATATGTCATCGCGCTATAAATCTGACCACGCTCATTCCATCATCAGACTATTGCTGTTCCCGCCGTTCGCGCGATGTTTCGGCACGGATACCGCGAATAGGTTCTTGGCGCGGTGTTGGCGCAGCACGTTGCGGTGCTGGCGCGGCGGCTGGAGCGCGTTGAACGGGTGCTGCTTGACGAACAATTTGCGCTGGCGCGCCATTTTCTGCTGACCGGCGGCCAAAACCGCCACCGAACCCACGATTGCCGCGGCCTTCACCGATACCGCGGCCCGCACCATCACCCCGCCCCGCACCTTCATTGGAACGTATCGGCGGCGCTATGTGGACCGCGCCGGGTTGATTGCCTTGAACCGGTGCCATATTTGGTCTGCCCGGACGATTGGGCAATACCCCCATTCCTCCAGCGCGCGGAGCTTGGCTGTTATTGTGATGCCCGCCATTGCCTTGGTGACCGCCGCCGCCAGCATTGCCGTGATGACCGCCATTGCCGTTATGGCCGCCGTTGCCATGATTGCCGCCATTATTTTGGTGACCACCGTTGCCATTTTGGTGGCCGTTTGCGCCATTGTCGTGACGACCGCCGCCATTGTGGTGTCCGCGCCCGTTTTGGCGATACCAATTATAGCGTTGGCCGCCCCAATACCGCTGATGATCGCGGTGCATTTGATATCTGCGACCGTAATTGTCGAAAACAAAATATCCGTGGCCGGGGTAATAATAGTTGCTGTACCAACCGCCGCCATAGCCGATATTGTTGAACCCGGCGCCATAGTCGCAATCATAATAATTGTCGAAATCGCTGTAAGCGTCGCAGCCATAGCCCGAGTCATAGCCATCGCTGGCATAACCAAGGCCAAGGCCTGCGTCATAAACACAGCCGGAAACTGCAAATCCAAGCCCTGTGATTGCGGCGATGCGCGCAATGGACTTCAAACCAATTCTCGAAGAAAACTTTGTCATATATTTCACCCCTTTGCCCGGTCGCGCCCTGTTCGGTTTGCCCTGTTTATTTTGCCGGGCCGGGTACCGATTGTGCCGATTAACCGTGTATAAATTCAGTCAGTTGAATTGCAGGTGAACATATTTGTTTGCTGTTGTTCAGCAAGCCGTATTCTGCACTTGTGTCATATTGACATCAATGGCAGTAGCTTACTTAATCGTTCGATTGAACCGGAGACCAACGAAAATGGCATCGGCCAGCAGTGAAGCCGCCAATCCGCATTGGACGCGGCGCGCAAAAATCGGCGATCTGTCGCATATTCCGGGTGAAAACGGACCGCCGATTATTGGAACGACGTTGCGTGTGTTGCGCGACCCGCCTGCGTATGGCGAATATATGATCAACACTTATGGCAAGGTGTTTCGGACCAATTCGCTCGGCAATCCGACTATTTCATTGATGGGCGCAGAAGCCAACGAGTTGATATTATTTGACCGTGACAAGCTATTCTCATCGGAGCAAGGCTGGGGGCCGGTGCTTAATTTGTTGTTTCCGCGTGGTTTGATGTTGATCGATTTTGATCATCACCGGATGGATCGCCGCGCGCTCGGTATCGCGTTCAAGCCGGAGCCGCTGCGCGCTTATGCCAAGGAAATGAATCAAATATTTTCGGCCCAGCTAAAGAACTGGCGCGGTGATATGCTGTTTTATCCCGCGATCAAGCAGTTGACGCTTGATGTCGCGGCGAGCGCCTTTCTCGGTATTCCTTTGGGGCCAGAAGCGGACAAGATAAACAAGGCCTTTGTCGATATGGTCGCGGCATCGGTAGGTGCGGTTCGCAGACCATTACCGTTTACCAAAATGGGCAGAGGCGTTGCAGGCCGGAAATTTCTGATCGACTATTTCGGACCGCAGATTGAAGAGCGCCGCAGGAATGAAAACCGCCAGGATATGTTCAGCCAATTCTGCCGTGCCAAACGCGAAGACGGCACCTATATGTCCGACGGCCAATTGATCGACCACATCAATTTCCTGATGATGGCGGCGCACGACACCATTACATCGTCGGTAACCTCAATGGTCTGGCTGCTTGCCAAAAATCCCGAATGGCAAGAAAAACTGCGGCAGGAGTGTTTGAGCATTGCACCAGCCGGATCGGCCATTTCTGACGCCGATTTGAACAAATTTGAATTGACCGAATATGCGTTCAAGGAATCGCTGCGGATGATCCCGCCGGTGCCTGCGTTACCGCGCCGCGCGCTGCGTGATTTTGAATTTATGGGCTATCATATTCCGGCGGGAACATCGGTCAGCATCAGCCCCGCTTATGTTCATATGATGCCCGAACATTGGGAAAATCCGGAGCAATTCAATCCGATGCGCTTCACACCTGATCTGGTGAAGGCCCGGCACAAATATGCGTGGGTTCCGTTTGGCGGCGGCGCACATATGTGTCTAGGCCTGCATTTCGCCTATCTGCAAGTGAAGATCTTCATGCATCATTTGTTGACCAACGTGCGAATCGAAGTGGCGGACGGTTACGAACCGCAATGGCAAGCGTGGCCGATCCCTAAACCGAAAGACGGGTTGAAGTTACGGCTGACCGCGCTCTAAAAGCCGGACGGCTCAGATCATCTGCACCTATCCACTATTCCGCAGCGCGGTTGCGATTGCGTTGATGGTCAATTGAATGCCCTCTCCAATGCGTTCATCGGCCTCACCAGCGCGGTGGCGTTTCATCAGCTCGATCTGCAACAGGTTTAGCGGCTCGATATAGGGCAGGCGCAGCATGATCGAATTGTGCAAGGCGGGGCTGGCTTCCAATAAATATCCTTGCCCGGTCGCCCCCAACACGCCGTCATGCGCTTTGCCCCAATGGTCCTTGATCGTACCGAACAAAGCAGCCGAGAGAGCCTTATCCTCGACCAGATCGGCATAATGTGCGGCGATGGCCATGTCGGATTTGGCCAGCACCATTTCCATATTGGCCAAAATGGTCTGGAAATGGCTCCATTCCCCCGCCATCGCTTTGAGCAAGCCCTTGTCGGCAAAATCGTGCAGCGCCTGGCCCGTGCCATACCATCCAGGCAGCATCACGCGCGCCTGGGCCCAGCTGAACACCCATGGGATAGCGCGCAGGTCTTCGATCCGGTCACTCGCTTTGCGGCTGGCGGGGCGCGAACCGATTTTCAATGTGGCGATTTCCGATATTGGCGTCATCTGGCGAAAGAAACTACGGAAGCCTTCGGTGCCGTAAACTAGCCCCCGGTAGCTATCAAAAGCGCGCTGCGACAATTCGCACATCGCCGCACGAAAACGTTTTTCATCGGCAACGGCAATCGGGTCGGGTGACAGGCTGGCGAGCATCGTTGCTGATACCATTGTCTCCAATGACGTGACCGCATTGTCGACAGTGCCATATTTAGCAGCGATAACTTCGCCTTGTTCAGTGATGCGGATGCGCCCTTGCACGGTGCCTTTGGGCTGGGCCTGGATCGCACCAAATGCCGATCCGCCGCCGCGTCCAACGGCGCCGCCGCGGCCATGGAACAATTGCATCGCAACCCCCGCTTCGGCGAATACCGGGGCCAGCGCGCTGGATGCCTGATACAATTCCCAAGTCGAAGTGATGTAGCCACCGTCTTTGTTGGAATCCGAATAACCGATCATCACTTCCTGATGGCCGCGTTCTTGGGCAAGAGCGCGCATTTTTGGCAATGCAAAGAACGCCCGCATTGTGGCCGGTGCTGCTTGCAGATCGGCGATGGTTTCAAACAGCGGTACCGACATGATGCTGGCGCTGGGCGTACCGTCGGCCGCAACGCGGTACATGCCAGCTTGTTTGACCATCACATAGACTTCCAGCAGATCCGATACACTTTCGGTTTGGCTGATATTGTATGTCGTAATCGCGGCCTTGCCAAAGCGGTCTTGCGCATCGGCGGCGGCGCGCATGATGGCAAGTTCTTTGGCGGTTTCTTCGCTATAGTCGTAATATTGATCCGCAAGCGGACGGTTGGAAGACAGCTCTGCCAATAGCAACTCAACGCGCGCTGCTTCATCAAGCGATAGATAGTCCGCAGCCACGCCCGCCGCCTTGAACAATTCGGCGACAACGCGCTCATGAACGACGCTGTTTTGCCGCAGATCAAGTGTAGCGAGATGAAAGCCGAAAATTTCGACGCTGCGGATCAATCGTCCCAACGCGCCGCCGCTGGATAGCGCGCCAGCGCCGCCCGATGCCAATGCGGCGGCGAGTGTTACCAGATCAGCCCGCAATTGTTCCGGGGTATCATAAGAAGCGCCATCAAGCGGCGACGGGCGCGGCGGCATATCACCGATCAATTTGACGTGGGTTGCACACAGCCGCGCATAAATTCCCGAAAGCGCGCGCCGATAAGGTTCGTCTTCCCGGCTGGGTGCAGTGTCGCCGCTTTTTTCGGCCAGCGCCAACACTTCGGCAGGGGTTTCGCTCATCAGGCTCGAGATTGAAATTTCTGCGCCCAACTTGTGGACGGCCTCCAAATAGTGGCGAACCGCAGTACCGCCATCGCGTTTCATCGCATATTGCAGAGTTTCAGCATCGACGAACGGATTGCCGTCACGGTCACCGCCAATCCATGTTCCCAAACGCACAAAACTGGGAGGCCGTTGACCCAGCGCCTGTTCCCAGCGCGCATATAATTTGGGCAGAGCCGACAAGAAAACCTCTTGCATATAGGATCGTGCATTTTCGATCTCGTCGGCGACGATCAATTTTTCGCGGCGCAGTGGCCGGGTCTGCCAAAGCAATGCAATTTGCCGGAAAATGGCATCGTCAACATTGTCGCCGTCAGGAGTAACTTGCAGGCCAGTGTCACGCATCGCCATCAATGCCGCAATCCGGTTCTTGTGGTCGATGATACTTTTGCGCCGCACTTCTGTGGGATGCGCGGTAAGTACCGGAACAATCAAGCTGCCCGCAAGCAGTTCAATGATACGATCATCCCCAATGCCTTGATCCTTAAGCCTGGTGTACGCCTCGGCAAATGTCGCGCCGTCTTCATGGGCAAGGCCTTGCCGGTCTTCTGCCAAATTGGCGAGCAATGAAAACAGCATAAATCCGCGCACAAAATTCAGCGTATCGTCCAGACCAAGCGCGCCCAACCCGCGATCGCTGGTATCAGCACCTGCTATTCCGCGAAAACGGTCAACGCTGCTGGAACGGATATACTCGGTCTGGCGGAACAATTTTTCGCCGCCATAAGCGCGAATGACATCGCCCAGCATTTTGCCGAGCAAACGGATATCGGGATTTTGGGAAATGGTGGACTTTTGCGAAGTGGAGGTCATGTGATTGCTCTTCGCCGTAGCGGCATTCGCCGTCAAGCACGCAAAAGTTTAGATGCCTTAGATTTTCGTTCGCTAGGCCGCATAAACATGCAAGTGCCCCGGAAATTACATGCCTATCAGTTGCGACAGTCTCTCAATTTCGGCATCCTGCGCGCTCGTCGCGGCGGCCAAATCGGATTGCACAGCCGCAAGCAGCGGAGACAGCAACGGCGATGCCCCGGTCGTCTCCATATCCATCTGGTTAGTAATAAATTGATCAAGTTCAGCCAGCGCAGTTTTCGAATCGGACCGCGCCTTGTCTAACCGGCTGACTTGTAAATGTGCGTTCACCCAGGTCTCGCTGCCGATCGCTGATCCTGCTGCTGTGCGTGCCGCCGTGGCCACCGCAGGCAACATAATATTATAGGCCGATGCAGCTGTGCGGTGACGCGCGCTGAACGCATTCAGTTTTGTCTGAACAGCGGCGGGCAGGGCAACAGCCCCAGTCTCCGCAGCAGTCTCCGTATCCGCCAAAGGCGCAGTTATCGGCGCATTTGTTTCATAAGGACGCCGCATCAGCGATGGAAACTCACCGCTTGGCGCGGCGCACGCCGACAAAGAAAGGGTAAGCAAAGTCGCAATGGCAATAACGCGTAACATATAATCTCGTTTACGGTGGTGATCGGATGCAGGCAAGCGGATTAGAACCGCATGTGCAATGCGCGCAAATTAGGGCGAAAGGCGTTGACAAAGCACAGGTGATCGACTAGCTGGCCGCACTCTAATGTGAGCATTCAGGACATAATTTCTGGGGATACACGTTGGATTTCTGCGGCCTTCTGGGCTAAGTAGAATCACATTGAACGCCAAATTTTGGAACGGATAAGTAAGCCATGTTCGCTATCGTGCGCACTGGCGGCAAGCAGTATCGCGTCGCCGCTGGAGATAAAATTGCAGTCGAAAAACTGCCTGGTGAAGCTGGTGATAAGGTGTCGTTCGACGACATTTTGCTGGCTGGTGAAGGCGATAAGCCTGCGGACCTGAAAGGTCTCAGCGTTTCGGCTGAAATTATTGCGCAAGAACGCGGTGAAAAGATCATCGTTTTCAAAAAGCGTCGCCGGCATAATTACCGCCGTAAACAAGGCCATCGTCAAAGCCTGACGTTGCTGCGGATATTGGCAGTTGGCGATTCGAAAGCGCCAGTAGCAGCCAAAAAGGAAGCAGCGCCGACAGCCGAAAAAGCCGACGCCGCTCCGAAAAAGGCCGCAGCGCCTAAAAAGGCCGCCGCTAAAGCAGCCGTTGCAGAATAAGCGTAAGTAACAGTTTAAGTAAGGAGCACACACCATGGCACATAAAAAAGCAGGTGGTTCGTCACGTAACGGACGCGATTCAGCAGGCCGCCGTCTTGGCGTAAAGAAATTTGGTGGTGAAGAAGTGATTGGCGGCAACATTATCATTCGCCAGCGCGGAACCCGCGTCTATCCCGGCGCCAATGTTGGCATTGGCCGCGATCACACACTATTTGCGTTGCAACCTGGCCGCGTACGATTTCACGCCGGTAAACAAAGCCGCAAATACGTGTCGGTCGATATGGCAGCCATCGCCGCAGAATAATTTGGACAATCAATCACGGGTTGTCCTAACGGATGACCCGGGAGCGGTCTTTGCAAAAGAACGCTCCACCTGACAGGGAGACGGGTCAACCGTTCTCCCTTTCTTTTTGTCGTTTTCTCCCTGTTTCTAGGCCGATCCATGGCCATATGTCGCACAGCTGTCACTTTGCAGTGATATTGACGGCCGTGCCTGAAAAAGGAGAAAAGAGATGTTCGCCAGAACAGATAGATTATTGTTGCGGCCTAGCTGGCCCGAAGACGCAAAGGCTTTGTGTCAAGCGGTGGCCGATGAATTGATTGTACGCAATTTGGGCAGCCTGCCTTGGCCATACGGGATTGACGATGCACGCGACTTTGTCGAGCGCGAACATTCCCCCGAATTACCCAGTTTGCTTTTGATGTTGCGCACCGACGGAGCGCCGCGCCTGATTGGGGCGTGCGGCCTTCAGGATGCAGGCGGCCAGGCTGAACTGGGCTATTGGATTGCGCGGCCATATTGGGGCCTGGGCTTTGCAACCGAGGCGGCAAAAGCAGTTGTGGCAATTGCCCGCGCTGCCGGTCACCAACAATTGGTTGCAGGTCACTTCACCGACAATCCAGCGTCAGGCCGGGTTTTACGCAAAGCCGGTTTTCATCCGACTGGCCGCATTGAAATGCGGCAAAGCAACGGCCGGGGACGTGCGGCACCTTGCGCGTTGTTTGAACGATCATTGCTGGGTGATGACAGCGACGACGGCATCGACATGCGAGCCGAAATTGAAATGCCTTATGATGCCCAACCGATGGCCGCCTGAAGTGGTTTGGTCACGCCGCCTTGGCAAGGCGTGGCCGACCACGGCGTTCTGTGGCCTTTGGTACTTTGACCGCGCTCACTTTGGTTTTAGCCACCTCGGCTAACGTCAGCTCACCTTTGGCCAGTAAAGCGCGATCATCCAAATCCCACGGATGAAACCCGGGCCGGAAAAAGCTGAGCCACGGCTTGAAAATGTTGCGGGCAAGGCCGCCCCGGCCAAATCCGAGTGCAAACAGTCCGCGAATTGCGCGGCCTGCGGGGATCCCGTCCTGACTTAAAAGCTGCATTTGTCCGCGGGTTCGGTTGATCAGAAAGCTGATGGTGACCAGCATTAATATCCCGCAGCGCACGGCATATTTACGAAGCGCGCTCCAATCCCGGGTCGCATATTGCCAAACATCAAAGGCGACGGCTTTGTGTTCGACCTCTTCAATCGCGTGCCAAACCCATAATTCGTGAAGTTCCGGATCGGAACCAGCGAGATGATGATCGTTCTTCAGAACCTCTGCGCCGATGATCGAAGTGAAATGTTCAATGCACATCGTCACACCCAGACACAGCATTTCGCTTCTGTTGCGAAAAAAGCGGACAAAGCTTTTTATCGTGTGTTCCAACGGTTCCAAATCATAACCCGCGTCAGCCAGGACCTGATTCATATTGCCATGTTCGCGTGCATGGGCCGATTCTTGTTCGACGAAATTCTTTACATCCAATGCCAGTTTTTCCGGCATCCGGTTTTGCCATGGCTTGATACTGCGCACCATGAATGATTCGCCATGCGGGAATACAGCAGAAAATGCGTTGAACAATGCTGTCGCAAAAGCGTCTTGTCTGACCCAATGGCGATTGGGAATATGCGGTTTGGCGGTCGAAAAACTGCGCGGTTGCAGTTGCGGCGCGTTATCGCCGTTAACCGCTTTTGTTTTTGAACTAACTATCTGAATACTGGGCTGCATATTGCTGGTTTAGGCCGCCGCCATGAATACTGGTGTAAAGAACAAGGTTAACGGGGCAGCAACAATTAAATATTTGCCGCAATTTGGACTTTCCGCATTGCCCACACTTGTTTGCAAACAAGGTGATTTGCTATTGCCGGGCCGCGCAGTCCGGTCCATGTCAATAACGTCAATGTGACTGCTACAATCAACGCAGATCGTTGCATAAGGGCCCGTAATATAATGTTGAAACCAATCGCTTCAGAAGGAACGCAATCGGGATTTCCCCGGCGATTGAGCCCGGAAGCGAGCCGTTTGGCTGCGTTGGAGGCGGCACGCCTGTTGCTGATCGAAACGGGTCCGCAATCTGTTACGTTAAAAGCGGTGGCCAACCGGATCGGCCGCACGCATGCCAATTTGCTGCATCATTTTGGTTCGGCATCGGGGTTGCAGCGCGATCTGGCGGAGTATCTGACTAAGGCGGTCTGTGTGACGATTGGTGACGCTGTTGCGCGCATGCAAGGTGGTGAAATGCCGCCGCGCCAGTTGGCTGACCTGATTTTCGACTCGTTTGATCAAGAAGGCGCCGGGGCGCTGGCATCGTGGATGCTTTTGTCGGGCAATGATGACGCACTTAACCCCATCGTCGATACGATTCACAAATTGGTCGATGAAATAGCCGAAGAAGGCCATGAGAATACCCAGCTGCATGAATTGACAATGGAACTCGTTCTGCTCGCATTGGGCGACTCGCTGCTGGGCGGGCCGCTATCGCAGTCACTGGGGTTGCCGCGAGAAGCGGGACGGGCAATCGCTGGCAGGCGGCTGGAGCAGTCGTTGGCCGAATGGCAAACGAGAATGAGCAATGCAGTAGGCGAGACAAAGCCCGTAAAAATCCGGCCCTGACTTTTATTTGCCCCTATGCCTCGCTCATCGCCCGCTTGTAGATACTGTTCAGTGGGCGCTCGAACAGCTTCATCACCATCGGTTCAAAAAATTCGAGCGGCAAGGTGTCGTAATCAGGATCAAATGCCGGGCAGTCATATTTATCAATAAACTCTTCGGTTGCGGCAAAATGTTCGTGGTCACGGAATTTCTCACGCATGTCGCGGTCAAGGCCGATATGGTGGAAGAAATTGACGCCTTGAAAAATACCGTGATGGACAACGATCCAATGCAGTTCTTCGGAAACAAACGGCTTAATAATGGCCGCAGCAATATCGGGGTGGTTGAACGCGCCCAGCGTATCGCCAATGTCGTGGATCAATGCCATGACAACATAATCCTCGCTGCGGCCGTCACGATAGGCACGCGTTGCAGTTTGCAAACAATGCGTTAGTCGGTCGACCGGAAAGCCGCCATAGTCGCCATCGAGCAAGCGAAGATGGTCGAGCACACGTTTTCCGCCACCTGGAGCAAACGCGATCTGCTCTTTCATAATGATTTCCCAATCCTCTCGCGTGCTTTCGCTCATGTCGGTAAAGCTGGCGTTGTGAGTGTCGGTTCCGTCCATTTTGTCTCTCCTTGAAACTGCCCGCAAATGCTAACAGTGCTTTTCTTAAAATCAAGGCTTCATGCAACGCAAAAATGCAGCTAGACTGAATCCATGGCGGTAATTGAAATTTCTGACCAGCCGTTCTTTTCAAATAAGAACCGTGCATTTTGGAACCTGCATTCGTTGGGCTGGGGCGGGGCGATTGCGCTGCGCTCGGCAACGGGTCTGGCCAACGGCCAACCGCCCAGTTTTCTGTTCACCATATTGATTTCGGGAGCGACCGGTTATTCGATCGCGCTTCTGCTTTCGGTTATCTACCGGTTTGTCATTGACCGGCGGCCGATCATCACATGGGGGACGACCACAGCCGCCGTGATGCTCGGGTCGGTTTTATATGCCTATCTGGATGCCTGGGTAACGCAAACATTGCGGCCAACGACCGAGGGTTCATCGTTCGCACAGCTATGGCTTGGCGCGCTCTATATTGATGGTATCTTGCTTGGCGCCTGGTCGGCGCTGTATTACGCGATCAACTATTTCGTCCGGGCGGAGGAACAACAGGACCAGATGCTGCGGCTGGAGGCGCAGGCAACCAGCGCGCAGTTGACTATGTTGCGCTATCAGTTGAACCCGCATTTTTTGTTCAACACGCTGAACAGTATATCGACATTGGTGTTGCTCAAGCAAACCGAACAGGCAAACGCGATGCTGTCGCGGCTTTCATCATTCCTGCGCTTCACCTTGATTAACGAGGCAGAGGCGCGGGTTTCGCTTGCCCAAGAGGTGGAAACGCTAAAGCTGTATCTGGACATTGAAAAGATGCGTTTTGAAGAACGGCTGCGCACGACGTTCGACATTGATCCACGGGTATCGAATGCACTTGTGCCCTCGTTGTTATTCCAGCCACTGGTGGAAAACGCGATCAAATATGCGGTAACTCCCAAAGAAGAAGGCGCAGATATTTTGGTTAGTGCCCAACTGGTCGGTGAAAAGCTTCGGGTTATCGTGTCGGATAGCGGTCCGGGCTTGCAGGCGGGTCAACAAAACCCCAGTCTTTCAACAGGTGTCGGTATGGCGAATACACGCGAACGATTGATGCAGGCATATGGGGATGAACAAAGGTTCGAACACCGGGTAAATCCATCGGGCGGATTTGAAGTGATGATCGAGATGCCGTATCAAGTCAAAACCAAAGCAGCACCAGAAATTTCAGGGAATGTAACGCAGCAAAATATGGGGGCGGCAACCACAGGGCCAGTTGGCCAAGGAGCATTAACCGCATGACCATTCGCACGATCATCGTAGATGACGAAAAATTGGCTGTTCAAGGAATGGAAATTAGGCTTTCTGCCTACGAAGACATCGAAATAGTGGCGCAATGCTACAATGGCCGCGAAGCCATTCGCAAAATCAAGACGCTGAAGCCTGATCTGGTGTTTCTGGATATCCAGATGCCCGGCTTTGACGGCTTTTCGGTGGTACAAGGCGTGATGGATATTGACCCCCCATTGTTTGTATTTGTCACCGCATATTCCGAACACGCGATCCGTGCGTTCGAAGCCGAGGCCATCGACTATCTGATGAAACCGGTGGAGCCTGATCGTCTGGCCGATACTATGGACCGGATACGGGCACGCCTTTCGGAAAAACGCAGCACGGAAGAGATCGAAAGGCTGCGCACCGTCATCAATGAAATCGCACCTGATTCCGCCGATAACTTGCCATTGCCCGAAGAAGAAATGGCGACGAGCCGGTTTGAGAAATTAATCAACATCAAAGATCGCGGCCAGATTTTTAGGGTCGATGTCGAGAATATCGAACGGGTAGAGGCAGCTGGCGATTATATGTGCATATACACCGCCGACAACAGCCTGATCCTGCGCGAGACGATGAAAGATTTGGAAAAGCGTCTGGACCCGCGCACATTCCAGCGGGTGCATCGCAGCTGCATCGTCAACTTGGATCAAGTCCGGCAAGTGAAGCCGCACACCAACGGCGAATGTTTTCTTATATTAGAATCAGGCGCGCAGGTTAAGGTCAGCCGCAGCTACCGTGATGTTGTGGCGCGGTTCGTGCACTAACGGCGGGACGACAGGCTGGCGAATTCGCCGTGCATTGGTGCTTGTAATGTAGGATTTGTTCTGGGAATGCAGCGGTAACGCCGCTTTTTCAGGGCAGGCTCTTTGACATTGTTGGCG
>CAWDID010000027.1:0-45999 GCA_963802245.1 uncultured Alphaproteobacteria bacterium | reverse complement strand
TTTTGTGTGCGGGCTAGGCAGTGAAATTTGCGCCCATTTGCCATTACCCCCGGCGCAACAATTTCCCTATGAAAGTCCGCTCACTTAATATTTCGCTGGCGCAGTTATGGCCCGGTGCGCCGGTGACACCGCCGCCGGGATGCGAACCTGCTCCGCACATATAAAGTCCCTTTAGCGGCCCGCGATACGCGCCATTGCCCAATATGGGCCGCGCCGCCCACAGCTGATCGAGTGACATATTGCCGTGCATAATATCGCCGCCCGCAAGCCCGAATTTGCGTTCCAAACCAAGCGGGCTAAGGACTTGCTGGCCGAGGATCGATTTGCGGAATCCCGGCGCATGGGCCTCAACGGTGTCGATAATTGTATCGGCAGCTTTGCCTTCATCTGCGTCCCAGTCATGGCCGGGCGCAAATTGCTGGCAGAAAAGGCTGGCGACATGTTGGCCGGGCGGCGCAAGGCTATCGTCGATGACCGACGGGATCAGCATTTCGACGATCGGTTTTTTCGACCAGCCATGTTCCTTGGCGTCGATGAACGCTTTGTCCATATAATCGAGCGTCGGCGCGATGATGATACCGGATTGGTGATGTTCGCCGGGTTGGGGAAGACAGGTGAATTTGGGCAATTCACTAAGTGCGACATTCATCCGGAATGTTCCGCTGCCCGCTTTGAAGCCCTTGACGCGGCGGCGGAATTCAGCGGGCAGATCGCCCTCATCAAACATCTTTTCGTAAAGCAGTTTTGGTCCGACATTGGCGATGATGCGGTCGGCAACAATCTCTTCGCCGCCAACCAGCTTCACGCCAACGGCCTTGCCGCCATCAACGAGTACACGTGACACCGGGCTTTCAAGGCTGATTTCGGCGCCCAGATCGCGGATCACTTTTGCCATGATTTGCGTGATTGTTCCCATGCCGCCAATGCTATGGCCCCACGCACCTTTCTTGCCATTCACTTCGCCAAAAACATGGTGGAGCAGGACATAGGCGCTGCCCGGCGTATCGGGAGAGGCATAGTTGCCGACGACCGCATCAAATCCAAACGCGGCCTTTACCGCTTCGCTTTCAAACCAGCTGTCGAGAAACGTGCGCGCGGATTTGGTGAACAGGTCGAGCACATCGCGTTGCTGGCTAAGCGAGAGCTTCATTAAAGCACGGCCCTGCAGCGCGCCGTCGATCAAGGTTTTGAAACCGTCGCCGACATTGGGCGGGGATTTTAGCGCCAGATCGCGCAGCACATCGGCCACACCCTCCAGCATGTCATAATATTCAGGCAACACGCGCGCATCATGTTCGGAAAAGCGGCGAAATTCAGCTTGCGTGCGTTCGAGCCCGCCGCCCAATTTCAGATAGCCGCCGTCCTCCTGCGGTAGGAAGTTTGATATCGGCCGCTCGATCACACGGTAACCATGATCGGCCAGCCGCATGTCGGCGATTACTTTTGGTTGCAACAGGCTTACGGTGTAGCTGGCGACCGAGTTGCGAAATCCGGGATGAAATTCTTCGGTCACCGCCGCACCGCCGACGATGTTGCGGGCTTCAACCAGCCGCACCTTCATGCCCGCACGGGCAAGGTAGAAAGCGCAAACAAGACCATTGTGGCCAGCGCCGATAATTAGGGCATCGTATTTTTTTGTCATTATCGGCTCCAACCGGCGGCGGGACGATCCGCAATTCTTGCTTCGGGTATTATGCCGCGCATCCGTGTGCAGAAATGGCGCAGGCACACTTCTTTGTCGCTCAGCGGTCCTGCGGAAAAACTTCGCGATGCCATGCCCTGCTGGACGCGCGTGATCAAAACGGTGTCCTCGGCATTGACTTGCCGGTTGATCCGCCAATTCAGGTAACGTGCGGCCTTCATCTCTCTGCGCGATTTTTCGGGAGTAAAGGTTTCGGGCAGGACATAGCTGATTTCGCGGATCAGGCAGGTCGTCGGACTAACCGGCAGCCACTGCATGAAATCGACCTGATCGGGATAAATGTCGAACGCCACATTGGGCCAAAGTTTGAAATACAACCAGTGGCGTTGGCGGCTTTCGGGCAGATGCGGAACCGGTGGCAGGATGCGTTGATACATGCGCTCCGACCAGTTGTCCGATGGCCGGTCGGTCATATCGCCCCACATGCGGTCGACATAGGGTTCAGCCTCGACGCCATAGCTTTTGCCAAACAGCCGCGTTAGCCCAGGATGCGCGACCGCAATGTGCAGGCCGTCGGAATAATTGTCGCCGACATTCTTCCAGTTCACATCACGCGGGCGCAAGGTCACTCGGCCCAGAGCGCGCAGATCTTCAAATCTATAGGGTTCGACCATTTCTTCATAAGGCGCCATCATCTGCGCAACCGAAGGGCCGCCGTCATCAACCAGCCGCACAAACACAAAGCCGCGCCAGACCTCAAGCGAAACCGGGACAAGGCCATGGTCTGCCTTGTCGATGCCAGGATAGCTTGCACTATCGGGTAGGCCCGATAAGCGCCCGTCCAATTCATAAGTCCAGGCGTGATAAGGGCAGACCAATTTTTTGGCGCATCCGCTTGATCCATCCAGCAACCGCGAACCTCGGTGACGGCAGACATTGGTGAAGGCGCGCAAAATTTCGTCTTGGCCTTTTACCACGATCACGCTTTCGCCGATATAATCGAGGCTGTGCCAGTCACCTTTGTTGGGGATGTCGCTTAAATGGCAGACGACTTGCCAGCTTGGCGCAAAAACCCGTTCGCGTTCGGCGGCGAAAAAATCCGGATCATCATAGGTCCATGCGGGCAAACTCCACCCATCGAGTGGATCGGCGTGAATGGGAATTTCGGCGCGTGTTGCCATTTGCGACTCCTTGTTGTACGATTGTATAACAATATGAGCGCGCCCAGACAAGCCTTTACACGGGAACAGCCCGATCAACGCCGACAAAGCTTGATCGACGCCTGCGCGCTGTGTCTTGCAAAACACGGGATTGGCGGAACGACGGTGCGCGCGATTTGTGCCGAGGCCGGGGTATCACCGGGACTGTTGCGGCACTATTTTGATGGCGTGAACTCGCTTATCGCCGAGACCTATCGGGCAACGGGCGCGCGCGTGGCCGAAGCGTTAGATGAAGCTGTGCGGAGCGCCGGTGAAGATCCACGTGGCCGATTGCTCGCGTATATAACCGCCAGCTTCCGCCCTCCTATTGCTGACCCGCAGTTGCTTGCGACTTGGCTCGCCTTTTGGGGTCTGGCGCGAACCGATCGGCACATTTCCGAATTGCATGCCCAGATATACCGCGATTACCGTCATGATTTGGAAGCACTAATTCATGGTTGGCGGCAGGGAGACCACCGGCTGACAGCAGTTGCGCTAACGGCTTTGGTCGACGGTCTTTGGCTCGAACTCAGTCTTGGCAATGCACCGTTTACGGCGGAAGAAGCGGCACATTTGGCCGAACGATATTTGGACACACTTATCAACTGAAATAAGCGGATGATGGCTGTGATCTGGCTGGACATGCTGCGCCAAATGAGTGAACCTATTGTATTGAAGATAGGACTCGAAAAGCCATGCGGAAATTGTTGAACAAGATAGTTATTTTGGGCGTGCTTCTTATTCCGGCACTGGCGTTGAGCGATACTAAACCTCGAGTTACTTTGGCAACTCCGGGCAATTCGGCAATCAACAGCGGTGCGGTCAACCGTTACACATTGCGTTTTTCGGAAGCGATGGTTCCACTTGGCGATCCGCGCGCGGCGGCGCCAGCGGTTTTGACGTGTTCTGTTCCCGCCACTGGCCGCTGGGCCGATCAGCAGACGTATATTTTCGATTTTGACAATGACCTACCGGGCGGATTGACCTGCGCCGTGGCACTCAACGCCGGACTGAAGACTGAACGGGGTATCGCAATCGGCGATGGCCAGAAATTCATTATAGACACAGGCGGTCCGGTGGCGCGCGCGGTCCTGACCAGCGGTATATATGGCTCGATTGAGGAAGAGCAGGTCTTTTTGGTCGCCACCAACGTTCCGGCAATCAGCACCAGTGTTGCCGCCAATGGATATTGTGCAGTCGACGGCGTGGGTGAAAAAATCGCGCTCAATGTCTTGCCGCAGCAAACCGTATTGGACCTGGTCGATGGGCTGGGAAGTAACAATTATCGCCTGCAGAGCTTTTTTGAAGAAGCCGGAATCCCCGCAAAAATTTCCGGTGATGCCAAAGTCCAAAAAGAGGCGCTTAAAAATGTGCTCGCCGTTCAGTGCCGCCGTCCATTGCCGCCCGGTAAAAACGTGGCACTGGTTTGGGATGCAAAAATTGCTGGAGCAGGCGGAAAAATGGCAGGGCGTGAGCAACGCTTTGATTTCGACGTGCGTGAGGCATTTACGGCGAAGTTCGAATGCCCGCGGATTAATGCAAAGGCTGGATGTAACCCTATTGAGGATGCGAAACTAAGCTTTACGTCGCCGGTTGCGCGTGATGTTGCATTGGCGGTAAGGCTGACTTTGGCAGATGGAACCGAGATTGAACCAACTGTTGCAGACAGTAGCAAAAACGATGCCGAGATTAGCGATCTGATCTTCAAGGGCCGTTTCCCCGGCAACATGGACGGCAAGATCAGCCTACCCGGCAAGGTCACCGACATGAGCGGACGCGCGCTACAAAATGCCGCACGGTTCCCGCTTTCTGTGCGCTTTGACGAAATGCCGCCATTGGTGAAGTTCGCCGCAAATTTCGGTATATTGGAATCCAAACAAGGCGGCCAATTGCCTGTCACTGTGCGGGCTGTTGAACCGGAACTGGCGCGCAGCGTTTCTGCTATCACGGGGGCCAGCCTGCGGGTGGATAGCGCCGATAAGGACATCGCCGGATGGCTGCGAAAGCTGGACGATGCCGGTAAATCCGACACCCGCACT
Organism: uncultured Alphaproteobacteria bacterium; assembly: GCA_963802245.1. GTDB lineage: Bacteria > Pseudomonadota > Alphaproteobacteria > Sphingomonadales > Sphingomonadaceae > Sphingorhabdus_B. The sequence continues at coordinate 41,119 of CAWDID010000027.1, read as the reverse complement.
GAAAAGAACGCCAAGGGTGAAAACGTAGAGATCAATTATACTGGCACAACGGCGCTGTTGGATGGCAAAGGTGAAAAACTAAAGCTGGCTTTGCCCGGAAAGGGCAAGGCTTTCGAAGTCGTGGGTATCCCGTTTGATAAGCCTGGATTCTATGTCGTCGAGCTTGCCAGTCCGGCTTTGGGCAAAGCATTGCTTGGCCGTGATACCACGCGCTATGTCGCGGCGGGCGCGCTTGTCACCAATATGGCAGTGCATTTCAAATGGGGCCGTGCCAATTCACTGGCCTGGGTAACCGCCATTGATAGCGCGTCGCCCATCTCCGGCGCAGCAATTCGTGTTACCGACAGCTGCACTGGCAAAGAGTTGATCAGCGGCACGACAGACAAGCAAGGGCGTTTGCTGGTCACGACTAAGCTACCTGAACCAACAGCATATAATGGTTGCGAAAATGACACCCACCCGTTGATGATTTCCGCGCGGCAAGGCGACGATTTTTCCTTCACCATGACCAATTGGGGCAATGGAATACAGCCGTATGATTTTGATTTGCCGTTCGGTTGGTCGGAACGGACCGAAATCATTCACAGCATATTTGACCGGTCGTTGCTGCGCGCGGGTGATACCGTCAATATGAAGCATATTGTGCGCCGCCCCGTTGCAACCGGATTTGATTTTTCTGGAACAATGAAAGGCCAATTGATCCTCAGCCATAGTGGTTCTGACGTCGAGTTCAGCTTTCCAGTGTCGATTGATCAAAACGGCATCGGAGAGACGCAGTGGACCGCTCCACAAAGCGCACCGATGGGCGACTATAACCTGCGCTGGGAATTCGGCGATAAGACCATTTGGAGCGACCAAAGCCTACGCGTTGATGAATATCGATTGCCAACAATGCGCGCTGAAATCAGTGGACCCAAATCTGATCCAGTACGCCCGGCCTCCGTTCCTGTAACCCTGTTCGCAGGCTATTTGTCCGGCGGCGGCGCGGCAAATATGCCAGTGGCCATTCGCACCGATTTCACGGAACGTTATTATAGCCCCGACGGATTCGAAAACTGGACCTTTGGCGGTCACGCAATCGAGGCCGGTACCAAGACGCTCGACGATAATGGGGAAGCGGAGACACCCGAATTACCGCTTTCGCAAACATTGCCGTTGACGCTGGACAGCAACGGGACCGGCAAGGCCAGCATTGCCATTGATCGACCAATAGGCAGCGGGGCGACGATGCGCGTCGAAATGGACTATCAAGATCCCAATGGCGAAACGCTGACTGCAAGCAAGGTGATAACCTTGCATCCATCGGCGGTGCAGATTGGTATCAAAACTGACGGCTGGTTGATGCGCGACGATGATCTGAGATTGAAACTGGTCACTTTGGACGTCGATGGCAAACCGATGCCGGGACAGAATGTTTCGGTCGCGCTGTATAGCCGCGAAGTTATTTCGGCACGCCGACGCATGATTGGCGGCTTTTATGCTTATGATAATCAGGAAAAAGTGACCAAATTATCGGATAGCTGTTCAGAGACCACAGACAGGCTGGGTTTAGGTTCCTGCACACTTGATCCCGGTCTTTCGGGAGAGGTGACTGTGGTTGCAACGGCACGTGACGATGATGGCAATGTCTCGCGTGCTGTGCATACCGTGTGGTTGGCGGGCGAAGATGAATGGTGGTTCGGCGGCGACAATGGCGACCGCATGGACGTGTTGCCCGAACAGACCAGTTACAAAGCTGGTGAGACCGCGAAATTGCAAGTGCGTATGCCGTTCCGTTCTGCGACTGCGCTCGTAACAGTGGAGCGCGAAGGCGTACTGTCCAGTTTTACCACAACATTGTCGGGCAAAGATCCAGTGATAAATGTACCGATGCCTGCCGCTTATGCGCCAGATGTCTATGTTTCAGTAATCGCCGTACGCGGGCGAGTGGAAGGTTTTAAATTATGGCTCGCCGATTTCGCGCGCGAATGGAATCTACCGTTTTTCAGCCGCGAGGGTGCGTCGCCAACTGCGCTAGTTGACCTAGCCAAGCCAAGTTACCGGATCGGTATCGCCAAAATACGGGTCGGTTGGGAAGGGCATCAACTTGGCGTATCGGTAAAGGCTGACAAATCGCGTTATTCGGTGCGTGACATTGCGCAAGTCGACCTTGCTGTGAAGACGCCCGACGGCAAACCTGCAAAATCGGCTGACGTGGCCTTTGCTGCGGTGGACGAGGCGTTGTTGCAGCTGTCCCCCAATGAAAGCTGGAAGTTGCTTGATGCGATGATGGGTGAGCGTACTTTGGACGTGATGACATCGACGGCGCAAATGCAGATCGTCGGCAAACGACATTTTGGCCTGAAGGCGGTGAAAATTGGCGGCGGCGGTGGCGGCGATCTGTCGACCGTAACACGCAGCGATTTCAGGCCAGTGCTGTTATGGCAAGGCCGTGTGCCTTTGGACGCAAACGGCAAGGCGCGGGTTGCCGTGCCGCTATCCGACGCGCAGTCATCATTCCGTTTGGTGGCGATAGCGACCGACGGCGCAAAGTTTTTCGGTACAGGCGAAGCAAAGATCCGCACGGCGCAGGATTTGACAATTTTTTCCGGGATTCCGCCGCTCGTTCGCACTGGCGATAATTTTGGCGCGATGTTTACTTTACGCAACAGCACCGAAAAACCGATGACGGTGATGGCAAGTATGAAACTGGAACCGGCGGTAGCAAATGGTCCGCCATTGACGGTGACAATTCCGGCGGGCGGAGCGGTTCCGGTCACATGGAATCTGTTGGCTCCCGCAGGCATAGACACACTAAAATGGACAATCGATGTGAAGGCCAAAAACGGCAAGGCGGCGGACAGCATCGCAGTGGCACAAGAAATTGTGCCCGCCGTTCCGATCGAAGTTTGGGCGGCGACATTGGCCCGCGTCGGCGCGGAAACCAGTGTGAGCATAAAAGCCCCGGCAGGCGCGTTACCGGGCGGCTATGTCGATATCAAGCTCAGCGATACACTTGCTCCGCCATTATCGGGTGTTCGCGCCTATATGTCGGGATATCCTTATAGCTGCTTTGAACAAAAGCTCTCCAAATCGGTGGTACTGGATGACCGGGATAGCTGGAGTGAACTCGCGAACGCGATCCCCACTTACTTGGACAGCAACGGATTGCTGCGTTACTTCCCGAGTACGGGATTGGAGGGCTCTCCGGAACTTACTGCTTATGCGCTAAGCATTACTGCATCGGCGGGCTACGCTATCCCGGCGGAAAATAAGCAGCGGATGATCAATGCAATGACCAGCATTGTCGAAGGTCGGATGGAAGTTGGCGGCGGGGTGACATCCAATCGTCAATTGCTGCGTATCGCGGCGCTTGCCGCTTTGGCGCGCAACGGCGCATCGACGCCGGCACTGGTGGCCGCGATTGAAACCAAGCCGCAGGACATGACCACCAATGCCCTTGCCGATTGGATGACCGCCATCGGCGCGACCAAGGGGCTTGGCAATGCTGCGCTCCTGCGCGCTGCCGCCGAACAAGAATTACGCAAACGGATAGTATATGAAGGCAGCAGGCTTGAAATCACCGACGCCGCGCGCGCGCCTTGGTGGATGATGGTTAGTTCAGATGAGATGGCGGTGAAGGCGCTGGATTCGGTATTGGGCCAAGCCGGATGGAGCGATGAAACCCCGAAAATGATGGTCGGCGTCGCAATGCGGCAACAGCGCGGCCATTGGGACACTACGCCGGCGAATGCATGGGGCAGCGTATTGGCGCGCCGGTTTGCTGCGCTATATCCGGCAACTGCGGTACAGGGCACGACCTTTGCTTCACTGGGCGGGATTTCCCGGCAACAGGTTTGGCCGATGTCAGGTGCTGCCACGGCTTTGCGTATTCCGCTAGTGGATGGGGGCCTGTCGCTGAAACAAGTTGGCGGGGCAGGGCCGTGGGCGAATGTGTCGGTTTCGGCGGCGGTGCCATTGTTGCAGCCATTGTTTGCCGGGTATAAAATGACTCGCGAAGTAACGGTCGTGTCCGCCAAACATAACGGCGCTTATACGCGCGGCGACGTATTGAAAATCCGGTTAACGGTCGATGCTACCGCTGATCGCAACTGGGTGGTGATCAGCGATCCTGTTCCGGCGGGTGCAACTATCGTTGGTAAATTGGGCGGGCAATCGGAGATATTGGGCCAAGCTGCAAACACCAGCGAGGGCGGTTATCCAAGCTACGTCGAGCGGGCACGCGGTGAATGGCGGGGCTACTTCGCGTGGATGCCAGCAGGCAAAACGGTGGTGGAGTATGTTGTCCGCCTAAATGGCACCGGTGATTTTAAAATGCCGCCCAGCAGGGTGGAAGCGATGTATTCACCTGAGATTCGGGCACAGGTGCCCAATGCCAATGTCAAGGTTCAGGCCCGGTGATTTCATGGTGAGGCACAGGTGACAAATCAAGCGGCGGGACGGTTCCGCTGGCGGCCATACGCTGGCGGCGCGGCCATCACCTTGTTGGCGTTGTTGGTGGCTGTCACTTGGCCGTCGGCAGTAGCTGACTATGATGACGTTCGTGCAACATGGCAACCCAGCGAGGCGTGGCTCTATGATCGCCAAGGGGCGCTACTCGACAGCGAACGGGTCGATTTTCAGCAGCGCCGCTTGGCATGGGTAACGCTGGACAAGATCAGCCCGATATTGTTGCAAGCCGTCATCAAGGCCGAGGACAAACGTTTTTATAGCCATAGCGGTGCCGATTTGCTGGCCTTGGGCAGCGCCGTTCGCGCTCGCATCGGCGGTGGACGTTCGCGCGGAGCATCTACAATTTCGATGCAAGCGGCGGCGTTTCTCGCACCCGATCTTGCCAAACCAGGAACGCGGTCTTGGACCCGGAAAATAGCACAAATGCGAACCGCGTGGGCGCTTGAGAACCACTGGGGAAAGGACGAGATTCTCGAAGCCTATTTGAATTTGGCGCCCTTTCGCGGCGAGGCACAAGGCATTGGTGCTGCTTCCTTGGCGTTATTTGGCAAAAGCCCGGCTACGCTTTCGCAGCGTGAGGCGCTACTGATTGCGGCGCTGCTGCCCAATCCATCTGCTACTGCTGAACAGGTGGCAAAGCGCGCCTGCCGGTTGGGCGGACTGGCCGATTGTAGCGGCATGACATTGGCGGCGCAAAACATGCTGTCGGTGCGGCGGCAGGCGCAGCTTGATCCCGGATTGGCCCCGCATCTTGCCGGCCGCTTGCTAAACAAACCGGGGAAGCGGATTTACACTTTGATCGACAGCCGCGTACAACAAATAGCTCTGTCCGCACTGCGCCGCCAAATGAAGTCGCTTGGCGCAAAGCGCGCCCGTGATGGCGCAGTGGTCGTGCTAGATAATGAAAGCGGCGATGTTTTGGCCTATGTCGGCGGTGTGGCGCTGGAATCAACCGCTGCATCGGTTGATGGCGCCGCAGCATTGCGGCAGGCGGGGTCGACGCTTAAACCATTTCTATACGCGCAGGCGATCGAACATAAATGGCTGACCGCCGCGTCGATACTGGACGATAGCCCGGTGCAATTGGACACGGCTTCGGGGCTTTATATTCCCAAAAACTATGATCGCGGTTTCAAAGGTCCAGTGTCGGTTCGCAGCGCGCTGGCCGGATCACTAAATGTGCCTGCAGTGCGCACGATGTTGCTTGGCGGTGTGCAGCCATTTCGAGATTTGCTGTGGGACTTGGGTTATCAGGGAGTGACGCAGGACGGCGAATATTACGGCTTTAGTCTGGCTCTTGGGTCGGCAGAGGTGACGTTATTGCAACAGGCCAACGCGTTTCGCTCGCTTGCCAATGGCGGCAAATGGTCGCCCATACGTTTGACCAAAGGCGATACCGCGCAGCCCGCAAAGGCAGTAATTTCGCCGCAAGTTGCATGGATCATCGCCGACATATTGTCTGACCCTTCGGCGCGTGCAGCGACCTTTGGCGTTGACTCCGCATTGCGCCTGCCATTTTGGTCTGCGGTAAAAACCGGCACGTCAAAGGCGATGCGGGACAATTGGTGCGTTGGCTTTTCCGATCGTTTCACCGTTGCCGTTTGGGTGGGCAATCTGGAAGGCGATTCGATGAAGACGGTTTCAGGGACAAGCGGGGCTGCGCCGATTTGGCGCGACATTATGATTGGATTGCACAATAACGCGCCCGGTAAACCACTGGTGCGGCCAGATGGTCTGGAATCACAAGCGGTTCATTTCGCTTCCAATGTCGAACCACCAAGGACCGAGTGGTTCATTGCGGGTACCGGTCAATCCAGCCAAGCCTTGGTCCCTGAATCCGCAAGGCGCACCCGCATTTCCAATCCAGTTTCGGGAAGTGTCTATGCCATTGATCCCGACATTCCGATGGACCGGCAACGGATGGGCGTTCGCGTAGCGGGCGACAGTACCGACCATTTGCTGATGCTCGACAGCAAGGCCATTGGCCCAGCATCGGACAATCCGCAACTATTGGCGGGTCCGGGAAAGCACGTACTGGCGTTGGTTGATGGTTCTGGCCGCGTTGTGGATCAGGTGCGTTTTACGGTGCGGTAACGCGCTGCTTATTTCGTCTGACCGCCATCAACCGGCAGTATCGCTCCGGTGACGAAACTCGCCAGCGGGCTTAACAAATAGGCTGCTGCGGAACCGATTTCTTCGGGCTTTCCAAATCGCTGTAGTGGTACTTCGCGGTTTATCCATTTCTTCCATGCGTCGCCGCGTTCACCTTCTGACCGTGTTTCCCAATCGCCGCCGGGGAAGATGATATTGCCCGGTGCAATTGAATTCACTCGCACGCCAGATCGTCCGGCAACATGCGCCAATTCTTTGGCAAGATGGTTCATCGCCGCTTTTGCCGTTCCATAAGTCACCGGCGTGCCCAGCGCGCCCAAACCGGCGATGGAGCTGATGAACAATATCGATCCGCCGCCGCGCGCCGACATTTGGCGCAACGCCGATCTGGCGAGGAAGAAAGCGGAATCGAGATTTTGCGCCATTCCGGCTGACCAAGTTTGGTCGTCGACTTCGAATCCCGGCGGGCAAGGGTGCAAACCGACATTCGCCACGGCCCCCCAAAGCGGGCCGAAATCGCGTTCGATTTCTGCAACCATTGCGTCAACTGTGCCGCTGTTGCGAAGGTCGCCAGCCTTTGCCCAAACATTGCTCGCGCCAAATTGCGCCGCCAATCGCGTGCGCTGTTCTTCCAATGCCTCACTGCCGCGTGCTGCCATCGCAACCTTTGCGCCTTCGGCCAAGCATGCCTCGACAATGCCAAGGCCGATACCGCGGCTTGCACCCGCCACGAAGATTACTTTGTCTTTGAGCTGAAGGTCCATTTAACGTCCTCTAATTTGGGTTTTCGGGCAACGCCCAGTCGATCGGCTTCAAGTGCATAGCCTGCAAAAACGCGTTGGTCTGCGAAAAATGCCTGCATCCGAAAAATCCGTTATGCGCGGCCAATGGCGATGGATGCGCGGCCTTGAGCACCAAATGGCGCGATGAATCCACGAACGCCGCCTTTTTTTGCGCATAGGCACCCCACAGCAGGAACACGACCGGATCGGGGCGATCGTTGATGATGCGGATGATTGCATCGGTGAAAAGCTCCCATCCCCGTTTTTGGTGCGATGCTGCTTGACCGGCTTCCACCGTTAGTACGCTGTTGAGCAGCAGCACGCCCTGCGTTGCCCAATGTTCCAGATTACCATGTTTGGCGCGCGGGATGGCAAGGTCACTCTCCATTTCCTTGAAGATATTGACCAGGCTAGGCGGCGTTCGCACGCCGGGTTGCACAGAGAAGCAAAGCCCATGTGCTTGGCCGGGGCCATGATAAGGATCTTGCCCCAAAATAACGGTCCGTACCCCGTCCAATGGTGTAAGCTCAAGAGCGCGAAACCAGTTTCTGCTATGCGGATAAATGATTTTACCTGCCGTCTTTTCCGCCTTCAGGAAGCTGCGCAGTGCGGTCATGTAATCGCTGTCCAACTCCAGTTGAAGCGGCGCTTTCCAACTTTCGTGCATGGCAATGCCAGCCATCATAGCGCGCATGCTTTCATTGCTTCACTCCGCTTTTGCCTCCAACAGCTCGTCCCACGCCTTTGCTTCCTTGGACGTTGGCGCGCCCAATAGTTCGAGCGCATGACGCAGCCGTTCGCGGATGATGTCGCGGCCCAGATGGGTGATCGCGTCGAACAAGGGGACACCCTGCGCCGCGCCTGTAATTGCCAAATACATTGGCCGGATCGCATCTTTCAGTTTTACGTCAAGCACCTCGGCGGTGCGGCGCAATGCGGCATCAACACCGTCTTTGTTCCATTCGATCATGGCGTCAAATTGCTTCAGCGCCAAATGATAGGCCTGACGTTGCTGGTCATCTGAAAGCTTTACACCATCGCGCAACCGTTCTGCTGATTGCCCCTCAATCCGGTTCATGAAGAACATTGCGACCAGCCCGCCAAGGTCGGACAATTTGGTAATCCGTGCCTGCGCCATTTCCGCGATTGGCAACAGATACGCATCATTCAGTGCCCAATCTTTCACCGCCGCCAAGAAACCGCCTGCATCCATAGTCTCACGCAGATAACGGCCGTTCAGCCATTCCAGTTTGGATGTATCGAACACTGGCCCGCCGAGCGAAATATTGTGCACGTCGAAATCAGCAATCAGCTGTTCCAGTGAGGTCATTTCGTCTTCTTCGCCCGACGATTTAATGAAAAGACCAAGGAAGTTTTGCATCGCTTGCGGCAGATATCCGGCGCGCTGATAATATAGGATAGATGTCGGGTTTTTGCGCTTCGACAGTTTTGATTTGTCGGCATTGCGCAGCAACGGCAAGTGGGTGAGAACGGGCGGCTCCCAGCCGAAATACTGATACAGCAATAAATGCTTGGGCGCGGACGAAATCCACTCCTCGCCGCGCATTACGTGCGTTATTTCCATTAGATGATCATCAACGACATTGGCAAGATGATAGGTCGGCAGGCCATCTGATTTCATCAACACTTGCATGTCGACAACGGCATATTCAAACTCGATTGTTCCGCGCAGCGTATCTTGCACAACGCAAGTGCCTTCAGTCGGGATCTTCATGCGAACCACGTGGCTGACGCCGTCGTTATCGAGCTTTGCGCGGTCGGCATCGGAAAGCGACAGGCAAGTGCCATCATATTTGGGAGGCTGCTTTGCCGCGATTTGATGGCGGCGCATGTCGGTCAACTTTTCCGACGTGCAATAGCATTTGAAGGCATTGCCATCGGTAAGCAACCGGTCGCAATGTTCGCGGTAAATCGCGCTGCGTTCGGACTGGCGATAGGGACCATGCGGACCTCCGACATCGGGACCCTCATCCCAGCTCAACCCCATCCATTTCAGGCTTTCGAGGATCATTTTTTCAGATTGCGGTGTCGAACGCGCCTGATCGGTATCCTCAATCCGCAGCAGAAACTCGCCGCCATGTTTTTTGGCAAAGCAATAATTGATCAACGCAATATAGGCGGTGCCAACATGCGGATCGCCCGTGGGTGACGGGGCAACTCTGGTGCGGACGGTACGGGTAGGGGCATTCATTGGACTAAGCTGCTTTCGCGGGAATGAGTGAATATTGGCCGCATTAGATAATGCGTAAGGCGGGCGCAAATCATTTGGCCACCACCTGCGTAAATGCTCGCATTAAAGCCTGCGCTAATTTGCCGGATTGTGCTTGTTCAAAAACGCCTCCAATCGGTCGTACCAATCCTGCTCATTCTCCTTTTTGGAAAATCCGTGGCCTTCGGCTGCATAGACCTTGGTTTCCAGCGCGATCCCAGCTTTTTTAAGCAGGCTATCCTCAATTTCTTCGTCCTTGTCATTTTCCCGCAATTTGCTGATCAGTTTGAATCGCGTCTCTTCATCGCTTCGATAATAAATGTTGATACCATTGGGCTTGTAAGAAAAACCCATCCTTACGATCCCCGATTGGTCCGTAGTCCATTGCCAAATGTCACTTTGCGGCCTGACTATTTTTTTGACGGTCCGCATCAACTCAAACTCACCCGATAGACGGAAGGATATTCGTAAATTGAATCTTGCAGCGACTGGATCAGATATTCGCCTTTTGGATCGACAAATAATACATCGGCGCCGTCATAAACTTGTGGCTTTTTTCCGACAGTGCCAAATTTTTCAGTCGTCAAATCAAAGTAATAAAGGCTGCTGGCGCGAACTTCTTCATTTTCATAAGTCGCATTGTCTGAAACAGCGACCAACAACCGGTCATTGCCAGCCCAGCGATACCAGTCCAATTCTCCCTTCTCCGGCTCAGCAAACCGCTGAGATTTTCCAGTGGCGAGATTTATTATTGCGAGAGATTTCGTTCCTGCGTTTTCTAAACGAAACGCCATTTTCTCGCCATCGGGAGAAAGCTTAGGGCCGACAATTTGCCGCGGCGCTACGAACGTTTGAGAGGGCAGAAATGCCGACGCGGTAGCATCGGAGTCTCTCGCTGTGCAGCAGGCGGCGCCGTCTGACCAATTGCCGATGTGCCGGACAACAAAAATAAGAGCGCAAGTGTTTTAGTCATGGCCTAATAGTTCCCCAAAATACGGTATAAGACTAGTGTTTATAGTGCTTTGGTAAATCCACAAACGAAAAGTATAACAAGTTGCGGATCACCGCATCAAAGAAGTCTTGTGCAATATTGCTGGCTCAGAACGCAACCTGCTGCCATGGTAGACGAGATGATTATTGAACCCAAGTTGATGTCCGTTGCGCACGCGCTTCCACCGCACAGTATTACGCAAGGCGAGGTGCTTTCGATTTTGGAACGCGCCAAGGGCAGGGCCCTGCCAGAGCGTATGGCCGATATTTTGGGGAATACCGGAATTGAGCGGCGCAATATTGCAATGCCGCCCGAATATTATTTCGGCACACGAAGCTGGCCTGACCGGGCACGGGTTTATGAAGCAGCGGCGACGGAATTGTTTGCCACGGCTGCGGGCAAGGCGCTTGATCGCGCCGGGTTATCAACGGCCGATATTGGACAGATTGTGTTTGTATCAACTACGGGCAATATGACGCCCAGCTTGCCAAGCCGGATGATTGCACAGATGGGATTTGCGCCGAATACGCGCGTAGTGCCGTTATTTGGATATGGCTGTGCAGGCGGCGTGATCGGCATGGGGCTGGCCGCTGATTTGTTTCGTGCCGCGCCCGATAAGGCGGTTTTGCTGGTCAGCTTGGAACTGTGCAGCATCGCTTATGACCATGAACGCATGGATAAAAAAGATATGGTGGCGTTGGCGTTGTTCGCCGATGGCTGCGCTGCTGCTGTGATAGGGGCAGGAAACGGACCTAAATTGGCAGCGTTTACTAGCCATGTGTGGCCAAATACGCTCGATATGATGGGCTGGGAAATTGGTGATACCGGCTTTGATTTGGTTTTGGCGCGGGATATTCCGCTTTTTGTAGCTAGCCATTTTGCGCCTGTTTGCGATACTTTTTTGCAAGGGCAAGGATTGATCAAGGCGGAAATGGCACAGCCTGCATGCCATCCCGGCGGCGGCCGCGTGGTCGATGCGCTGGCGGATTATTTCGGCAGTGATCTTGCCGCGACGCGCCACATGCTGCGTAATCATGGCAACATGAGTTCACCCACAGTGCTGTTCGTGCTGGAAGAATTGCTGGCGGCAGGGCCGATTGCTAAGCCAATGTTGATGACGGCGCTTGGTCCCGGTTTTGTCGGCGTGATGGGAGTGCTTCGACCATGATTTGGCTTTGGCCGTTTTGGGCCCAAATGGTGTTCGGCTATGTCGTGATCCAGCGGCTGGGTGAGTTGGTTTATGCGCGCAATAATACGCGGCGATTGCTGGCCGAAGGCGGGGTGGAACATGGTGCGAACCATTATCCGTTGTTCATCGTGCTACATGGGTTTTGGATGATCGAAATATTATTGCTGGCGCGGCCCGCCACCGATCCGCAGCCCGCCCTGCTCACTGGATTTTTCCTCAGTCAGGCATTGCGGTTTTGGACATTGGCGAGCATTGGCCGCTGGTGGACGACACGGATCATCAGTGCACCGCATTTTCCGCGTATCAAGCGTGGGCCTTATCGGTTTCTGCCGCATCCCAATTACACCGTTGTGGTGATCGAGATCGCGTTAATCCCCTTGTTGCTTGGCGCGCCGTGGGTGGCAATAAGTTTTTCGGTTTTGAACGCGGCGCTTTTATGGTGGCGGATCAGAATTGAATCAGCAGTGTTGGTGGAGCGGAAAAATTGAAATCAATCCGCTTGCGCCGTTATCCCGCCGCGTTGTTGTTTGCCCCAGCTTTGCCGCCCAGTCAGAAAGGTGAACCAACCCCATGCCGCGCCCGAATGCCGCATTAACTGAAAACTAAACGGTTCGAGCAATGCGGCGAGCACTGCCTTGCTCCAACTGATGCTATGCGTGCTGCCAGTCCAACTTTTGTATACCGACAGCGACCAAAGATGGAACGTCATGTCGATGACAATCTTGGCCAGCATCACAAGCAAGATTGGCAGCGCCAGCGCAAAATTGCCCGTGGCAACCACTGCTATCAAAATAGCAAACGCCGCCAGTCCGTAAATTGGTTGTAGCGTGTCGAGCAATTTTATCGGCAGCATGATCTTTCCCAAATAGCCAAAGTGCGCATTGCCCGTCATGTCGCGGTTCCAACGCTGGGTTTGCAAAAATCCGGCGAACCAACGGCGGCGCTGACGCAGGAACGCGGGCAGGGTTTCGGGCGCATCGGTTCGCGCCTGCGCGTCGCCAATCACGCGCACTGTCCAGCCCAGATTATGATCGGCGCTGTGGCGGTGCAGCCGGTGAATTAACTCGTAATCCTCGACCAAGCATTCGGGATCAAACCCTCCGACCGCCATCACGGCATCGCGCCGAAACGCGGCGAACGCGCCGGAGATTAGCAGCAATGCGTCGATCTGCATCCAAGCAAAACGGGAAATGAAGTTGCGGATATATTCGTACCTTTGAAACCATTCGAAAAAGCGCCCCGATGCGCCGCGTCCGCACACCGGGGTAAGCACACCAGTGGCAGCGACCAACGCGGCCTCACCGGCAAAGCGCGAACGCAATACGCCGATGGCATGTTCCTCGATTAAAGTATCGGCGTCGACTGTCAGCACAATCTCGGTATCGACATGTGTAATTGCGTAATTCAGCGCCCGTGCCTTGCCCCCATGTGGGACGGGCAACCATAAAAGGTCCGGCCGGCCAGACTGCTTGCTGACGACATGGGGCGTTAGACCGTAACGATTTGCGAGTAATTCCGCGGTGCCGTCGGTGCTGCCATCATCTGCGATCACAATCAAATCAGGCAGGTCAGTCTGCCGCAACAGCGCGTCGATAGTGACCGGAATAGCGCGATCTTCATTATGCGCAGCGATCAACACACTCAACGTCGGCAGCTGCGCATTTTGTAAAGCGGCAGGTGCTGGCACCATTATCCGCCGCATGTGCCATGCAGTGAATCCGAGTAGCACTGTGTCATAAGCAATATATGCGATCCCCACTGCCCACGCGGCCAGCCCCTGCCTGAAGAACGCCTGTGCCAAAAGAGCAGCAAACAGCATAATCGCGCTGCCGCCGATGATGCGGCTGATCGCCGGTACCGGCCGTGGGTTCAGGCGCGGCGATTCATGCTGCAAAATATCGGGTAGGGCGGGGAGCATTTGTGGCTTTCAGTCGGGAGACGAGCATTTAGGGATGGACGCAGCAATTTGCCAACATTATCGTTGCATTTTATTTAGCAGAGGCTGAAGACATTCGTATGGACATATCAGATCGTTACACTCGCCCAGCAGTCATCCTTCATTGGTTGATCGCGGTTTTGATTATCGTCAACGTCGCATTTGCGCTGCTGGCCGAAGATGCAGCGGATGAGAATGTGCGGTTTATGTATGACACGCATAAATCCATCGGCATCACTGTATTCGGCTTGGTGGTAATGCGGATATTGTGGCGGATGACGCACCGCCCGCCAGCGTTGCCCGCCGCGTTCAAGGCATGGGAAAAGACCGTGAGCAAATGGACGCACGGCATATTGTATTTCATCATGGTGTTTATGCCAGTGTCCGGCTGGCTGCACGACAGCGGATGGAAAGCGGCTGCTGAGATAAAGCTGTATTGGTTTGGATTGTTCGAAATACCGCGTCTCGGTTACCTGATGGCGATGGAACCCGCAGCAAAAGAAGCATGGCACGAATTTTTGGGTGAGGCGCATGAGATCGGCGCATACGCCTTGTTTGCGTTGGTGGCGCTACACGTCGCCGGTGCGTTGAAGCATCAGTTTGTCGATAAGCAGCGGGAATTGCAGCGGATGATGTGAGGGGGAGCGGACTAGGCGATTGGTGCGTTTAGTTTTCGAACAGACCGAAGAGTTCCACCTCTTGACCCACACGCCATCCCCCGCTAATGGCGCGCCTTCCAAAGAATAGAAGTTGATTCTTATTTTCGTTCTAGGAAACCAACATTGCTGCACATTGCGTGGCTGAACGGGTGGATACAGGCTGAGCCTCCACCATGCTCCTTAACCGGAGAAACGGGCTGAAATGCAAAGTAACCGCATTTTTTTAAGGTGAAGATATGCCAACGATTAACCAGCTGGTCCGCAAGGGCCGGACACCGCAGAAGGCCAAGTCAAAGGTCCCTGCGATGGAAGCAAATCCGCAAAAGCGCGGCGTTTGCACACGTGTTTACACAACGACTCCGAAAAAGCCGAACTCGGCGCTTCGTAAAGTGGCCAAGGTTCGCTTGACCAACCAACGCGAAGTCATTTCGTATATTCCCGGCGAAGGCCACAACTTGCAAGAGCATAGCGTTGTTCTGATCCGCGGGGGCCGTGTTCGCGATCTTCCCGGTGTGCGCTACCACGTCCTTCGCGGCGTACTCGACACACAAGGTGTGAAAGATCGCAAGCAGTCGCGTTCCAAATATGGCGCGAAGCGTCCTAAGTAAGAATAGGGAATATAGTATATGTCACGTCGTCGTCGTCCCGAAAAGCGCGTAATCCTTCCCGATCCTAAGTTCGGTGATTTGGTGCTTTCAAAATTCATGAACAACCTGATGCTGGATGGAAAGAAAT
Source organism: uncultured Alphaproteobacteria bacterium (assembly GCA_963802245.1). Classification (GTDB taxonomy): domain Bacteria; phylum Pseudomonadota; class Alphaproteobacteria; order Sphingomonadales; family Sphingomonadaceae; genus Sphingorhabdus_B. The sequence goes on along the minus strand of CAWDID010000027.1, from coordinate 26,033 downwards.
CCGCAGCAGAGCGTATCGTCTATGGCGCGCTTCAAACCGTTGAAGATCGCGCCAAGAAAAGCCCGGTTGAACTGTTCCACGAAGCGTTGAACAACGTCAAGCCAGGCATCGAAGTACGCAGCCGCCGTGTTGGCGGTGCTACGTATCAGGTTCCTTGCGAAGTGCGTCCTGAACGCGCGCAGGCTCTTGCGATCCGTTGGTTGATTGGTGCAGCACGTAACCGCAGTGAAACCACAATGTCGGCGCGTCTTTCAGGCGAACTGATGGATGCCGCGAACAACCGCGGTAATGCCGTCAAAAAGCGCGAAGACACGCACCGGATGGCCGAAGCCAACCGTGCATTCGCGCATTATCGCTGGTAAGTATAATCCTCTCCCGCATGCGGGAGAGGCAGCGAGACTTGGCGCCGAAGGCGGTTAGTCGCAGCGGAGTGGGTAGAGTGCCCTCACCAACGCCGACTAAGCAGCAAGCTGCCAAGTCTTTATATCCTCTCCCGCATACGGGAGAGGGAAAATCGGGGGCTGGCCAAAGCTGGCCCCTTTCCCTATAGGGCGCAGCAACACTCGCCCCCTCCTTGGAGAAAAGCCCATGGCACGCAGCCATCCACTCAGTATGTATCGCAACATCGGCATCATGGCTCACATCGACGCCGGTAAAACCACGACCACGGAACGCATCCTGTTTTACACAGGCAAGTCCTATAAAATCGGCGAAGTGCATGATGGCGCAGCGACGATGGATTGGATGGAGCAAGAGCAAGAACGCGGGATCACGATCACGTCGGCTGCGACTACCTGTTTCTGGAACGACCACCGGATCAACATCATCGACACCCCCGGACACGTTGACTTCACCATTGAAGTTGAGCGTTCATTGCGCGTGCTTGATGGCGCGGTTGCTTGCTTTGACGGCGTTGCAGGCGTTGAGCCGCAATCCGAAACCGTATGGCGTCAGGCCGATAAATACGGCGTTCCGCGCATGTGCTTCATCAACAAGCTGGACCGTACCGGTGCGAACTTCAAATATTGCGTGCAGTCGATCATCGACCGTTTGGGCGCAAAGCCAGCAGTGCTATACATTCCAATCGGTCTTGAGGCTGATTTGAAGGGTCTGGTTGATCTGGTCGAAAACCGCGCAATCATTTGGAAAGATGAAACCCTCGGCGCAGATTTTTTCTATGAAGAAATTCCTGCTGACTTAGCCGAAGAAGCCGCAAAATATCGTAGCGAGCTGATTGAACTTGCCGTTGAACAAGACGATGACGCGATGGAATCGTATCTGGAAGGAAATGAGCCCGATGTTGCGACATTGAAGGCGTTGATCCGCAAGGGTACACTTAGCCATCGCTTCGTACCCGTCGTTTGCGGCAGCGCGTTTAAGAACAAGGGCGTTCAGCCTTTGCTTGATGCCGTTGTCGATTATCTACCGTCGCCGCTGGACATTGAAGACGTGCAAGGCGTCCACATGGACACGCTGGTTCCCGATAGCCGTCCTGCAACCGACGAAGCGCCATTCAGCGCGTTGGCATTCAAGGTAATGAACGATCCGTTTGTGGGCACATTGACCTTCATCCGCATCTATTCGGGTTCGCTGGTCAAGGGCACGTATTTGAACTCAGTCAAGGACAAGAAAGAAAAAGTCGGACGGATGCTGGAAATGCACGCCAACGAACGTAAAGATGTCGACGAGGCGTTTGCCGGTGACATCATCGCACTTGCGGGCATGAAAGAAACGACAACGGGTGATACGTTGTGCGCGACGAATTTCCCGATCATTCTTGAACGCATGGAATTCCCAGAGCCGGTTATCGAATTGTCGGTGGAGCCAAAGACCAAGGCTGACCAAGAAAAGATGGGCATCGCGCTCAATCGTTTGTCAGCAGAGGATCCTTCGTTCCGCGTTTCAACCGACCACGAATCTGGCCAAACGATCATCAAGGGGATGGGCGAGCTTCACCTCGACATCATCGTTGACCGTATGCGCCGTGAATTTAAGGTTGAGGCAAATGTCGGCGCGCCGCAGGTTGCTTACCGTGAGTATCTCGCACGCGAAGTTGATATCGATTACACCCACAAGAAACAGTCGGGTGGTTCGGGCCAATTCGGCCGCATCAAGTTCACCGTGAAACCAGGCGAACGCGGAAGCGGCATCATCTTTAACGATGAAATCAAGGGCGGTAACATTCCGAAAGAATATATCCCTTCGGTTGAAAAAGGAATGCGTGAAACTGCAGAAGGCGGATCGCTTATCGGCTTCCCGTTGATCGATTTTGAAATCTCGTTGTATGACGGCGCGTATCATGATGTCGATTCCTCGGCATTGGCGTTTGAAATTGCGGGCCGTGCCGGAATGCGTGAAGCAGCGCAAAAAGCGGGCATCAAATTGCTTGAGCCGATTATGAAGGTCGAAGTTGTGTCACCTGAAGAGTATCTGGGCGACGTGATTGGCGACATGAATTCACGCCGTGGCCAAATTCAGGGTACGGACACCCGCGGAAATGCGCAGGTTGTGGAATCAATGGTGCCGCTGGCCAACATGTTCGGTTATGTGAACCAGCTGCGCTCATTCACGCAAGGCCGCGCCAACTATTCGATGTTCTTCTCGCATTATGATGAAGTTCCAACGAATGTTGCGACCGAATTGAAAGAGAAGCTAGCTTAACGATCACAAACAAGCTATCGGCCCTCCCACGAGTCTGCGGTCCTTGGAAATGAGGGCTTTCGTGGAGCCGATAACTTGAAATGCTTGACAATCGGCAACAGTCTGGCCAATGCGCGCCCGGACTGTTCCCAATACAGAATAATTTTTGGAACCAAAAGGTAGGATAAAATGGCAAAAGCAAAGTTTGAGCGGAACAAGCCGCATTGCAACATCGGCACCATCGGTCACGTCGACCACGGTAAAACCACGTTGACTGCAGCGATCACCAAAGTCATGGCAGAAGTCCATGGCGGCGTAGCTGTTGATTTCGCGAATATCGACAAGGCTCCTGAAGAGCGCGAGCGCGGTATCACAATCTCGACTGCTCACGTTGAGTACGAGACTGCAAACCGTCACTATGCGCACGTCGACTGCCCAGGTCACGCTGACTATGTTAAGAACATGATCACTGGTGCTGCCCAGATGGATGGCGCTATCTTGGTTGTGAACGCTGCTGATGGCCCGATGCCACAAACCCGCGAACACATCTTGCTGGCACGTCAGGTTGGCGTTCCTGCCCTTGTTGTTTACATGAACAAGGTAGATCAGGTTGACGATGAAGAAATTCTCGAACTGGTTGAAATGGAAATTCGCGAACTTCTGTCGAAATATGATTTCCCAGGCGATGATATTCCAATCGTACGTGGTTCGGCGCTGGCTGCGCTTGAGGGCCGTGATGACGCAATCGGTAAGGATTCCGTTTTGGCACTTATGGCTGCAGTTGACGAAGCCATTCCGCAGCCTGATCGTCCAATCGACAAGCCGTTCCTGATGCCAGTAGAAGACGTGTTCTCGATCTCTGGTCGTGGTACTGTTGTTACTGGCCGCGTTGAAACTGGTATCGTTAAGGTTGGCGAAGAAGTTGAAATCGTCGGCATCAAAGACACCAAGAAAACAACTGTTACCGGCGTTGAAATGTTCCGCAAATTGCTCGACGAAGGTCGTGCTGGCGACAACATCGGCGCGCTGGTTCGCGGCGTTGGCCGTGAAGAAGTTGAACGTGGTCAAGTTCTCTGCAAGCCCGGTTCGGTTACGCCGCACACCGAGTTTTCGGCTGAAATCTATGTGTTGTCGAAAGATGAAGGCGGTCGTCACACACCGTTCTTTGCGAACTACCGTCCGCAATTCTATTTCCGCACAACCGACGTAACCGGTGAAGTGATCCTTCCAGAAGGCACTGAAATGGTTATGCCAGGCGACAACGTAACAATCGCTGTCAAATTGATCGCGCCAATCGCAATGGACCCGGGTCTACGCTTCGCTATTCGCGAAGGCGGACGTACCGTTGGTTCAGGGGTTGTCAGTTCGATCCAGAAGTAATATAGGCCGCGCATCCCGCACGGAAAGTTGATTCGTCAATGGCCGTGCGGGGCGGTTTTTGGAATTTTTAAACAGCTGTAACGGCTTCCATTAGGTTAGTCGGGGCGGCTGTTTTTGGCTCTTTCACATCGGTAGAAATTAGGATTTGGTATTAACCATGGAAACGCAGAATATCCGCATTCGTCTAAAGGCTTTTGACCATCGTGTGCTTGACCAAGCGACTGGTGACATTGCAGACACTGCTCGCCGTACAGGCGCTCTAATCCGCGGTCCCATCCCGCTTCCTACCAAGATTGAAAAGTTCACCGTCAACCGTGGCCCGCACATCGACAAAAAGTCGCGCGAGCAGTTTGAGGTGCGCACTTACAAACGGATGCTCGATATCGTGCAACCAACACCGCAAACTGTCGATGCTTTGATGAAGCTCGATCTAGCTGCGGGTGTAAACGTAGAAATCAAGCTGGCCTGATTTAAGGTTAGCGCAGCCCTGATGCAAGTCAGGGTCTCTTTCATCCAAGCGCCTCGGCGCTTGAGAGAGCCCGGCAATCGCCGGATTGATGAGACAAGTGGTGAATACCGCCGGTTTTTAAACCGGGCCGCGTTCCCCGTCTTGCCGCATTCCTTTTTAAAGGGTGTGGCACCTAGCCCGGACGGGGCAATGCTTAAAAACAGGGTTGGATTTTAGGCGTCACGCCCTCCTGGCAATCGTGCCAGCCGGGCCTCTGACACAGTTGGAGTATGGATCATGCGCACTGGCGTGATCGCGAAAAAGATGGGTATGATGCGCCTCTTCAATGAAGATGGCCGTCACGTTCCTGTCACTGTCTTGGCGCTGGAAGGTTGCCAAGTGGTCGGTGCCCGTAACGCAGACCGCGATGGCTATTATGCCGTCCGTCTGGGTGCAGGGGCCCGTAAAGCGAAAAATGTAAACAAGCCGCAACGTGAAGAATTCGCGAAAGCTTCTGTCGAGCCAAAAGCTCGCGTCGCTGAATTCCGCGTTGCTGATGAAAATGGATTGCTGCCCGTTGGCGCGGCGATGTCTGCCGATCACTTTGTCGATGGCCAATTGGTAGATATTACCGGCCACACACAAGGTAAGGGTTTTGCCGGTGCGATGAAACGTTGGGGCTTCGGGGGCATGCGTGCATCTCACGGTGTTTCCATCTCTCACCGTGCCCACGGTTCAACTGGCCAACGTCAGGATCCAGGCAAGGTTTTCAAGAACAAGAAAATGGCCGGCCACATGGGCGACCGTCAACGTACACAGCAAAATCTTGAAGTTGTTCGCACTGATGTTGCGCGCGGCTTGATCTTCGTCAAGGGATCTGTTCCCGGCGCGAAGAACGGTTGGTTGCTTGTTCGCGATGCCGTGAAGCACCCAATTCCTTCAGAGGCTCCTTTTCCAGGTGGCTTGAAGAACGACAATGAAGCGCCAGTTGCCGACGAAGTTGTAGTCGCTGACACTCCCGCTGCCGAGGCACCTGCTGCCGATGCAACTGAAGAGAAGGAGGGTTAAGACATGAAACTCAAAGTTCAAACCCTTGATGCGAAAGCCAAAGGCGACATTGATTTGAATGATGCCGTATTTGGTCTGGAGCCACGCGCTGACATTCTGCATCGTGTTGTTACATGGCAACGTGAAAAGGCGCGCGGCACCGCTCGTGCAACTCGTGAACGTAGTGATGTAGCCCGCACCGGCAAGAAGTACGGCAACCAAAAAGGTGGCGGTACCGCTCGTCATGGCAACCGCCGTGCACCGATTTTCATCGGTGGTGGTAAAGCCCATGGTGCGCGTTTGCGTGACTTCAATCCTTCGCTGAACAAGAAAATCCGCGCGCTTGGTCTGAGAATGGCTTTGTCGAGCAAAGCGTTGGCGGGCAATTTGTTCGTGCTTGAAAATGTCGAGTTGAAGGACGCCAAAACACAGGCGTTGCAAGCTCACATCGGCAAGCTTGGTCTGGGCCGCAAGGTTCTGGTCATCGACGGCGCTGATGTTGTCGGCGGCGTAAACGATAACTTCCGCAAGGCATCGGCCAATCTGGTCGGCATCAATGTGCTCCCCGCTGTGGGCGCCAATGTTTATGACATTTTGAATGCCGATAGCTTGGTTTTGACCCGCGCTGCGGTCGAAAAACTGGAGGCGCGTTTCGCCCTCGCAGGAGGCGCAAGCTAATGGCTAAAAAAGAAACCATCGACATCCGTCATTATGATGTGATTGTTGCTCCGCACATCACCGAGAAAGCGACGCTGCTTTCCGAATTCAACGCCGTTGTATTCAAGGTGACGAAAACAGCGACCAAGCCGCAGATTAAAGCTGCAGTCGAGGCGCTGTTCGATGTGAAGGTATTGAACGTCAATACCCTCGTTCAAAAAGGCAAAACAAAGCGTTGGAAGGGTCTTCCCTACCGCCGTAGCGATGTCAAAAAAGCGGTTGTGACTTTGGCTGAAGGCCAAACGATCGACGTGACAACGGGGGTTTAAGGGATAGATCATGGCATTAAAAAGCTACAAACCGACTAGCCCCGCACGCCGCGGACTTGTGCTGGTTGACCGTTCGAGCTTGTATAAAGGCCGGCCCGTTAAGGCGCTGACCGAAGGCAAGTCGAAGACGGGCGGCCGTAACAACAAGGGCCATGTCACTTCGCGTGGTATCGGCGGCGGACACAAACAGAAATATCGCTTAATCGACTTCAAACGTCGGAAGTGGGATATGGCTGCTACGGTTGAGCGTCTGGAATATGACCCCAATCGCAGCGCGTTCATCGCGCTCGTAAAATACGAAGATGGTGAGCAGGCCTACATCATCGCGCCGCAACGTTTGGCCGTTGGCGATTCGATCATCGCTGGTGAAAAAACCGACGTGAAGCCGGGCAATGCAATGTTGCTTAGCCAAATGCCGGTTGGTACGATTTGCCACAACATCGAAATGAAGCCCGGCAAGGGCGCTCAGATCGCACGTTCGGCTGGTACTTATGTTCAGCTGGTTGGCCGTGATGGCGGACGCGTTATCGTTCGTTTGAACTCTGGCGAGCAACGCTACATATTGGGCACGTGCATGGGTACGGTTGGCGCGGTTTCAAACCCCGACAATTCGAACACTACGCTTGCCAAGGCTGGCCGTAACCGTTGGCGCGGTATTCGCCCGCTTACTCGCGGTGTTGCCAAAAACCCTGTCGATCACCCGCATGGCGGTGGTGAAGGCCGGACATCTGGTGGTCGTCATCCTGTGACACCATGGGGCAAGCCAACAAAGGGTGCTCGTACCCGCAGCAACAAGTCCACCGACCGGATGATTATCCGTTCACGGCATGCTAAGAAGAAGAGGTAAGTCATGGCACGTTCCGTTTGGAAAGGTCCGTTTGTTGACCTGTACCTGCTGAAAAAAGCAGAAACCGCGCAAGACGCCGGTGCGCGCACGCCGATCAAAACCTGGTCGCGTCGCTCCACCATCTTGCCTCAGTTCGTCGGCTTGACGTTCAGTGTTTACAATGGCCACAAATTCATCCCGGTTTCGGTGAATGAGGACATGGTCGGTCATAAGCTTGGTGAGTTCGCTCCAACGCGCACTTATTATGGCCATGGCGCAGATAAGAAGGGCAAACGCTAATGGGTAAACCATCCGCCCCCCGCCGCGTAGGCGATAACGAAGCTTTGGCCGTCGGTACCACTATTCGTGGTTCGGCACAAAAGCTTGGCTTGGTTGCTGCACTTATTCGTGGCCGCAAAGTTGAAGACGCGCTGAACATCCTGAAATTCTCCAAAAAGGGAATGGCGGATGATGTTCGTAAAGTGCTCGCTTCGGCAATTGCGAACGCTGAAAACAACCACAATCTCGATGTTGACGCGCTGATCGTTCAAGAGGCCAGCGTTGGCAAGGCGTTGAGCATGAAGCGCTTTATGGCTCGTGCTCGCGGCAAATCAAGCCGTATCGTGAAACCTTTTAGCCGTTTGCGTATCGTTGTGCGCGAACACGAAGAAGAGGCATAAGTCATGGGTCAGAAGAGTAATCCGATCGGGCTTCGCCTGCAGATAAACCGGACTTGGGATAGCCGCTGGTTCGCTGAAAACCATGAATATGGTCGTATGCTGATCGAGGATATCAAAATCCGTAAGTTCATTTTTGAAAGCATGCCGCAAGCGGCGATTTCGAAAGTGGTTATCGAGCGTCCGGCGAAAAACTGCCGCGTATCTATTTATGCTGCACGCCCGGGCGTGATCATCGGCAAAAAGGGTGCGGACATTGAAAAGCTGAAGAAGCTGATCGGTAAGTATACCGATGCAGACATCACGCTGAACATTGTCGAAATCCGCAAGCCAGAAGTAGACGCGAAACTCGTCGCCCAAGGCATTGCAGACCAGCTGATCCGCCGTATCGCATTTCGCCGCGCGATGAAGCGTGCCGTTCAATCGGCACTGCGTCTGGGCGCTGAGGGTATCAAGATTACTTGCGGTGGCCGTTTGGGCGGCGCAGAAATCGCCCGCGTTGAATGGTATCGTGAAGGTCGCGTTCCCTTGCATACATTGCGTGCAAACATCGATTATGCCGAAGCCGAAGCACTTACTGCTTATGGCATCATCGGCATCAAATGCTGGATCTTCAAGGGAGAAATCCTGGGTCATGATCCAATGGCAACTGATCGTTTGATGATGGAGGCCCAAACCACGGGCGTTCGTCCTCAATCCGACCGCCGCTGATAGATAAGGTATAATATCATGCTGCAACCAAAGAAAACAAAGTTCCGCAAGCAGTTCAAGGGACGTATCAAGGGCGACGCCAAAGGTGGCTTTGATCTGAACTTCGGTTCTTACGGACTGAAGGCGATGGAACCAGAGCGGATTACCGCACGTCAAATCGAAGCGGCTCGCCGTGCGATTACGCGCCACATCAAACGTCAAGGTCGTTTGTGGATCCGCATCTTTCCTGACGTGCCGGTTACGAAGAAACCTGCCGAAGTTCGCCAGGGTAAAGGCAAGGGTTCGGTCGAATTTTGGGCTGCCAAGGTTAAGCCAGGCCGGATCATGTTCGAACTGGACGGCGTACCCGGTCCTATCGCTGCTGTTGCATTCCAACGCGCAGCGATGAAGCTACCGATTAAGACTAAAGTTGTTGCTCGCCTTGGCGACACTTCGCATTTGGGAGTACGTTAAGATGGCTAAAACTGAAGATCTTCGTTTGAAGAGCGACGATGAACTCGCCGTTCAATTGAGCGAGCTAAAGCGTGAGGCATTTAACCTGCGGTTTCAATCAGCCACCGGTCAATTGGAAAAGCCAGCGCGTATTCGCGTTGTCCGCCGCGACATTGCTCGCATTAAAACTTTGCAAGGTCAGCGTGTTGATGCTGCCGCAAAAGCAACGGCATAAGGAGCCTATAAGATGCCAAAACGTATTCTTACCGGCACGGTAGTCTCCGACAAGAGTGACAAGACAATTGTTGTTCTGGTTGAACGCAAAGTAAAGCACGCGCTTTACGGCAAGATCATCCGTCGTTCGAAGAAATATCATGCCCATGATGAGGCGAATGAATTCAAAGCAGGCGAAATCGTCCGCATTGAAGAAACCGCGCCGATTTCGAAGAAGAAATGCTGGTCAGTATTGCCGCGGGCAAGCGCCGTAGCAAAGCCCGCCGCAGCCGCCGACGCAGTTGCTGAATAAGTAACCGCACAGATTTAGGAACTACCGGAGCCAAAATAAGATGGCGCATTCCGGCAAGCCCAAACGAAAGGAATTGGATCCATGATCCAGATGCAATCAAATCTCGACGTCGCTGACAACAGCGGTGCGAAGCGCGTCCAGTGCATTAAGGTGCTCGGCGGGTCGAAGCGCCGGTTTGCGGGCGTTGGCGACATCATTGTGGTGTCGATCAAAGAAGCTGCTCCGCGCGGCAAAGTGAAGAAAGGTGACGTCCACAAGGCCGTTATCGTTCGTACCCGCAAGGATATTCGCCGTGCAGACGGCACCGTCATTCGCTTTGACAGCAATGCTGCGGTGTTGATCGGCAACAACCAGGAGCCAATTGGTACACGTATCTTTGGCCCGGTGGTTCGCGAACTGCGTGCAAGAAAGCACATGAAAATCATCAGTCTTGCGCCGGAGGTGCTATAATCATGGCAATGGCAAAGATCAAAAAAGGCGACACCGTTGTGGTGCTCGCTGGCAAGGACAAGGGCAAAACCGGTGAAGTTACCCGCGTTGATCCAAAAGCGAGCAAAGTAGTTGTCGCTGGCGTCAATGTCGCAGTGCGTCACCGCAAGCCGACACAAGGCAGCCCGCAAGGCGGTCTCGACCGGTTTGAAGCGCCTTTGCATATTTCAAACGTCGCAGTCGCCGATCCTAAATCAGGCAAGGCAACCCGCGTGCGGATCGAAACCGGCAAGGACGGCAAGAAATCTCGCGTCGCGGTAAAGTCCGGGGAGAAGATCAGTGGCTGATTCCAAATATATGCCGCGCATGAAGCTGCGTTATGACGATGTTGTCGTCAAAGGTTTGCAAGAAAAGTTTGGCTACACCAATCGTTTCGCAATTCCAAAGATCGAAAAGATCACGCTCAACATGGGCGTGGGCGAAGGATCGCAGGATAAGAAAAAAGTGACCACTGCGTTGGAAGAACTGCAGTTGATTGCTGGCCAACGTCCCGTCATCACCAAGGCAAAGAAGTCCATCGCTGGCTTTAAGCTGCGCGAAGGTATGCCGATCGGTGTGAAGGTGACTTTGCGCGGCGCACAAATGTACGAATTCATTGATCGTTTGGTCACAGTCGCGATGCCGCGTATTCGCGATTTTCGCGGGCTGAACCCAAAAAGCTTTGACGGCCGTGGCAACTTTGCCATGGGCCTGAAAGAGCAGATCATTTTTCCAGAAATCAGCTATGATGCCATCGATCAGGTGCGCGGCATGGATGTAATTGTAACCACTTCTGCTAACACGGATGACGAAGCACGCGAAATGCTCAAGCTTTTCGGCTTTCCCTTCCCAATAGAAGAAACAGAAGAGAAGGCGGCTGCGTAATGGCGAAACTGAGTTCCATAAACAAAAACGAACGTCGCAAGAAGCTGGTGAAGAAGTACGCCGGTCGTTATGCGAAATTGAAGGCAATGGCGAAGGATCAAAAGCTGGACGAAAGCGAGCGTTTAATCGCCCGTTTGAAAATGGCTGAAATTCCCCGTAATGGTAACCCGATCCGTGTGCGTAACCGCTGCGAGACAACGGGCCGCCCACGCGGCTATTACCGTAAATTCCGGCTTTGCCGTATCGAGCTGCGTGATCTCGCCAACAAAGGCATGATCCCCGGCGTCACAAAGTCAAGCTGGTAAGGATAGAATATCATGGCATTGACCGATCCACTGGGTGATATGCTCACCCGCATCCGCAACGGCCAACGGGCGAAGAAAGACTCTGTCATTTCTCCCGCTTCTGTCCTGCGCGTCCGTGTTCTCGATGTGTTGCAACGCGAAGGTTATATTCGCGGTTACAGCGACGAAGTGTTTGGCCTGAAAGGTCAACACAAAGGCATCCGCATCGAGCTCAAATATTTTGAAGGCGAGCCCGCTATTCAACACGTTGCCCGCGTTTCCAAGCCTGGCCGCCGCGTCTATTCGGGTTCGAAAGAACTGCCGGTTATTCGTAACGGTTTGGGCATTACCATCGTTTCCACACCGCAAGGCGTGCTTTCCGATGCGGAAGCCCGTGCAGCGAATGTCGGCGGCGAAATTCTTGCGGAGGTGTTCTGATGAGCCGCATCGGTAAAAAACCTGTCGCAATTCCTGCGGGCGTTACCGCCACGATGGAAGACGGCACATTGTCTGTTAAGGGCCCCAAGGGTGTCCTTACTATGCCGATGGTAGAGGAAGTTCTCTATTCGATGGAAGATGGCGCATTGAGCGTCATGCCTGTGAACAAAAGCACAAAGGCGCGTTCGTTCTGGGGTATGCAACGGACATTGGTACAAAATCTGGTGCAAGGTGTAACCGAAGGTTTCACCAAAGTTCTGGAAATCAATGGCGTTGGTTATCGTGCAAACGTTCAGGGTACAATGTTGAAACTGCAACTTGGCTTTAGCCATGATGTCGATTTCGCCATTCCCGAAGGCATCGAGATCAAAACTCCGGATAACACCACGGTGGAAATTTCCGGAATGGACAAGCAGAAGGTCGGTCAGGTTGCTGCCGAAATTCGCCGCTGGAGAAAACCGGAGCCATACAAAGGCAAGGGTATCAAGTATCGCGGCGAGTATATCTTCCGCAAAGAAGGGAAGAAGAAATAAGCCATGGCGAAATTATCTCTCTTTGAACGCCGTCGTCAGCGCGTTCGTTCGAAATTGCGGAGCCAAGTGGCTGGCCGTGCCCGTTTGTCTGTGCATCGCACTGGCCGCCATATTTATGCGCAGGTCATCGATGACAGCAAAGGTGCCACGCTCGCTTCGGCTTCAACTCTGGACAAAGATGTCAAAGCCAAAAACGGTTCAACCACCGATGCGGCTGCCGAAGTTGGCAAGCGCGTCGCAGAGGCCGCTCAAAAGGCTGGCATCACAAGCGTCGTGTTTGATCGCGGTGGCTTTCTATATCATGGCCGCGTTAAAGCGTTGGCCGATGCCGCTCGTGCGGGTGGATTGGAGTTCTAATAATGGCTGATGAAAACAACACACCTGCTGAAGCAGTTGCCGTAAGTGCAGCACCAGAAGCCAATGATGGCGGCCAACGCCGTGGTCGTGGTGGACGCGGCGGCGGCGGCGGCGGTGAAGGTCGCGGCGAAGGCCGTGGCCGTGGCCGTGGCCGTGATGATCGCAACAAGCCTCAAGCCGAAGAGGGCGATGAGCTAATTGAAAAGTTGGTTCACATCAACCGGGTTTCAAAAACCGTCAAGGGCGGTAAGCGTTTTGGTTTTGCCGCGCTCGTCGTCGTTGGCGATGGTCAAGGCCGTGCAGGCTTTGGTCACGGCAAAGCGCGCGAAGTGCCTGAAGCCATCAACAAGGCAACCGCCGCAGCGAAAAAAGCAATGGTTCGTGTTCCTTTGAAAGAAGGCCGCACACTGCACCATGATGGCCGTGGCCGTTTTGGCGCTGGTGACGTTACCTTGCGCTCGGCTCCTGCGGGAACGGGCATCATTGCTGGTGGCCCAATGCGTGCAGTATTTGAATCGCTTGGCGTTGCCGACGTTGTGACCAAGTCGGTCGGAACATCGAACCCATACAACATGATCCGGGCAACATTTGACGCTTTGAAAGCGCAAACCAGCCCGAAATCAGTGGCACAGCGTCGCGGCAAGAAAATTGCCGATTTGCTAGGTCGCGGTGGCAGCAAGATGGCCGATGCCGATGCTGAAGCAGTAACGGAGTAAGATCATGGCGAAAATCACAATCAAACAAACCGGATCGTCGATCCGCCGTCCTGCCATTCAACTCGCGACTTTGAAAGGCCTTGGCCTGAACAAGATGAACCGCGTGCGTGAATTGGAAGACACACCCGAAGTGCGCGGCATGATCCGCAAAGTTCGGCACATGGTCGAAGTGATCGGGTAATTATCCGGGGGCAGGCTTTAGGTCTGCCCCCATCCATTTAGCGCGAACAAAGCGAAAGCGAGTGCAAGATATGAAACTGAACGACATCCAAGATAATGAAGGCGCCCGCCATCGCCGTATGCGCGTTGGACGCGGCATCGGTTCAGGCAAGGGCAAAACCGCTGGACGCGGCATGAAGGGGCAGAAATCCCGTTCAGGCGTCGCGATCAAGGGTTTTGAAGGCGGCCAAATGCCACTTCACATGCGTATTCCAAAGCGCGGATTTAACAACCCGTTCGGCAAAGATTATGCCGAGGTCAATCTGGGCATGATCCAAAAGTATATCGACGCGAACAAACTAGACGACAAAGCCGTCATCGATCACGCAGCACTTAAGGCAGCTGGCCTGGCACGCGGCGGTAAAGATGGTGTGCGTTTGTTGGCCAAGGGCGAATTGACCACTAAGGTCAGCTTTTCGGTTGCGGGCGCGTCCAAGGGTGCAGTTGCAGCGGTTGAGAAATTGGGCGGCAAGGTTGATGTACTCGTCGTTGTCGCTGCTGGCGAAAAGGCCGCAGCGAAAAAGGGCAAGACACTGGCTGCTGCTAAGGCTGCGGGTAAGAAATAAGATTTGGACTTGAGCGACTTCGCTCTTGTCATGTCAGCCCCGCTCTCCATATAGGACGGCGGGGCTTGGCATTTCCGGGGTATAACTGTTAACGCTGAGTTGAATTATAGGTCTGGTCGGCTAGGGTCAAATAATGGCTGCGCGCCGGGCCGGGAATAAGGAAAGCAAAATCATGGCATCGAACGCCGACAAGCTGGCATCGAACCTCAATCTTTCGAAATTCGGTCAAGCGACCGATTTGAAAAAGCGCATCTGGTTTACCATCGGTGCGCTGATCATTTTTCGGATGCTTAGCTTTGTGCCTTTGCCGGGCGTCGATCCGGTTGCTCAGGCACTATTGTATCAGAACAATGCTGCTGGCGGCGCGCTCGATATCTTCAACACATTTTCAGGCGGTTCGTTGGAACGGATGAGTTTGATTGCGCTGGGCGTTATGCCCTATATTACCGCGTCTATTGTGGTGCAGCTGGCGGCTTCATTGTCTCCGACTTTGGCTGCTATCAAGAAAGAGGGCGAAACGGGCCGCAAGAAACTGAACCAGTACACACGCTATGGCACGGTGTTCCTGACTGCGATACAGGGCTATTTCCTTGTCGCAGGATTGGAAACATTGTCCGCGGCCAACGGCATTCAGGCGGTCGTTGAACCGGGCATGCTGTTCCGTATTGTTGGTACAATCAGCTTAATTGGCGGCACGATGTTCCTGATGTGGCTGGGTGAACAGATCACCGCGCGCGGCATCGGCAACGGTATTTCGTTGATCATTATGGCGGGCATCGTCGCGCAAATGCCGCGGCTGTTCGTCAACTTACTGAACGGTATGGCGACCGGATCGATCAGCGGTTTTCTGGTTGTCGGCTTCATCGGCATGTTCGTCGCCTTGATCCTGCTGATTTGCTATGTCGAGCGCGGACAGCGTCGCGTGCTAATCCAGTATCCCAAGCGGGCAACGCAGCGCGGCATGATGCAAGCGGATCGCAGCCATTTGCCGCTGAAGATTAACACCGCTGGCGTGATCCCGCCGATTTTTGCGTCGTCGTTGCTGTTGATGCCATTGACGATTAGCCAACTGGGCGGCCAAAAAGTGGCAGGTGAAAGCCAGTTTGGTGACTTCGTAATCCTGATGAACCAGTATCTGGCGCATGGTCAGCCATTATATCTGCTGCTCTATGGTCTTGGCATTGCGTTCTTCTGCTTCTTCTACACTGCGGTTGTGTTCAACCCCGAAGAAACATCGGAAAACCTGAAGAAAGCTGGCGGATTTATTCCCGGCATTCGTCCCGGCAAAAGCACGGAGACCTATCTCGATTATGTGCTGACGCGGATTACAGTGTTTGGCGCCGCGTATCTGGTGCTCGTCTGTTTGCTGCCCGATTATGTCATGGGGCAAACCGGACAGACGCAGTTTTTCGCAATTGGCGGAACCAGCCTGTTGATTTTGGTGAACGTAACAATCGACACCATTTCGCAAATTCAAAGCCATCTGCTTGCGCACCAATATGGTGACCTGCTGAAAAAGGCGAAACTTAAAGGTGGCCGGACGCGCTGACGCCTGGCGTCGATGCGGCTAATATAAATCGGGGGAGTTTGATCGGTGGAAATTATCCTATTGGGCCCTCCGGGTGCAGGTAAGGGAACGCAAGCGGCGCTGCTGGAAAGTGCCTATGGCATGGTGCAATTATCCACCGGCGATATGTTGCGCGCCGCAGTAAAAGCGGGAACGCCTGTGGGCCTAAAAGCCAAGGCCGTGATGGATGCGGGCGAGCTGGTTTCCGACGAAATCGTATCGGGCATTATCGGCGACAGGTTGGATGAGCTGGGCGGCGATGTCGGCATCATTTTCGACGGCTACCCGCGCACAGCAGCCCAAGCAGAGGCACTCGACGAAATTCTAACCGCGCGCGGACGCAGCCTTGATCATGTGATCGAGCTCGAGGTTGACGAAGACGCTTTGGTTGACCGGATCACCGGCCGTTACACCTGCGGCACATGCAACGCCGGCTATCACGACCGCTATAAGCAGCCCAAGGTTGCCGGAGTGTGCGACGATTGCGGCGGCACCGAATTCAAACGCCGGATCGACGATAACGAAGAAACCGTGCGCACCCGGATGCAAGAATACCGCAATAAGACTGCGCCGATATTGCCGATATACGACGCGCGCGGCATTGTAACCCGCGTTGACGGTATGGCTGATATTGATGATGTGACGGCAGCGATTAAAGCGGTTTTGGGTTAGGCTTACGACGACGGTCGTTACCTGCTTGGCCCGCGTCGCTGGGGGCACGAACGTCAGGTTCTCGCTCATAATGACATTTCATCAAAAATGCCAAGTTGACACCTAGTTGACAAAGTTGACGCCTATTTTGAAACTAATTGCCGATCCGCGTATAGATAATTTCCTACATCGCGGTTATTTTGTAATTTTACGTTTTCGCAAATCCTACTGCGAAGGGTGAAACCTGACCGCCAACAATGTCAAAGAGCCAGCCCTGAAACAGCGGCCATGCCCTGCATTCCCAGAACAAATCCTACATTACAAGCGTAAATACAAGAAGACGGCGCGTGTTCAGTCTGACGCCGTTGTGTTCGGAATGACGAATTGGAGCGACTCGCAGGATGCTATGGGGGTCAGCAACGGACGACGTATCTCAGTCAGTCATACGCCAACACAACCGCTTCAACGCACTGTCACACCTCTGCCCGCCATCCACGCCTTAACATCATCCGCACTTTGCGTCGGGACCTCTTCCATTGGCAAATGGCCAATGCCTTTATAGATCTTCGTAACGTGCTGCGGGAATTGTGCTTCGAACCATGGCACTGCGCCGACGTTGATTAGCTTGTCTTGATCGCCCCATAGGATCAGCGTGGGCAGGTTCGGGCGTTGCACCGGCTCGGCCTGCTTGCGTGTGGCATATTCGGCGAAGCGCAATGAGGTTGCCTCGCGGTTGCCCGTACGGCGCAGCATTTTCCAATAGAGATCAACCTTGGCATCTGTTACCAATTTGGGGTCGGCGACGGTTTGTGTCAGGCTGGTGGCGATGATCGAGCGCGGCGTTATGATGCTCATCAAGCCGCGCAGGGCCGGTGTCTGTGCAATTCTAAACCCGATGGGCAAATCTGCCTTTTTGGCATCGGGGGCACCAGATGGATCGACCAAAATCAATCCGTCGAGCATTTCCGGTTTTTCCCGCGCAAAAGCATAACTGATACCACCGCCCATGCTGCTGCCGCCCAACGTGAATTTGGTCAGGCCGCGATTGGCGGCGACGCGGGCAACGACATCGGTGTAGCAATCGAGTGTATAGCAATTTTTCGGATGTGGCCCGGTCAGCCCGTGCCCTGCTTGGTCATAACGGATGATGCGGTATTGCCCCTTAAGCTGCGCCACCCAGTCATCCCAAGCATGCAGCGACGCATTCGAACCGTGCAGCAATATGATTGCGGGGGCATTCGCTTTTCCGTCCGCAGTTCCTTTTGCCGGGCCTTCATCGCGCAGATGCACAGTCAAGCCGTCACCGAGATCGACAAATTCAGACTCGGCATTGGCATATTCGGGCTTTAATTCCGCAACGGTCAGGTCGGGCGCATAACCCCATGCGAACAAGGCGACTAGCGCGATGATAACCACGATCAACAGCCATTTCAGAATTTTCCGGATCATTGTCACGTCTCCAATAGTTTCGTCGGCAATTTCAGATTTCAGAGTATCTCATGCACCAATTCTTGCGGTCTGCAAAGGCGCACACCCTTGTCGGTTTCGACAAAGGGCCGCTCAACAAGCATTGCGTCTTTGGTCATTGCGTCCAGTAATGTGGCATTATCAGAATCCTTGCTGAGCCCTAATTGTTCCGCGTCAGTGCCCCGTGTACGCAACGCTTCGCCAGGGGTTATCCCGGCATTGCCAAACAATTGCTCCAGCTTAGCGCGTGTAAACGGCAAAAGCTTATATTCGATCACGGTAAGCTCGATTCCCGCGGTTTCTTGCAAGATAGCGAGAGTTTTGCGTGATGTTCCGCATCCGGGATTATGCCAAATTGTTGCTTTCACACCGTGTCTCCTATTTTTGCAATGGGCCGTTCCTATCAATTGCACAATTTTATTCAAGTCAGCGAAAAAAGCAATTGAGGTTGCGAATGATTCGCAATAGAGAGATAATAATTGAGATTGCGAATTGTTCGCATTAGTGAGTCACAAAGGACTACATCCATGCGTTTCGTTGGCACCTCCCTGATTTGTTTGGCTGCTGCTGGTTTAGCAAATTCCCCCGCTATGGCCGAGGAAATTGCCGCAGACGAATATGATCCCAACGTCATTGTCGTGACCGGAGTGAGCGATGGCTATGCCGCAAGTAACAGCGTAACAGCGACCAAAACCGATACGCCGCTGATCGACGTGCCGCAAACGATCAACGTCGTTACGCGCGAACAACTCGACGATCAGGGCCACCATAGCCTTGCCGATGTGCTGCGCTATGTACCCGGCGCGACCGTGGGGCAGGGTGAAGGCAACCGTGACCAAATTACCCTGCGCGGACAGAATACCACTGCTGACTTTTTCGTCGACGGTGTGCGTGATGATGTCCAATATTTTCGCGGGCTGTATAATCTTGACCGCGTAGAAGTGCTAAAGGGGCCTTATGCCTTGATCTTTGGCCGTGGCGGCGGCGGCGGGATTGTCAACAGGGTACAAAAGTCACCTCTGCTAAAGGACGCCTTTATCGGTGGCCGCGCAAGTGTGAATAGCTTTGGAGCGTATGATTTTTCGGCGGACATCAACCAACCGTTGAGCGAGGCCATCGCATTCCGGGTCAATGCAAATTATGAAAGCCTAAACAATCACCGCGATTATTTTGGCGGTGAACGTTTTGCCGTAAACCCCTACATCGCCGTGAAATTGACCGACGACTGGAATGCCGGGCTGTCGTATGAATATGTAAACGACGACCGCGTGCTAGACCGCGGTATTCCGTCAAGAGCGAGTGCGCCTTTGGTTGACTTTCGCGACCAATTTTTTGGCGTTCCGGGCACCAACCGCTCCACGTTGGAGGCACACATTGCCAAGCTGCGCGTCGATGGTGCGCTATCTGATAACCTCAGTTTTTCTTCAACGCTGCTCTATGGCGACTATGACAAATTGTATGAAAATGTCTTTGCCAATGGCCCGGTAAATGCGGCCAACGAGGTTGCGCTTTCGGGCTATAGCGACCCAACAAAACGGCAGAACTTTATCGCCCAAGCCAATCTCGTGTGGAATGTTGCCACTGGCGGTATCGATCACAAGATATTGTTCGGACTAGAATATGGTGACCAGAAATCCGCCAATCAGCGTCGCAACCCGATATTGTCGGCGTCCATTATTGATCTGGATGCACCGGTATTCCCTACGATTTCGTTTGGCGCAACTGCGCGTGATACTGTGTCCGATGTCGAATTTTTCTCCGCTTACGTCCAAGACCAGATCAGCATCGGCGATCATTTCGATATCGTTGCCGGGCTTCGCTATGACAGTTTTGATATCAAAGGGACCGATCTGCAGCCAGCGGTGGACCGGCCGTTCACGCGCAAGGACAATAAATTGTCGCCGCGTCTTGGCCTGATCTATAAGCCGCTGGAAAACACATCGGTTTACGCCAGCTATAGCCGGTCGTTCCAACCGCGTTCTGGTGATCAATTTTTGACATTGACCACAGCGCAAGAAGGCTTGGCTCCGGAAAAGTTCACCAACTATGAATTGGGTGCGAAATGGGATTTGAACCAGAGCTTTAGCCTGACGGCCGCGATATTCCAACTGGACCGCACCAATGCCACCACGCCAGATCCGGCCAATCCCGCGCTTACTGTTATTGCCGGAGCGACGCGCGTCAAGGGACTGGAGCTTTCGGTGATGGGACGGATTGCGCCCGATTGGCAAATCAGTGCAGGCTATTCCTATCAAGATGCGTTTTTGCGCGGCAATAAGGTTGTGCGCCTTGGGCAAGTGCCCAAGCATCAGATCAGCGTTTGGAACCGATATGATCTCACCGATAATCTTGGCGCAGGAGTGGGTATTATCCACCAAAGCAGCCAGTTTGCCGCCAACTTTATCCCAGATGCGGTCGTACCGGCAACGCGCCTGCCGGCCTTCACCCGCGTTGATGCGGCAATATTCTACAAGGTCAGCGAGCAAGTGAAATTGCAATTGAATGTTGAAAACCTGTTCGACGAAACCTATTTTTCCGACGCGCATAACAACAACAATATCTCAACCGGCGCGCCGATTAATGGTCGGTTGTCGTTGCAGGTTAAGTTTTAGACTAAAATTCGATCAAGTTGAATCGTCATTGCGAGCGGAGCGAAGCAATCCAGTGCAGCTCAAACCTGCTCTGGATTGCTTCGTCGCTTCGCTTCTCGCAATGACGCTTGTTCGAAGCTGATCGAATCTCGCGCTAATGCGGGATGAGACCAACAGGCTGGCCCCGCTATCGGCCGATTGCCGCCATATGCGCCTTTGCATTTTCGACATAATGCGCGACGCCCAGTTGCATTCCGGCAACTTGTGCGTCGTTTAATTCGCGGACAAAGCGGGCAGGAGATCCCGCCCACATTTGCCGTGCCTCGATCCGCTTGTTTTGCGTCAACATCGCGCCTGCCGCCAGCATAGCGTCGCTTTCAATGACGGCACCGTTCATGACGGTCGCCGACAGGCCGACAAATGCACGGTCATGCAAAACGCATCCATGTACAACTGCGTTATGGCCGACGAGAACATCGTCGCCGATCAAGGTTGGATAGCCGTCAGGCACGCCAGGCATCGGACCGTCGCAATGTACGATGCTGCCGTCTTGGATATTGCTGCGTGCGCCGATGACGACACGGTTTACTTCGGCGCGGATCACGCAATTATACCAGATGCTTGCGTGCGCGCCGATGGTGACGTCGCCGATAATCCGGCAGCCGGGGGCAATGAATGCGCTATCGTCAATCTGCGGGCTTTTGCCATAAATCGTTATGATCGAAACATCGGGCCGGTGGATCATACTAATCTGCTCTTTTCATATACGATTGTCGGGTTGTCATAATCGGCATAATCCGGATCATCAAATTCTAAGTCATTCCGCCGTGCCATGCCCAGTTTTTCCATTAACCGCCATGACGGTTCGTTGCGGTCGGTGGTAAAGGCAAATACGCGATTTGCTCCGTGGCGTTCAAAGGCCAGTTCAAACGTCGCGATAGCAGCTTCGTAGGTATAGCCGCAACGCCAGTAATCCTCACGCAGGGACCAGCCGATTTCCATCTCGCCCAGCAGTATGCCGGGGGCATATTCGTTGTCCACGCGCTTCAACCCGCAATTACCAATGAAATCGCCGCTACGCTTATGCTGCATCATCATAAAACCAAAGCCGTCCCGTGCGAACGCCGCCTCGGTCTGGGCAAAATTGGCTTCTATTTTTACGTGATCACGCGGCCCGCCCAAATGCTCGGTGACCGCAGGTGTATTCATGTGCAGCGCCCATTGCGCAATGTCCCCCGGCGCAATCGTGCGCAGGATCAAACGATCAGTCTCGATAATGATGTCAGCCATTGAGCAAGCGTGCGGCATGCGCCGCGTGATAAGTTAGCACGCCGCTTGCCCCGGCGCGTTTGAATGCCATCAACGTTTCCAGCACCAAGGCGTCGCGGTCACCTGCGCCAGCCGCAGCCGCAGCCTCGATCATCGCATATTCACCGGACACTTGATATGCGAACACCGGAATGTTGAAATTCTCGCGTACCCGCCGAACAATATCGAGATAGGGCAGGCCGGGCTTAACCATCACGCTGTCCGCACCCTCGGCGATGTCCATGGCCACTTCGCGCAGGGCTTCGTCGCCGTTTGCCGGATCCATTTGGTAACTTTTCTTGTCGCCTTTTAACAAACCTCCGGAACCAACGGCATCGCGGAACGGGCCATAGAATGCGCTGGCATATTTCGCCGCATAAGACATGATCTGGACGTTCGGAAATTCGTTCATCTCCAGCGCACGGCGGATAATGCCGATGCGGCCATCCATCATGTCGCTTGGCGCAATAATGTCTGCGCCTGCGCGCGCCTGATTGACGGCTTGATCGACCAATACGCCGACGGTTTCATCGTTCAATACATAGCCATCATCATCGATCAATCCGTCTTGCCCGTGGCTGGTATATGGATCGAGCGCGACATCGGTGAGTACGCCGATTTTGCCGCCATGTGCCGCCTTGATCGCGCGAATGGCGCGGCACATCAAATTGTCCGGGTTCATCGCTTCTTCACCGTCATCGCTGCGCCGGTCGGCCTGTGTGTTTGGGAACAACGCGATGCAAGGAATGCCAAGGTCGATGGCCTCCTGCGCTCTGGCCACGATCAGATCAACGGACCAGCGCGATACGCCGGGCAAGCTGGCGATAGGTTCTTCGATGCATTCGCCGCCGGTTACAAACAGCGGCCAGATCAAATCTGCGCTGGTCAGGGTGTTTTCGCGGACCATATTGCGGCTCCAAACGGAGGCTCTGGGGCGGCGAAGACGGGTTGCGGGATATGTGGGTTGGACTGTCATATAGCCGCCTTAGCCGACGCTTGCGCCGCGCTCAAGTTCAGCCTGCAATTCCGTGAGCCAAACGTCTAGCTTTGCTTCGGACCGTTCACCAAGTTGCGCCCTGAAATTCGTTCGATCTCTCGTTTCGGTCCGGTATCCACACTCTCCGATTTCTTCAATGAGCTGAGCGCCGCGCCCGGCGTAACCGATTTCAACCGGTTAAGTTTGGCGCGGAAATTGGCCAAATCTGCACCGGAAAGTTGGGCGCGAGTTGTGAATTTCACCGACAATGGATTGATTGCACGGCCGGCCCGGTACAGTTCATAATGCAAATGCGGACCCGTCGACAGGCCGGTCGAACCGACGTAACCGATAATCTGGCCACGCCTGACTATTTGGCCGTTGCGTGCGGCGATCCGGCTCATGTGGCCATAACCGGTCGCCAAATTGCCCCCATGGTTGATTTGTACGAAATTGCCGTATCCGCCCTTGCGGGCCGCATAAACAACGCGCCCGTCGGTGACGGCATAGATTGGTGTGCCATGGCTCGCGCCAAAATCCAAACCGCTATGCATTCGCCTGTACCCCAAAACGGGATGCCGCCGCGATCCAAATCCGGATGTAATGGGACCACTCACCGGACGTCCCATTGCACCCCGGGTTTCGCCGACGCCAGATGCTTCGAACCACTGGCTGTTTTCGCCTGATTTCCACTGTAACATTTGGATGGCTGATTTTCCGTCTCGGTCCAATCCGGCGTACAACAGATTCCCCGTTTCGGTCTCTCCTGTTTCCGCCCGCCGATAATCAATTATGATATCAAATTCATCGGCGGCCCGCAGGTTTGACAGGTTCGTCCGTCCGGCAATGATCTTCAGATAGCTTTGAATTGCACTGCCCGGCGCCCCCGCCGCGCGCGCGGATTTATACAGGCTTTGGCCGACAATACCGCGAATGCGCAGCGGTGTATCGTTCACTTTTATCGGTTTGCGAACCAGTTGCAGCGCATTGCCGCTGCGCAGTACCGCGACGTTCAAATCGAACCGCGCGCGAAATGAAAGCGATTGCACAGGCCGTGCCGCCGTGCGCGACGTGCGGCTGCCCAACGTTATTTCCATAGGTGTACCGGCGCTGATATCGGCCAAATTGACGGCATCTGAAACCATACTGGCGATGCGTGCTGCCTCACCTCCACCCACTCCGGCGCGTTGCAGCACGCGGGCAAAACTGTCACCGCGGCCCAAAGTTGCGGTCATTTCAATGGTTGGTCGTTCCGGGCTGGCGGCCAAGGATACGACATTTTCGTTTGCCGCCATCCGGCGACCGCTATCGCTGCCAAAGGCGATGGGCATAATCATTTGCGCGCGGGCTTCTTCAAACTCTGCGGCATTGGGCAAGGGCGATTGTGCGCCATATAGCGGACCAAAATCAGGCAGCAAAGCCAATGCAAGCGCGGTTAATCCCGTCAATGTACCAAGTCCGCGAAACCACCGCAAAGAACCAATTCCATCGCCCAAATCTGGCGTTAAATCCATCGCCGCCAGTTTTTCGCGCAGGGTTTCAGTTGGCGCATTACGCAGCGGTGTCCGCATAGCGTCGACAATGCCGACTTCGTCTTTGCGACCCGCTTTACCAAAGGATCCAGCGGCAAGACGTCCGGCCGCATTTCCAATTGCAAAATCAAATTCAAATTCGGATTTTCGCGCTTCGAACACTGATATTCCCTGAACCAAGAACGGGCCTAACACCCGTCCGCTCTACTGTGGAGAGATATGGTTAATGTCAAATGAAGACGGCGATAATGCGGCGTAACGTGCGGCAGGGCGGTTTGTTTGGCGGTTAAAGCTGATTGCCCCGTCAAGTTCATACTGAAACACGATCAAATTGCTAAACAAAATGCTTCTATCTGACGCAGACCGGCGATAAGGCATGGCCGATGAAATTGAGCAATCTGCAATCCTTATTGGCGCTGGCTTTGCTGACAATCGCGGCGTCGGCTTGCAGACCAGTGGTGCAAGACAGCGACCGGCCGGAAACTTCGCTCGAATTTCCTAGGCCTTTTCGTCCTGTGTCCAAAGCTTCCGCTACCCAGTTTTCAACCGAAGCGGCGCGTGATGAGGCTGGCGAGGCCAATTTGGTGATGGACTGGGCAGAAATGAAGCCGGGCTTTACCGTTGCCGATATTGGCGCTGGCGAGGGATATTATACAATCCGTCTGGCGAAGCGTGTCGGGGAAAAGGGCCGCGTGCTGGCGCAAGATATCAATGCCGGCGCATTGCAGCGGCTGGGTGAGCGGGTGGCGCGTGACCGGCTGGATAATGTCGCGATAAAACCGGGAGCCACCGACGATCCGCGCCTTCCAGAAAATAGTTTTGACCGCATTTTTCTGGTGCATATGTACCATGAAGTGAGCGAGCCTTACGCATTTCTATGGCGATTGCGACCGGCGTTGATCAAAGGCGGACAGGTGATTGTGGTTGACCGGGATCGCCCAACGGACAGCCACGGCATCCCGCCCAAATTGCTGTTTTGCGAATTTGAAGCGACTGGATACCGGCTGACCGGATTTGCCGAACGGCCCGAGGTTAAAGGATATTTCGCAAGGTTTGAAGCGACGGGAAAACGTCCCGATCCCGCTGCGATAAAAGTATGCGCCGACAAAAAGCCGGTCGAGATACCAAATTCTTAGCGCGAAACGCAGCTAAGCAAAAAAAAGACCCCTGACTGCCGGGGGACGGGCAGCCAAGGGCCGCGTCGCAATATTCCTACCCGTTGGGGTTCGGGGCGCGGGTAGGTTGCGAACACAAACTCAAACTTTTCAGGCCACCCTATTCATAGGTCAGCCGATCAAAATATTTCGGCGACTTTGTAAGCGGCCGTACTGCGCCAGTACCCGACTGGCAAAAATTCGGGTCTCGGGGCTATGCCGAAATCCGTTCCGCTTTTTTCAGCAATCGTTGCCAATGCTGACGGTCACGATCACGCAGCGTGTCATCATTGGCACGTTGCCACAAAACAGCTTTCATATCGGAACCATAATCAATCCGCATGGAGCTAAGCTCACTTGCGTCGCGATCCTTGCGCTTTCGCGCTTCAAAAAATTTTCTAAGTACCATTAAATCCACCCACGTTGCGGTCAATCCATGCGGCCCAGTAGATGTGGTCGTTTCGAGAACGACTCTTAGTATGCTATCATTACACAATTTTACATATGAGTCAAAAAGCAAGTTTGTGATGACGGGGTATGGTAAGGGGCGGCTTGGGGGGAAGGATTAAACCACACAACTTAAAATTGTTAAGCGCACCATCGCCTTCTGGGCGGCCCAAATTTTTTCTCACCCTTTCCTCAATGTTT
>CAWDID010000026.1:0-34810 GCA_963802245.1 uncultured Alphaproteobacteria bacterium | reverse complement strand
TCCATGTGGGGGTGCATTTGAAGCACATCGTCACCCACGAGAAGCGAAGCGACGAAGCAATCCAGGGTGGCTTACGCAGGCTCTGGATTGCTTCGCTTCGCTCGCAATGACGATGTGCTTCAAACTAAAGCCATCATGCTCCAAATGCCCATGCCGCCCCCGAAAATCGGCGAAAACAATATCCTACAAAAAACCATGATGTAGGAAATAATCGAATGCCATTCTTTCGCAATAGTTCAAAATGGGCGTCAATCTTGTCAACTAGGTGTCAACTTGGGCATTTTCGGCCTTGGACCATGTAGGCAATTATTTTGGCAACATGACGATTGCTAAGCTTGCCCCTGCGGGAATGGAAACGACCTAACAAAAAAGGACCAGCACATTACTGTACTGGTCCCTCTTGCCCCGACGAATATCGGAGATTCCGTTCAGCGATGAAAAGGTTCAGGGACCATCGCCGTTCAGAAATTCGAAAATGTTACCGGCAACGGCTGCTCGCTTTGTCCAGTGCGCGGCCGCCCAATGCGCCTACGGCTGCACCGATGATTGTGCCTTCGGTGCGGCTGCCCCGGCGGGCAACGCGGTCACCAACCAGGCCGCCTGCGACAGCGCCGATGATTGTACCGCCGGTTCCGTTGCTGCAACGGCTGTCACGGCGATAATCGCGGCGGTCGTCATAACGGTCATATCGGTCACCACGGTTATAGTTGCTATAGCCGCGATCACCGCGATCATAGTTGCTGTATCCGTTATCATAATATTGTTGCTGATGATGGCGATGATGTTTGCGGCCATGCGCCTCCGCAGAAGTTGCCGTAACGCCGGTGATTGCGGTTGCAGCTAGAACGAGGCCGGCAATTGATTTTGTAAAGCTCATGATATTCTCCATTTCGATCCGGCCAGTCTTCGCAAAATGTGCAACAGCAAATTTCGATCAATCAGCCCAAGTTTTATGCCCCAACGATTCATCTTCTAGTTCATCAAACTTGATCATTTGCTGAACAGTTGCGTTATCTGTTGTTCATGCTTGGGTTCCGGATATTGCGCAGCTATGCAGCGATCAATGCTCGTTCGAATTTTCCGGTCACTGTTGTTGATTGCTCTGCTGGTACTTAGTATCGGCGGGTTGCGGTATGTTCACCACAACAACAGCCAAGACATTGCGCTGACGCCGTTGATGCTCGATCCCGGACGCCCGGACTTAAAGACCGTCGGCGGGCTAACATTTTTGAAGGCATGGCGGCTAAAAAGTAACAACAGTGATTTTGGCGGCATTTCGGCACTAATGGCGCTGCGCGATGGACGCTTCGCCGGGCTTAGCGATGCGGGCACGCTGATTGGTTTCGGCTTGACCAATGACACACGGGCAGATCATCCATTCATTGCGCCGCTGCCCGGGACGATGGGGCCGGATATCGGTTATGAAGACAAGGATTCGGAGGGTATCGCTTATGATCCGGCCAGCGGACAGTTTTGGATATCCTATGAAGGCAAGCATGCCATTCGCCGGTTTACGCCGTCTTTTTCAAGGATAGACGGGAAATTCACAGCGCGTGAAATGCGGTTATGGGGCAGCAACAGCGGAGCAGAAGCAATCGTGCGTTTGCCAGGCGGCCGCTTTGCTGTGTTTTCAGAAGGTATGGATATGCCCGGCGGCGGATATATGGCGTTGATGTTTTCTGGCGATCCAGTGGAACCGGGCACCAGTTATTTCCCTTTTGGATACCGCCCGCCTACAGGGTATAAGGCAACTGACGCAGCGATTTTACCCGATGGCCGGATGTTGATACTGAACCGTCGGATCAGCTTTCCAGAGGGGTTTGCAGCGAAGTTGACGCTGATTGATCCTGATATGATAAGACGCGGCGAAACGGTGCAGGGCAAGTTGTTCGCGACGCTAAAATCACCGCTGCTGGTCGACAATATGGAGGGGCTCGCCATTACACAGGAAAACGGGCGCACGGTTATCTGGATGATCTCGGATAATAACTTTAATATATGGCAACAAACCATATTGCTGAAGTTTGCGCTGACCGACGAAATCAAAAAACCGGAAGCAATCAATGCCCCCGGTTTTGAATCTTTGTAAGGCTGGCGCTCTTCTCTCGCGCCGAGCAGAGATTACCAGCGATTAAGCCGCAAGCTGCTTCTTGCCGATTTCTTTTTTGATCTTACGTGCGTTGGTGCTCAATTTATCATCGGAAGTTTTCAGCAACCAATTGTCTAAGCCGCCAACATGTTCAACCGAACGTAGGCCGTGGGTTGAAACGCGGAATTTGAAACCCTGCTCCAGCGCGTCCGACAGCAAAGTCACATTCTGCAAGTTTGGCAGGAACGTGCGCTTTGTTCTGTTGTTGGCGTGGCTGACATTGTTGCCTACCATACGGCCTTTGCCGGTCAATTCGCAGATGCGAGCCATGGGAAAATCCTATTGTTAAAATATACATGGGAATCAGTATTCCCGGAAAGTCGCTGCCACTAACGCTGAACGGGTGAAAGGTCAAGCTTCCGATGTGGTATTGCGGCATGAAAACGGCTAATCGGCAACCATGCCATTATCCCACGCGCGCAAATTTATGGATGAAGCCCTGCTATTGGCCCGGCGCGCCGCAGATATGGGCGAAGTTCCCGTTGGCGCGATCGTTGTATTTCAAAGCCAAATAATAGGGCGCGGCGCAAACCAGACGCGAGAGAAACATGATCCAACCGGCCATGCAGAAATTGTCGCAATGCGCGCTGCGGCGGCGGCATTGGCCAGCGACCGCTTATCCGAATGCGACATTTGGGTTACATTGGAACCATGCGCGATGTGCGCCGGAGCCATCGCCCACGCCCGAATTCGACGGCTCTATTATGCAGCGAGCGATCCAAAGGGCGGCGCGGTTGAACATGGCCCCAAATTGTTTACCCAGCCGACCATCCACCACCGGCCAGAGGTTTATTCGGGTATTTCATCAGATGAAGCAGCTTTGATGTTGCAATCGTTCTTCGCCGAACGAAGATAACTGGCAAGGCGTGGCGCGCGACAAGTTTGGCTGAAGCGGTTTGCAAGGGGATTGTTAATCGAAACAGTTTCCTACTAGACGAACGCGGCCAAATCCGCTTGTACAATCGGCATGACTCTCTCTGGCCCAACTTCAAACAGCTTCATTTCCCAGCGGCTCAAATTGCATTATGCCGATTGGGGCAATCCGGACGCGCCGCCGTTGTTGTTGATTCACGGCGGCAGGGATCATTGCCGGAGCTGGGATTGGGTAGCGGAGGAATTACGCTCAGACTGGCACGTGATCGCACCCGATTTGCGCGGCCATGGCGATAGCGCCTGGTCACCTGACGGTAACTATGAAATGGCACCGTTTGTCTATGATTTGGCGCAGTTGATCCATCAACTGGACCTAGCTCCGGTCACAATTGTGGCGCACTCGATGGGCGGTAACATTGCTGTTCGCTATACCGGACTATATCCCGAAAACGTCCGCAAACTGGTCGCGATTGAGGGGTTGGGGCCATCGCCGACAATGCTGGCAGAACGCGCCGCGATTGGCATTGGCCAGCGGTTCCGCAATTGGGTCGATGAAAAGCGAAAGGCGGCTGGGCGGATCCCCAAACGTTATCCTAGCCTAGAGGCTGCATTAGAGCGCATGAAAGCGGAAAATGCTTACCTGACCGATGAGCAAGCCCGTCACCTGACCGTCCACGGAATTAGCCGAAACGAAGACGGCAGCTGGACATGGAAGTTCGACAATTACCTCAATATTTGGTCCGCATTCGACATGCCGAACGAGGAATTAAAGGCAATTTGGGGTTCGATCACTTGCCCGGTTTTAATGCTATACGGCGCGGATAGCTGGGCTTCAAATCCCGAAAAAGATGGCCGCATCGCCGATTTCAAAACCGCCAAGGTTATCGAGTTTGAAAATGCCGGGCACTGGTTGCACCATGACCAGTTTGATCGCTTTCTCGCTGAACTTAAGACGTTCTTGTAAACGCGAAAAGTTCAAGTCTGGCTCTCTTTTTTTATTCCGCTGCTTGTAATTTGTCTAAGGTGCGTAGTTCAAAATCGCTGGCATCATGGCGCTCGAGCAATTGCTGTTCAGGTGGACCGAATGGGCGATTGACCATTAAGCCACGCGTCACCGCTCTACGCTGACCGATTTGGTTGGTCCATCTTTGCAGATGTTTATAGTCCTGCACCTGCAAAAATGTCCCAGCATCATAGACGACTCCGCGCGCAACCGCCCCGTACCAAGGCCAAATGGCGATATCGGCGATGCTATATTCACCGGCCATATATTCATTTTCCGCCAAATGACGATCAAGCACGTCCAATTGCCGTTTTACTTCCATCGCAAACCGGTCAATGCAATATTCGATTTTCGTCGGTGCGTAAGCATAGAAATGGCCGAAACCACCGCCCAAATAAGGCGCGCTGCCCATTTGCCACATCAACCAGTTGATCGTCTCTACCCGCTTGGCCGGATCGGTTGGAATTAAGGCGCCAAATTTCTCTGCCAAGTAAAGCAGGATCGATCCTGATTCAAAAACCCGCGTTGGTGTATCGGTGCTATGATCTACCAGCGCCGGAATTTTTGAATTGGGGTTCGCCGCCACAAAACCGCTGCCAAATTGATCGCTATCGCGGATGTTGATTAGCCATGCATCATATTCTGCGCCCGCATGCCCCAACGCCAGCAACTCCTCCAGCATGATCGTTACTTTCACGCCATTGGGCGTTCCCAGCGAGTAAAGCTGCAGCGGATGCTTACCAATTTGCAGGGCTTTGTCGTGTGTCGCCCCGGCTGTCGGTCTGTTGATATTGGCGAACTGGCCGCCGTTCACTTTGTCCCATTTCCAGACTTCTGGCGGCGTATAATCGGAAAGTGTCTGGCTCATTTGGCGGCTCCTTATTTGACTGCAGCCCGTTACTAACGCGAAGCAGCTATGTAATCATGCGTTAGAATAAGCATTCAATTGCGATTTGCAACGGGATAGGTTGACGGCCGATTGCGCGACCGTTGGCGCAATCATTTGTAAACTTGCTGCCAGTTCTGTGGATAACTATTGCGTTCTTGTTCAAATAGGTAATAGTTTCAACGTCTGGCGAGTTGTGTTACAGCGCGACGCCGGATTGTGGGGGCCGAATGACCAATGCCTTAACCGATATCGAATTGGACGCGCCGCGCCGGTTTGCGCGCCGCGAAATGGCGCCTGGACTGCTCGGCAATGACGCCTTGTTGATTTCTCGCGAGTTGAAAAGACGCCCGCATATCGACGCGCATGTCATCGTGTTTGCGAATGAAAAGGGCGGCGTTGGTAAATCTACATTGGCATTCCATACCGTCGTCGCCTTGGGCAATGCAGGGCACAACGTCGCGGTTTTTGACCTCGACAGCCGCCAAAAAACACTATCACGTGCGCTTGAAAACCGTGAGGGTACGGGCAGACGCCTGAAGATTGATTTGCCGCAGCCCCGCTATGTTACCGTGAACCAGCAAACCGGCGCAATGTTGGCGCAAGAAATTGCCCGGGTCGGCAGCGCGGCTGATTTCATTATCATTGATGTTGCCGGCCATGACTCGCCATTTGCACGCCGCGCCATTGCGATGGCCGATACGCTTATCACCCCGATCAACAACTCGTTTGTCGACCTTGATTTGCTTGGTTGTTATGATCCTTTCACCATGAAGTTGAAGAGTTTTGGCCCGTTTGCGCGTTTGGTGCAGGAATTGCGTGAAGCCCGCGATCACCAAAACCAACCGCCCTTTGATTGGTTGGTGATGCCAAACCGCACCAGTTCCGTGCGCAGCCACAATCAAACAAAGATAGATGAAGCCCTGGCGGATCTTGCACCAAAGGCGGGATTCCGGTTGGCAAGCGGCCTTGGGGAACGCGTGGCATATCGCGATCTGTTTCTCATGGGCCTGACAATGCTTGACCTCAAGTTCATACCTGAATTTGCAAAGGCCGCGCCGACTGCGAAGTCTGAAATCAAGCGGCTGATCACAGAGTTAAAGCTACCGGTTCTATGTGACGGAATCTAGTGACGTTGAAGCGGTAGCTACTTCATTTCAGCCGCGCCCGTCCGAACAATCCCAATCAATCCGTTCCCAGAATTTCGTCGACCCATGCCGTCACAACCTCGGTCGCCGGACCATAGCGAGCTTCGTCAAACCAGTCGCTACCTTTGCTCGGCTCCAGGTTAAGTTCCAGCGTGCGGATACCATCTGCCCTTGCCCGGCGAACATAGCCCCCCGCAGGATATACCGCGCCCGATGTGCCAATGCTGACGAACAAATCGGCACGGCGTAAGGCGGCGTCAATTTCGGGCAAGCGGTAAGGCATTTCCCCGAACCAGACGACGTCAGGGCGCAGCGTACCAGAGCTGTCGCAAAGCGGGCAGGCGGGCCGGTCAATCAATGCACCGCGCCACACCGGCCGTCCGTCACAGGCCAGGCAATATGCGGTCAAATGCGTGCCATGCATGTGGATTAAATTTGCACCACCCGCCGGATCAACGCCGCCGCGTTCGTGCAGGTCATCGACATTCTGGGTGACGATAGTGAGATCGCCGCGTGCCTGCCCAGCCCATTCGCTGGCGAGCCTTCCCAAAGCAAAATGTGCCGCGTTGGGCTGAGCCACTTGGATTGCGGCGCGGCGCATATCATAGAAACGCAGCACCAAATCGGGATTGCGAACAAAAGCTTCGGGGGTCGCCACATCTTCGATGCGATGCTTTTCCCACAGCCCGCCTTCGGACCGAAAGGTATCAATACCGCTTTCCGCGCTTATTCCGGCGCCGGTTAAGATC
This sequence comes from uncultured Alphaproteobacteria bacterium, assembly GCA_963802245.1. Taxonomy (GTDB): domain Bacteria; phylum Pseudomonadota; class Alphaproteobacteria; order Sphingomonadales; family Sphingomonadaceae; genus Sphingorhabdus_B. Next base: position 28,002 of record CAWDID010000026.1, on the reverse strand, counting down.
ACGATGTTGCGAATTTCCGTCATCTGCCCCATGAAGCACGAAACATAAGGGCAGACAAGCATGACAAAGATCGGAATAATCGGCAACAAGGGACGGATGGGGCAAGCTCTGACCTCAGCGATTGCCGATGCAGGCGCGGTGCTGGCTGGCGGCATTGATCAGGGCGGCGACGCCGCAGCATTGGCGATGCTTTGCGATGTCCTTGTCGATTTTTCCAGTCCTTCTGCGCTTGAGGCCAATCTTGATGCCTGCGTGCAATCCGGCAAGGCGATCGTCATCGGCACCACCGGGATAGAGGAGCGCCACCACTTTCTGATCGACGATGCAGCGCGCGATATTGCGGTGTTGCAGACGGGCAATACCTCGCTCGGCGTCAACATGTTGGCGGCATTGGTGCGGCAAGCGGCGGCGCGATTGGGGCCGGATTGGGATATTGAAATTGCCGAAATGCACCACCGGCACAAAGTTGATGCGCCATCGGGCACTGCCTTATTGCTGGGCGAAGCAGCAGCGAGCGGCCGGGCTATTGACCTTGCTGCCAATAGCGAACGTGGCCGTGACGGAATTACCGGCGCGCGGCAACGCGGCAGCATCGGTTTCGCATCAATGCGCGGAGGCAGCGTGGCCGGGGATCACACTGTTATATTCGCCGCCGACAATGAACGCATAGAATTGATTCACCGCGCCGAAAACCGCGCCGTGTTTGCTACCGGCGCTGTAAAAGCGGCCATGTGGTTGGTTGGCAGGACGCCGGGGCGCTACACGATGTCCGATGTTCTGGGAATTGAATAGGCCCGCTAAATTTTCCTACATGGCCCAGGGCCTGAAAACGCCCAAGTTGACACCTAGTTGACAAGATTGACGCCTATTTTGAACTATCGCGAAAGAATGACGTTCGATTATTTCCTACATCGTGTTTTTTTGTAGGATTTTGTTTTTGCCTATTTGCGGGGTGGTTTCGAAGGGAGTGACAAGACAACCTGTACTTCGACATCGACCCGCCGGGAGACAGCACGAACGGTTTTGGTTCAATTCGAATGCCATGCCGTTATGCCATAAGGTTGAAATTTAACCGCAGCCCTGAGCCTGCCTACGGGCGCTTCACGGTAACGCGTACTTCGACAGGCTCAGTACTACGGTGCAACTATATGCCATCCCACTTTACACCGCCAACAATGTCAAAGAGCCAGCCGGTAAAAAACCGGCTATGCCCTTCGTTCCCAGAACAAATCCTACATTGCAAGTAGTAATGCGCGATGGGCTTTGGCCCTGAGCTACCTTCAAGCTTTAGCTTTCAAACTGGCCGCAACTTTAACGCCGTGGCGCTCCAGTGCTTCGGCAATTTTGCCCGCACCCTCCAGGTCGCCCCAGAACATCGGGCCGCCGCGATATACCGGCCAGCCATAGCCGTACACCCAGACGACATCGATATCCGATGCGCGCTGCGCTTTGCCTTCTTCCAGAATCAGATAGCCTTCATTGACCATCGGATAAAGCGTGCGTTCGATGATTTCCTGATCGGTAATATCGCGCTTGGGCAGGTTTGATTTCGACCGGAAATCCTCGATGATGGCCAGCGCCTCGGCGCTTGGCGTGCCGACGCGCTTTTCGTCATAATCGTAAAAGCCCTTGGTGTTTTTTTGGCCAAAACGTCCCGCCGCGCACAATGCATCGCGGATCGTTTCAACTTTGGTGGGATCACGGTGCCAGCCAATGTCGAGCCCGGCCAGATCGCTCATTTGGAATGGCCCCATAGGCATGCCGAAATCGGTATGCACCTTGTCAATCTGCGCCGGGGTTGCACCCTCCATCAGCAATTGGTTGGCCGGTCCCTGCCGCTGCGACAGCATCCGGTTGCCGATAAAGCCGTGACATACACCCGCAACGACCGCGACTTTGCCGATCTTTTTGCCAATCGCCATCGCCGTTGCCAATGCATCATCGGCAGTCTTTTCGCCGCGCACAACCTCCAGCAACCTCATGACATTGGCGGGCGAGAAGAAATGCATGCCGAGCACATCTTGCGGCCGCGAAGTGCTGGCGGCGATTTCATCGACGTTCAGATAACTGGTGTTCGATGCCAGAATCGCGCCGGGTTTGCAGATCTTGTCAAGTTTGCCGAATACTTCTTTTTTGACGTCCATGCTTTCGTACACTGCCTCGATCACCAGATCGCAATCAGCCAAATCTTCCAGGTTGAGAGTTGGCGTCAGCGCGGCCATCATTGCGGCGACCTGTTCGGTGGTGAACCGGCCCTTGGCGGCGCTGGCTTCGTAGTTCTTGCGGATGACACCGACGCCGCGGTCCAGATTTTCCTGCACCATTTCGACGATGGTGACGGGGATGCCCTTGGCGAGGAAATTCATTGAAATTCCGCCGCCCATGGTACCTGCACCGATTACCCCGACCTTTTTGATATCGCGCAAGGGCAAGTCCTTGGCGAGGCCGTCGATCTTTGCGGCTTGGCGTTCGGCAAAGAACATGTGCCGCTGCGCCGCTGATTGGCTGCCCATCATCAGCTTCATAAACTCGGTGCGTTCAAACGCCATGCCCTCATCAAAGGGAAGCCGTGTCGCCGCTTCTACGCAAGCCAAATTGGCGTAAGGTGCGTCAAAGCCCCTCCACTTGCGCGCGTTGGCGGCCTTGAGCTGTTCGATCATAGCGGCGTCGCCCTTGACCGGCAAATCGCGGGTAGCGCGCGGCCCTTTGGCGATCATCGCGCGGGCAAAGGCAATGGCGTCGGCGGCAAGGCTGCCTTCACCTGCCAGCGCATCGACCAGGCCCATTTCCAGCGCCTTGGCGGCGGGAACAGGCTCGCCGCCCGAACACATCGCCGCCGCTGCCTCAACGCCAACCAGACGCGGCAACCGCTGCGTCCCGCCTGCACCGGGTAACAGGCCAAGCTTGACTTCAGGGACACCGAGCTTAGCCGATGGCACAGCGATCCGGTAATGACAGCAGAGCGCGGTTTCCAATCCGCCGCCCAAACGCAGTGCCGTGGATTGCGGCGATGATCGGCTTGGTCGCGGTTTCCATGGCGTCCAGCGTCGCTCCCAAAGCGGGTTCCTTCGGTGCCTGCGTAAACTCGGTGATATCCGCGCCCGCAATAAATGTACTGCCATCACAGATCAGGACGGCGGCCTTTATACTATCATCGCCCAATGCCTCAGCGACGCCGTCCTTCAAGCCCTGACGCACATGCCAGCTAAGCGCGTTGACCGGCGGATTGTTGACAGTGATGACCAGAATATCATCGTGGCGCTGAGTAGTAACGGACTGCATGGGAGAACTCCTATTGGTGGGTTATGCGCTGAGCGCCGAATAGATCATGGTGCGGATTTCGCGGCGGACGGGATAGGTGCTGGACGGCATCAGCTGGGTCATAAACACCATGCAGAGGTCCTCGACCGGGTCCACAAAAAATGCGGTCGAATACATGCCGCCCCAGAAAAACTCGCCTGCGCTGCCGGGAACCATGGTTAGCGCTGGATCCATTGTTACCGCAAAGCCCAAGCCGAAACCTGTGCCCGCATTCTCCGCCTCGCTAAACAAAGCGTTCGAATGCTGGGTTAAATCGCCGCCGCCGGGCAAATGGTTGGCTGTCATCAGTTCCAGCGTTTTCGGGCTGATAACCTGATTGCCGTCCAGCGCGCCGCCATTGAGCAGCATCCGGCAGAAGCGGTGATAGTCGGCCACGGTCGATGAAAGGCCGCCGCCGCCGGATTCGAATTTGAACCCGCGTGCCCATGCGCTTTTCGCGCCGCCGGGATCGTTCGGCGTCATCTTGTCGCGCGGATGCCATGCAAAGCTGTCGGGCAAGCGGGATGTCTGTGCCGCATCCACTTGAAACGAGGTGTCGGTCATGGCCAGCGGCGCGAAAATATTTGCTTGAAAATAATCGCCCAGTGACATGCCCGATATCCGCTCGACAATCACACCCAAAACGTCAGTGGATACTGAGTAGTTCCAGCTGGAACCGGGATCAAATTGCAGCGGGATTTTGGCGAGGCCCGCGATAAACTCGGCGCTGTTAAATTTGCCCCAGCTTTCGATATCGGTGCGGCGATATTCGGCATCGACCGGCGTTCGTTCCTGAAAGCTGTAGGTCAGTCCGCTGGTATGCCGCAGCAAATCGACGATCCGCATCGGCGTTGCTGGCGGCCGCGTGACGAACGGAACATTGCCCCCGCCCGCCACGAATACGCCAACGTCGGCAAATTCCGGCAGGTATTTAGCAACCGGATCGGATAGCGCCACCTTGCCCTGTTCGACCAGTTGCATGAACGCAATCGAGGTGACCGGCTTGGTCATTGATGCGATGCGAAAGATCGCATCCTCGCCCACGCCCGATGTCCAACGGTGCGCAATCTCGTCCCCGCGCCCGACGAGCAGCGAGGCAAAGGGCAGCAATCCGGTATCGAGATACTTCGCCTGAATATGCGCGCCGATCCGGTCCAGCCGGTCGGGCAGGAAACCCAAGTCACTGGCCATGCTCATACTGCTGTCTTCCCGGTCAATTGCCGCGTTACCGGATGTGAGCTAGACAGGCCGCCGTCAACGGCGATGGCTTGACCGTTGACATAGCTCGCCTGATCGCTGGCAAGGAACAGTGCCATATTGGCCAGCTCTTCGGGCTGCGCGCCGCGGCGTAGTGGATTCAGTTGACCCAGCTTATGGGTGACGCCCTTGTCTTTGGCATATTCGAAAGTCGGTTTGGTCATGCCGGTTTCGGTCAGACCCGGGGCAGATCGCATTGACCCGCACGCCGGTGTCGCTCATCTGCTGCGCCGATACTTTGGTCAGGTTGATAACGCCTGCTTTCGATGCCGAATAAGGTGGGCCGCCTGCGCCCGAACGGATGCCCGCGACGCTGGCGGTCAGAATGATCGAACCACCATTGCCTGCATCAACCATTGCCTTGCCTGCGTGTTTGACCATCAGCCATGGACCGATCAAATTGACCCGCAGCACTTCGGTGAAGTTCTCGACGGTGTTGTCGAATATCCCCTCCATGCCGCCAGAGATACCCGCATTGGCAAAGGCAATGTCGATATGGCCGAAGGTGGCAATGGCATGCGCGACGATCTTTGCAACGTCCTCTTCCTTGCCCGCATCCATTTGGATGGCGGTTGCCGCATCTCCGATCATCTTTGCGGTTTCATGGACGCTGTCGCTCATATCGCCGAGCACGACCTTCGCCCCCTCTGCAGCAAAGCGGATGGCCGACGCGCGGCCGATGCCCGAACCCGCGCCCGTGATGATTGCTACTTTGCCTGCTAGTGCGCCCTTTGATATCGCCGTCATTATGATGCTCCTCCGCCGCTTGATGTTGCTCCGCCATCGATGACGAAAGTTTGTCCGGTCGTAAACGCGCCCGACCGCGCGGCCAGAAATACCGCTGCACCCGCAATCTCGTCCGGCTCGCCAATTCGGCGCAGCGATGAACCCGCTGTTGAACGCCGAAGTGTTTCCGGATTGTCCCAAAGCGCCTTTGCCATGTCGGTTTTGATCAGGCCCGGCGCGATGCAATTTACGCGCACACCGTGCGGCCCATATTCATCGGCCAGATTGCGCGCCAGTTGCATATCGGCGGCCTTGGAAATGCAATACGCGCCGATTGTGGTCGAACCTTTCAGGCCGCCGACAGAAGAAATGATTGTAATCGACCCCTCTTTACGCGCGATCATTTCAGGCACCACCATAGTGATGATCCAGTTGTTGGCGACGATATTGTTGGTCAGGATTTTGGTAAACGCCTCGTCGGTGATCTCCGCCAACGGGCCATAATGCGGGTTCGATGCGGCGTTGCAAACAAGCGCGGTGATCTTGCCAAATGCCTTTCGGGTTTCATCGACCAGATGTTGCAGGCTGGCCTTGTCCGAGATATTGGCCGCCACCGCAATGGCCGTACCCGCGCCATATTTCGCGTTGATCTCGCCTGCGGTAGCAATGCAGGCGTCCAGCTTTCGGCTGGAGATAACGACTTTTGCGCCCTGATCCGCCATCGCAAAAGCGGTCGCCCGGCCAATACCGCGTGATGATCCGGTGATAACTGCGACCTGTCCGGTCATATCGAATAATGACATTTTTGTATCTCCCTCTCCCCTTCAGGGGAGAGGGCCGGGGAGAGGGGGAGTCCTCAAAACCGGCCCTAATAATTGTTGTAGGAAGCACTCGCCCCCTCTCCCAACCCTCTCCCCTAAAGGGGAGAGGGCTATTTCTTTACGCCCCCGCAGCTTGCGCGAAATGCCACGCTCTGTCGGCAAGCGGCTTTACCCGTTCGGACATATTCTTGGCATGTGCCGAATTGGCTGTGCCGTCGATGACCCGCTTTTTTATGCCTTGAATAATCCCCGCCAACCGGAAGAAATTATAGGCGAAATACCAGTTCATATCGGGCACACTCGTTCGGTCCGTCGCCGCGCAATAACGCGCCACAATCTCGTCCAGTTCGGGAATGCCCAATGCGGCGCGGTCCAGATCGGCGACGCCAGAACGGCCTTCGTTTTCGGTCACCCACGCCATCGCGACATAGGTGAAATCAGCCAGCGGATCGCCCAATGTCGACAGTTCCCAATCGAGCACCGCTTTTACCTTTGCCTCATTCTTGGCAAAGATCATGTTGTCGATCCGGTAATCGCCGTGGACCACGCTGACGCGGGTTTGTTCGGGCATCGTTTCGGGCAGCCATTTGATCAGGCTTTCCATTTCGGGCATTACTTCGGTTTCTGACAGCCGGTATTGCTTGGTCCAGCGTTCAATTTGCCGCCCGAAATAATTGCCGGGTTTGCCAAATTCAGAAAGCCCTGCGGCATCAACATCGGTGTTGTGCAGCGCGGCCAGCGTATCGATCATTTCAAAATATACAGCACGGCGCTCAGCGGGATTGCTGCCGGGCATCGACCCGTCCCAGATGGTCCGGCCCTCAACCATATCCATGATATAAAACATGCTGCCTGCAACATCGTCGTCGGTGCATAATCCGAACGGCTTGGCGACAGGAAAGCCAGTGGGATGCAGGCCCGATATAACCCGAAACTCGCGGTCTACGGCATGGGCAGAGGGCAATAATTTGCCCAGCGGTTTACGCCGCAAAACATAAGACTTGCTCTTCGCATCGATCCGATAGGTCGGGTTGGATTGACCGCCCGCAAACTTGCCAATCGTGATCGGTCCTTCAAAGCCCTCAACATTGGCTTGCATCCATGTTGTCAGCTTTGCCTCGTCGAGCCGGTCGGCACCTTCGGGCGTTACCGTGCCCGAAAACGCGGCCTGTGCATCGAGAATTTCGGTCACTGGCCGAATACGATAACCGATCGTGCGGCGTCGCCTTTCTTCATTTTTTCAAAACCTTCGTTGATCTGCGACAGCGGTATTGTCTCGGCAACGATGCTATCTAGATCGAGCAATCCGCGCATGTAGAAATCAACCAGACGCGGAATATCGACGGGAAAACGGTTGCCGCCCATGATCGCGCCTTGCAGTTTCTTGCCCGACAGCAAATCCATTGCACTAAGGCCGACCGAATGCTGCAACGGCATCATTCCCAATATCGTCGCCGTCCCGCCGCGTTTCAGTGATTTGACAGCGAGTTCGCCAGAAGCTGGCCTGCCGACTGCTTCAATCGCATGATCGACGCCGCCTTTCGTCAGTTCCAGAACTTGTGCCGCTGCATCATCGGCCATCGCGTCGACAACATCGGTTGCGCCCAATTTCATGGCCAACGCGCGTTTTTCAGGGATAGGATCACACGCGATAATCCGGCCAGCACCCGCGATTTTCGCGGCATTGATCGTGGCCAGGCCAACCCCGCCGCAGCCGATTACCGCAACAGTCTCGCCCGGCGTAACCTTGCACGCGTTGAATATCGTTCCCGCGCCGGTGGTGACTGCACAGCCGATAACGGCGGCGCGGTCCAGCGGCATTTCGGGGTCGATCCGGACGCAGGCATGTTCGTGGATCAGCATCATTTCGGCAAACGCCGACAGGTTGAGCATCTGGTGAACCACTGATCCATCGGGCCGGGTAATGCGCGGCGCGTCATTGGCGGATCGCCTCGTTTCTGCGCCCAGACACAAGGACATCCGCCCCGTCACGCAAAATTCGCAGTGGCCGCAGAATGCCGAAAGACACGTGACGACGGCGTCGCCAACCTTGACCGTGCGGACCTCGCTGCCTACCGCCTCGACAATTCCCGCGGCCTCGTGCCCCGGAATTGCGGGCAGGGGGTGCGGGTATAATCCATCGATGAAGTGCAGATCGCTATGGCAAAGTCCACAGGCCGCAGTGCGGATAAGCACCTCATGCGGTCCGGGGTTTGATATCATAACGTCTTCGATTTCGAGCGGTTTGCCCGGTTCGATCAAGATTGCGGCTTTCATGTCTTTCCTTTGCAAAAGGCGTATAAAATGCTTCAAAACTAACGTTCGTCCCGGGCCTGCCGAAAGACAGGTCGTTTGTCTCATCCTTCGCTAAGCTCAGGGCGAACGGACAGGAGGCTATATTACTGCAAAGCTCCCCCCGTCACTCACCGTGTTGCCGCCATGTCACCCGACGAAACACTCGATGACGGGCGTCCGCCATGTTTGCCAAATTCCATCCGGGCAATGGCGCGAGAGTGAACTTCGTCGGGACCATCGGCCAGACGCAAAGTGCGCTGATGGGCGTAGGCGCTGGCCAAGCCAAAGTCTTCGGAAACGCCGCCGCCGCCATGCGCCTGAATCGCATCGTCGATGATTTTTAGCGCCATATTTGGTGCCTGAACCTTGATCATTGCGATTTCGGCAGACGCCGCTTTGTTGCCGACCTTGTCCATCATGTCGGCCGCTTTCAGGCAGAGCAAGCGAGTCATTTCGATATCGATGCGGGCACGGGCAATACGTTCTTCCCAAACGCTGAATTCCGCGATGGTTCGGCCAAATGCGACACGCGACAATAGGCGCTTGGTCATTTTTTCCAGCGCTTCTTCGGCGACGCCGATGGTGCGCATGCAGTGATGAATACGGCCAGGTCCAAGGCGCCCCTGTGCGATCTCGAACCCGCGCCCTTCGCCAAGCAGACAGTTTTCGACCGGAACCCGAACATCCTTCAATTCAACTTCCATGTGGCCATGCGGTGCATCGTCGTAGCCAAAGACGGGCAGATGGCGGATGATGTTTACACCCGGCGCATCCATAGGCACGAGGATCTGTGATTGCTGTGCATGACGTTTCGCTTCGGTATCGGTTTTGCCCATGACAATCGCAATTTTGCAGCGCGGATCGCCGAGGCCAGACGACCACCACTTGCGGCCATTGATGACATAATCATTACCGTCACGGACCATACGGGTTTCGATATTGGTGGCGTCGGACGATGCCACCGCCGGTTCGGTCATCAAGAACGCAGAACGGATTTCGCCGTTCATCAACGGAATCATCCACTTCAATTTTTGCTCAGCCGTGGCATAGCGCATAAACACTTCCATGTTGCCGGTGTCGGGCGCGGAACAGTTGAAAACTTCAGAAGCAAAACCGACGCGGCCCATTTCTTCGGCGCAAAGTGCGTATTCCATATTGGTCAGGCCGGGGCCTTCAAAACCGATCGTATCGTCAACATGGGGATGCCCGGACGATGGCGGCATAAACAGGTTCCATATTCCCGCTGCCTTGGCCTTGACCTTCAATTCCTCAACGACTTGCAGCACTTTCCAGCGTTCGCCAGTCGCCTGTTCGGCCGCATAATCCGGCACGCGCGGGCGGATATTGGCTTCGATAAAATCGCGCACGCGGTCGCGCCAGTATGTCTGTTTTTCGTTGAGGTCGAAATCCATGAATCAGGTATCCTTTTCTTTTAATCACTCGATTAACTTGGCATGGTCAGAAACAATATGCCAGCCTTGTTACTGCTTTATTTATTCAGCCTGACCTAATCCGCCAACGCCAGTTGCCGCAATCGGTCCTGATGGTCGCTGCGGCTGATCGGGAATTTGCGGAATATAAATGCAGCGGCGATAGCCAAAATCGCGACGCCGACGATATAGCATAAAAATAGGCTGTCGATAATCTCCTCCGGCACTTGCCCGGGCACGGCTTTGTCCGGGAAACCGGAGAATTTAATTATCATGCCCGACAGAAATATACCTATTCCGGTTCCGCATTTCTGGGTGAAGAACCATCCGGCGGCAAACACACCTTCGGAACGGCGGCCGGTTTGCAATTGCGAGGCCTCGACAATATCGGCGACCATCGATTGCGCGGTGATCATCACCGTTACCGATAACGCGTTGGTTAAAAAGGCGAACAGAAAAATACCATAAGTAGATAGGTTTGAGCCTGCCTGCGGCCAAATATCCAATACCGCCAACGTATAGGGAATACTCCACATCGTCATCGCGACCAGCCCGGTGTAAATTGCAACCGCCTTTTTACCGAACCGCTTCGTCAACGGCGCAACTATGAAGAATGCGGAAACAACACTGAAGAACAATATCACCGGATAGAATGCAAATGCTGCACCGGAAAACTGCCAGCCATATAGATAGAGATAGTTGCCGATGGCAAAAGTTATTCCTTGGCTGGTGTACATCAGCAGCGCGCCGAACATCAATGTCACTGCAGCTGGATGACTCAACGACTCGCGGATTTCGCCAAAGGCATGCCGCAACCCTAGCCGCAGAGGTTTCTCGGCTGGATAATGTGCCACCCGCTTGTGCTGCCCCAAGGCGGAAATCAATGTGGCTGCCAGCATCCCAATCGCGCCGAACAGTCCTAATTTCCAATATCCGTTTGCGTTCAATTGGCCCACTGGATGCGCGGCGTCGGGAACCAGAAATACTGTGTAAGCAAGAAATAACGTCAACAACCCCGATGCCCAGCCGAACAGATAGCGGAACCGCATCACCTGCGTCCGCTCGTCATAATCCTTGGTCAATTCGGGGATCAACGATGCCGCCGGAATTTCGTATGACGAAACCAGCACACGCACCAATATTGCAGCTATTATCAGGTACAAGATGATCCAATTGCCCAAACCTTCCGGCGGGCTCCATAGCAGCATCCAGGAACAGGCGAGCGGCAGCGGCGCAAGATACAGCCACGGCAACCGTTTGCCCCATCGGGTGTAGGTATTGTCGCTGTAATGACCGATCAGCGGATCGGCGAGTGCGTCGGCGAACATCGCGATCATCAGCGCCAGCGAAACCAGTCCGGCATCCAGACCAACGACCTGATTATAGAATATCAGCAGGAATGTTCCGAAACCATTGTCCTTAATGCCATAAGCAATGGAGCCAATGCCATGGAATATTTTGGTCGAAATAGGCAGGTGCTGCGAAGCTTTCATTAATGCCGTCCACGCAGAAATCTAAGGTCGAATCGCATCGGTTACACTCCTCACTCTCCGATTAACGCTGGCCTGCGCCGTGGCGGCTGTCAATGCCGCTACAATTGACGTTACGTTTATCACAGATCGCAGCATGGCGCTTGCATTGGCGGCGTTCGTGCCATTAACGTCAGGCAGAATTTGCGAGGAGATGATTCATGACTGATCTTGATCAGTTTCGCCAAGATACCAACGCTTGGCTAGAGACCAATTGCCCACCTGAAATGCGACAACCGGTAAAGGGTGACGAAGATATTTGCTGGGGCGGGCGCAACGTTGTGTTTCAAAACGACGCGCAAAAACTTTGGCTCGAACGCTGCGTGGCCAAGGGATATACCGTACCAGATTGGCCGAAAGCCTATGGCGGCGCCGGGCTGTCAGCGGCGGAAACGAAGATACTGAAGTCCGAAATGGCCAGGCTGGGTTGCCGCAGCCCGCTCAATAGTTTTGGCATCTGGATGCTTGGTCCGGCGCTTTTGAAATTCGGCAGCGAAGAACAAAAGGTGCATTATTTGACGCAGATTGCGCGCGGCGAAATCCGCTGGTGTCAGGGATATTCCGAACCCGGATCGGGCAGCGATCTGGTGTCGATGCAAACCTATGGCGAAGATAAAGGCGATCATTGGTCGGTCACTGGACAGAAAATCTGGACCAGCTACGCTGACAAGGCCGACTGGATATTCTGCCTTGTTCGCACCGATAAGACCAACAAATATCAGGGTATCAGTTTCCTGTTGTTTGATATGACGACCCCCGGCGTGACCACCAAGCCGATCAAGTTGATCTCTGGCAACTCGCCATTTTGCGAGACGTTCTTTGACAATGTCGTTGTGCCCAAACACCAAATTGTCGGCGAATTGAACCGCGGCTGGGACGTCGCGAAGTATCTGCTCGGGCATGAACGTGAGATGATTTCTGGCATGGGCGGCGACGGCGGCGTGACTTCTATCGGCGCGGCAATGAAAGCGACACTGTCCGAGGAGCCTGTCTTGCGCGCGCAAATGGCGCTGTTCGACGTCGACAATTTGACCTTCCGTGCGCACGGCGAGCGGTTCATGGACGAATGGAAATCTGGAAAGGCGCATCCGGCTTATTCCAACCTGATGAAATATGTCGGCACAGAGCTGAACAAAAAACGCCACGAGCTGGTGATGGCCATCGGCGGGTCGCAGGCACTGGAATGGGACAGCGAGAAATCCGGCGGCGGATCGAAAGCGCGCAACTGGCTGCGCACCAAAGCGAACAGTATTGAAGGCGGAACCAGCGAAGTGATGCTGAATGTGGTGTCGAAACGGATATTGGAAATGCCGGGCGGGTGAATTTTTAGTTCCCTCTCCCCTTCAGGGGAGGGGTTAGGGGAGGGGGCTGTAAAGCTCACTCTGCAAATCAATTTATGGGCCGGATTTGAGGACTCCCCCTCTCCCCGGCCCTCTCCCCTGAAGGGGAGAGGGAGATATTTATGGCAATGACCCTGAACGAAGACCAAAATATGCTGCGCGACAGCGCGCGCGACTTTATGAAAACCGAAGCCCCGACCACCCATTTCCGCAAATATCGCGACATGGAATGCAAGGATGGTTTCAGCCATGACCTATGGAAACAGTTCGCCGAAATGGGCTTCACCGGCATCCTGATTCCTGAAAGCGACGGCGGCATGGGGCTTGGCCATATCGAGGCTGGGATTGTACTTGAGGAGATTGGCCGCAACCTGTCACCATCGCCGTTTTTGTCGACATCGGTGGCGGCGGTCGAAGCATTGAAACTGGCTGACAAGGCGATGCGTGACCGCTGGTTCCCCGGCATATTGACGGGTGAAACCGTAATCGGCCTAGCGATTGACGAGGGCGCAAAGCACCGCCCGGAGAAAATAGCCTGTCAGGCGGAGCGCAGCGGCAACGGCTTCAAACTAACCGGGCACAAGCAATTCGTGGTCCAAGGCGGTTCCGCCGATATGCTGATTGTGGCGGCGCGGACAGCGGGTGCGGCAGGGGAAACCGATGGCTTGACGTTGTTCGCGGTCGAAAAGGACGCGGCCGGCATGTCGCTGGAATCGGCGCGTCTGGTGGATTCGGCGATGGCGGCACATATCACACTGGACGGCGTTCAGGTGAATGCCGACGCGGTCATTGGTGAAGTGGACGGCGGCTGGGACGTGCTGACACGGTTGCTTGATGCGGGTCGTACCGGCGCGGCGGCGGAGATGGTCGGCGTGGGCTGCGGCGCGATGGACATCACTTTTGAATATTTGAAACAGCGCAAGCAATTCGGCCAATTGATCGGCGAGTTTCAGGCGCTGCAACACCGCGCCGCGCATTTATACGGCGAAATGGAGGGCGCGCGTTCGATTGTACTCAAGGCGCAATCGATGCTGGATGAGGGCCATGCCAAGGCTGATCTTTACGTCGCGGCGGCCAAGGCCAAGGCTGGGCTGGCCTGCAACCTGTCGGTACGCGAAGGCGTACAGATGCATGGCGGCATCGGCATGACCGACGAATATGACATCGGCCTGTATATGAAGCGAGACCGCAGCTTGAACGAGTTTTTCGGTGACGCATATTATCACGCCGACCGCGTCGCGACGATGAACGGGTATTGATTTTACTCCCCTCCCGCAAGCGGGAGGGGTTGGGGGTGGGTCTCCGCCCTCGCAATTACGAATGCTTGCTTGCAGCGAGCCCCACCCCTAGCCCCTCCCGCTTGCGGGAGGGGGATTGAAAGAGATAAAGCATGGACCTAAATTCACTATTCAACCTTAATGGCCGCGTGGCGCTGGTTACTGGCGGATCGCGCGGGATCGGCAAGATGATCGTCGAGGGCTATTTGGCGGCAGGATGTGCGCGGGTGTATATCAGCGCGCGCAAGGTCGACCAGATCGCTGAAACCGTTGCCGAATATGGCGACAAGGTAATCGGCCTGCCGTGCGATCTTTCGACTGTCGAAGGCTGCCATTCACTCGCCGCGCAATTGGCTGAGCGTGAGGATAAGCTCGACATACTGGTCAATAACGCGGGCGCGGCGTGGGGTGCGGATTTTGGCACTGTCACCGACGCGCAATGGGACCGGGTAATGGACCTGAACGTAAAAGGCTTGTTCTTTCTGACGCAGGCATTGCACGGGATGATGAAGAATGCGGCGACATTTGAACGTCCCGGCAAGGTGATCAACATTGCGTCGATTGACGGCATAAAGATCAACCCGTGGCAAACCTATGCTTATCAGACGTCAAAGGCTGCGGTCATCCATCTGACCCGGCGGCTGGCGGCGGAACTGGCGCGGGACAATATTCTGGTGAGCGGTATCGCGCCGGGTGCCTTTCAATCCGAAATGAACAAAGCCGCGCGCGATCATGCCGATGCTGTCGCCAAAAATATCCCGTTCCCGCGCATCGGTACGGCGGAAGATATGGCCGGACTGGCAATATTTCTGGCGGCGCGGTCGGGTGATTATATCTGCGGTGATACTATCGCTTGCGATGGCGGAATTGCATACAGCAGCTTGCCGGGCAACGGGATTGCGCCTTGAATCCAAACTTCGTCATTCCCGCGAAGACGGGAATGACGAGAAGGTGGAAATGACGAGGGGCGAATGGGCGATTGTTTTTGTGAATCTAAACAAGCTTTAAAACCCGCTCTTATTGGAGAGGATTTGTGCATCGCGGATCGGCAAACATCCAGTTGCAAACTTTGCACTTGAAGCAATTCTTTTCGCACTTGCACAATAAATCGAAATCGAGCAATTATGGGACATCGGAAGCGGCAACGCACCGAAACAAATTTGACCGGCGGGCCTCTCTCCTCCTCTCCCTCGTCCGCTGGGAAAACATTACGGCTCCTACGCTTCGCGCTGGGAGCCGTTTTTGTTTCTCTGTTTTCTTTCTCCACCAATTTTTCCACCGTTATTGCAATGGCCTGTGGATAACCCCGAAAATACTGCTTGCACCGACTCGGAAGCTGAGAGCAACTTTGTCTTGTCAGGCAGCAATGCCCGACCGGCAGTTTGGCAGATGGATGGACCGCAAGGCCCGTTTTTTAAGCCAATGTGACGTGCACGGAAAACCGAGTATCAAGTGCGGGTTTCTGGCGTAATCTTCGGATGAAACCATAAACCAACGCCGGATATGAAACCGAAATGCAAAACGTGGTCCAACGAACCTTTCGGGCAACCGTTTGGAGAATTGGGGCATATGAAGCCGGAACGATGGAAAGAATTGCTCTTGTAGCAAAGGACTTCCAGAAGTTCAGGCTCCAGTGGGCGCTGATAGCAATATCAGCGCCCATTTCTGTTTTTGGATTTCAGATTGGAGCAATTGGGCCATAGTTGCTGTCACTGGATCGTGACAACATAAGGTTGAAACTGAACCGCAGCCCTGAGCCTGTCGAAGGGCGCTTGCTGGGGAGGCGTGCTTCGACAGGCTCAGCACTACGGTCCAACTATGAGCACTATGGTGCCACTAGACCCTTATTCGATCACATTTGCACAGCATGATTGCCGCAGGAAGCTTTTCGGCAAGGAACCTTGTGCAGAGCGGGCTTATTGCCCGGTCTAGGAAGGTGACGCTGACCGCAAGGCTACCTGCGGCAACCCGAATGGGCGGGCCCCTTTTGGCCGATTGCGGCGTCGCTCGTCGGTCACTATGGATTAACATTGCTCCCTCCTTACTCCTTGCACTCGGCCAAAATCGGCTCCGTCATGCTGTGCAAATGTGGTCGAATAAGGGTCTATATGTCGCCGGGCTCCAAATCGCTTGGCTAAACCTCGGCCTTTAACAGCCAATCGTGAAATATCTTGACCGCGCGTTGTTTGAGCGCGCGCGGGCGGCAGACGAACCAGTAACTATACGGGCTTTCGATCTCGACATCGAACAACCGGGTCAGACGCGGATCCTTTGCGTCGGAAAAATGGCTACCGTGCATGATCGCCACGCCCAGGCCGTTGGCCGCCGCTTCCAGCATCAACGGGCCGCTGTCCATGCTGTCGACTGCTGCCGGTTTCAGCTTTGGCACCCCAGATGCGCGGCGCCATTCGTCAAAGATTAGCGGCATATCGCTGTGCACCATCACCGTGTGCCGTGCCAAATCTGCGGGTGTTTTGATGTTGTTTTCGGCGGCCATCGTCTTTGATGTGATCGCGTAAACATTGTTGCTGTCGAGCCGGACGCTATACAGTTTCGGATCAACCTCTGCGGCGATAATGATCGCGGCGTCGACAACATCGCCAAGCAGATTTTCGGCATGGCCCGACGTGTCGACATCTATGTGAAGCTTCGGAAACAACTTACGCAATTCGGGCAGCCGCGGAATTAGGCGCTGCGATCCAAACAACGGCAACAAGCCCAACCGCAGCCGATATTCGCCACCTTGACCGCTAAGCTCTTCGACCGCCTCAGCCATAGCCTCTAACGCAGGCTCGATTGCATTCAATAGCGCACGGCCATCGCTGTTGATGACCATCGCCTGCGACCTGCGGTCAAACAGCGATTTGCCCATAAAGTCTTCGAGCGCCTTGATCCGGCGGCTAAGCGCAGGGGGGGACAATGACAACTCACTCGCCGCGGCTTTCGCCGATCCCAGCTTGGCAACACGGACAAAGGCCTCAAGTGATCTTAAAGGTGGCAAACGACGCATCGGTTCTTCTCCGGATTTCAAAGCGACAGTAATGTCGATTGCAAGTTATGCAACTAGTTTTGTCATGTTCGCACTTGCAGCATTTTTAAAAATCGAGCATACATAAAGGGCCTTAACAGGCATCCTCTCCCAAAGACTTTTCCGGGCTGGCATTCGTGCCAGCCCTTTTTTTGTGCAAATCAGTTGGCAGTGGGAGCACGCCATTCGGCGCTTTTTAGCGCGAACACCTTGCGCTAAGCTGGAATTTTTCCCATTTAATGCATAGGATTGTTAAATTCCTTAGCCAGAAAGGCGCAAAATGGCAGCCAAAAACAAGATCCAGAAACTGCAAGTCGCCAACGCGAAAGCCGAAGATTCCGGGCGAGGGTTGGCGCGGCTGTCGCGTGAATTCATGGCCGCCAATGGCATCGCCCAAGGCGATGTGATCGAGATCATTGGCAAGCGGACGACTGCGGCAAGGGCTGTGGAGCCATATCCGGAGGATGAAGGACTGGAACTCATCCGGCTTGACGGATTGTTGCGCGCCAATGCCGATGTCGGGGCCGGGGACAATATCGAGGTTAAAAAAGCGGCGTCGAAACCGGCAAAGAAGGTAACTTTTGCCCCGGCACAGCGCGAAATGCGGCTAGAGGGACCGGCTGGCGCGCTGCATCGCAGCTTTATCGGCCGGGCAATGGTGGCGGGCGATGTTATTGCTACCCGGGCGCAGCAGCGCGTTGCCCCCGATGACATGCCACCGCAATTGCGGCAGATGCTGGCCGCGCCCGCATTCGCACTCACCGAAATCCGGCTGGTGGTAGTGGCGACCAGCCCCAAGGGCGTCGTCCATATCGACAATGATACCGAAATTGAATTGCGCGCTGAATATACCGAAGCGCATGAAGTGCGCCGCGCCGATGTAACCTATGATGATCTTGGCGGCATGGGTGCGACCATTGATGCGTTGCGCGAAATGGTCGAGTTGCCACTGCGCTATCCCGAATTGTTCACGCGGTTGGGCGTTGATCCGCCGCGCGGTGTGTTGCTACATGGGCCGCCCGGAACCGGCAAAACACGGCTCGCTAGGGCGGTGGCCAATGAAAGCGATGCTGCATTCTTTCTGATCAACGGTCCCGAAATTATGGGCAGCGCGTATGGCGAGTCAGAAAAAAAGTTGCGTGAAATATTCGATGCGGCAACCAAAGCCGCACCATCAATACTTTTCATCGACGAAATAGACTCAATTGCGCCCAAGCGAGACCAAGTCCACGGCGAAGCAGAAAAACGGCTGGTGGCCCAATTGCTGACATTGATGGACGGGTTGGAGGCGCGCGCCAATCTGGTTGTTATCGCCGCCACCAATCGACCCGATGCAATCGACGAGGCTCTGCGCCGACCCGGCCGTTTTGACCGCGAGATCGTTATCGGTGTTCCCGACGAATCGGGCCGCCGTGAAGTGCTCGCCATTCATACCCGCGGAATGCCGCTGGGGCGGACCGTTGACCTGAAAGAACTGGCCCGCACAACGTATGGTTTTGTTGGCGCCGATCTTGCCGCTTTGACCCGTGAAGCAGCGATTGAGGCAGTGCGGCGGATCATGCCCAAGATAGATTTGGGCAGCGGACAAATCGCGCCTGAAATCCTCGAGGATTTGCGAGTTACACGTGAGGATTTTCAAGAGGCGCTGAAACGCGTGCAACCTTCCGCCATGCGCGAAGTTATGGTGCAGGTTCCAACCGTTCGCTGGGAAGACATTGGTGGATTGGACGAAGCGCAGATGCGCTTGAAGGAGGGCATCGAATTGCCGCTGAAAAACCCGGCGGCTTTTCGCAGACTTGGTATTCGTCCGGCCAAAGGTTTTTTGCTATATGGACCGCCTGGAACCGGCAAGACGTTGCTGGCCAAAGCAGTCGCACGCGAGGCGCAGGCGAATTTTATCGCTGTGAAGGCGTCGGATTTGTTAAGCAAATGGTATGGGGAGAGCGAACAGCAAATTGCCCGCTTGTTCCACCGCGCGCGTCAAGTCGCGCCAACGGTATTGTTCTTCGACGAAATTGACAGCCTGGCCCCAGCGCGGACCGGCGGCGGCGGCGGCGGCGCGCAAGTTACCGACCGCGTGGTCAACACGCTGTTGGCCGAAATGGATGGGCTGGAGGAGATGCAATCGGTGGTCGTCATCGGTGCGACCAATCGCCCGACATTTATGGACCCAGCATTGTTGCGTCCGGGCCGGTTCGACGAATTAGTTTATGTGACCGTGCCCGACATTGGCGGGCGGCGGCGGATATTGTCTATTCACACCGCTAAAATGCCGCTGGCCAAGGATGTCGATCTGGACGACGTCGCCGAACGCACCGACAGGTTTACCGGTGCGGATTTGGAGGATGTTGTTCGCCGTGCCGGGCTGTTTGCTTTGCGTGAAGGCGATGCCGAAGTGTCCGAAGTCAACATGGGCCATTTCAATCAGGCATTAAAAGCAAGCCGCGCCACAGTGACAGAGGCGATGGAAGAAGAATATCGCACCATTGAAACCAAACTGAAAACGGCCGCGTCGCAGCCAGAGGGCATGGGATTTGTCTTGCCGGGACAAGTCAGGCCGGTGCGCTCTGAAAAGCACGAGCCGTGACCAATGCAAGCTGGAATGATTTCAAATAGAGCGGAAGATCGAACGCCCCGCAAACTGCGGTAAAGCAAACCTATGGGCCAGTATGATGGCCGCCCGATCTTACGCGCGGTCTTTAGATCATGATAACATTTGATTTAACCATTCATTATAAACCGTAGTGCTGAGCCTGTCGAAGTACGCCTGTCAGATAAACGCCCTTCGACAGGCTCAGGGCTACGGTTTTGAATCAACTTAATGTCATCACGCACTGGATGGCAGGTACAACCCGCATTGCCGCAGGGTCCAGATGTCATTCATATTGCTGTCATATCCGCTAACATATACAATTTTCATTCAATTAGTTGGACCTTGGCGCTTGACGCTGCAACGCTAGTTAGGCACTGCCTAAACGTATAGAATTAGGAGATTCCCATGATGAAACGGATGGCTTCCAGAGCCGCGCTGGCATCGATTGTGTTTGCACTGTCCGCCTGCGGTGGCAGCAATGACGGTGTGGCGGTTACCCCGCCTCCCGCTCCGACGCCGCCTCCGCCTCCGGTTTCCGGATATACACGGTTTGCTGATTTGACTGGCACAACTGTTGTCCAGACGGCTGCGATCAAATATTCTGGAACGATCGATTCATTCCAGAATTTTCAAACGCAAAGTTTCGGCGGCGGCAGCACGATAACGTATAATGCAACCGACAACAGTTACATCGTCACACCGGTCGGCGGCACAGCGGTAACTTTCACACAAGCCAATTTAATTGGCGCGGGCAACGGCGTTGCAGAGTATGTGAATGGCACCAATCGCTTGTTCTTTAATATTCCTGCAAGTGGAGCCGTGGCGTTAAGCTATACCCGCCTCGGATCTTTCCAAACACCGGGGACGGGCGGACGTACCAACATCGAATTGCTGGTCGGCGGAGTGCCGACAAGAGCCGATGACATGCCGCGAACGGGCGCTGCGGCATACACCGTTGCTATCGACGGTACCGCCGTCCGTAATGGTGTACCGATAACGGTCGCCGGTAATTCAAGCGCATCATTCAACGCAAATTTTGCAACCGGCTTGATCGACCTGGCATTACGGTTTGGCGGAACAGCCACCGCCGCTTTGGCAACAGCAAACGGCACGGGCACAATCTCTTCAACCGGCTCCGGATTTGCGGGCACATTCACCAACGGCGTAAACATAACCAGCGGATCGTTTAACGGCGGGTTCTTTGGCCCCCAAGCCGCCGAAGTCGGATTTAACTATTCGTTGGTTGGTCCCAGCTTTTCCGCTGTCGGACAAGGCGCGGGCGTTAAGGTCACGCCACCGCCCCCACCACCGCCTTGACAATTAATCATTTATCATCGAACCAAGAGTTCGTTTATAAGCAGTTGAGAGCAAGAGGAGAGGGCGCTTATGTCTAAATTTATCGCGAATGCCGGATTGGCGGCAATTATTTTCACTTTGTCCGCTTGTGGCGGCAGCAATGATGGCGTGGCGGTAACGCCGCCGCCTGCACCGCCTCCTCCTCCACCGCCCGCAACCTATGTGAAGATCGACGATCTAACCGGAACACAGGTGTTTCAGACAGCGACAATCAAATACAATGTTCAGCCAGGCGTACTCCAAAACTTTGAGTCCCAAAATTTTGGTGCCGGAAGCACGATCACTTACAATGCCGACAATGACAGTTTCATAATTTCACCCGTTGGCGGCACTGCGGTAACTTTCACACAGGCAAATCTGGATCCCGCAACAACAGTTGCGCCCGCGCAGATTGGCTTCCTGAACGGAACCAATCGCTTATTTTATATAACCCCGGGTGCAGGCACCGCTGTTCCGTTGAGTTACACGCGGCTGGGTATATTTAATACGGTTGCCGCAAACGGTTCAATTAATGTTGAGCTATTGGTGGGCGGCGTGCCGACCGTAAGAACCGACTTGCCGACAACGGGTACCGCAAATTACACAACCGGAATCGGCGGAACCGCCAATCTTAGCGGAATCAGCTACAGCCTGCTGAACAATTCAACCGCAACGTTTAGCGCGAATTTCGCAACCGGTGCGATCAACTTGGGATTTGCGCTTGGCGGTAAAATCAATTCTGCTGCCCCGCGCGTAGACTTAGGTACGGCAACCGGCACCGGTACTATCTCCTCTGCCACATCTGGCTTCAGCGGGTTATTTACCAGCGGCACCAATGTCACCAGCGGATTGTTCACCGGTTCTTTCTTCGGTCCGCAGGCCGCCGAAATCGGTTTCAACTTTCAGCTTGCCGGACCCAACTTTTCCGCGGTTGGCCAAGGCGCAGGTGTAAAGGTTGTTCCCACCCCATAGGTTTTGAAAGGGCGGGACGTGACCAAGACTTTGTTCCGCCTTTATCGGCCTCTAGCGCGTGACGACATAGAGTCGCACCGTAGTGCTGAGCCTGTCGAAACACGTGTCACGGCCAAGCGTACTTCGACAGGCTCAGCACTACGGTTTAGTTCCAGCCTTATGTCATTATGCTCTAGTGTAAGCACATGCGTGTGAAATTGCCCTTTTTCGTGTCGGCATGTTGCGCGGCAATGGCGCCTTTGCATGCCCAAGATGTCAACAATGCCGCCGCCGGACTGGATCAGGCGGCTGAACCGGTACAGCCGCAAGCTGCGCCGCAAGCGATCAAGCTGACACCGGCGCAGCTTTTTTCGGTCGCAGATCAAGCGCGAGACGCGGGCGATTTTCAGTCTGCCGAGGCGGCATACCGCGCGCTTACTTCGCATCCCGAACTGGAATTGCGAACCGAAGCCCGTTTCCGGCTGGGACAAATGTTGGCTTCGCAAAAAAAGTTTGCCGATGCGGCGGTGCTGTACCGCGCGATACTTGATGAAAAACCAAACGCTCAGGGCGTGCGGTTGGAGCTTGCAGCGGTGCTGGCTTATATGGGGAAAGAAGCCAGCGCCCGGCGAGAGATCAGACAAGTGAAGGCAACCGGAGGGCTGCCGATAGAGGTCGCCCAGCTAGTTGATCAATTTAGCACGTCGCTGCGCGCGTTGCGCCCTTATGGCGCTTCGTTTGAGCTCGCGCTTGCCCCCAGTACCAATATTAATCGTGCCACCAGCGCGACGACGTTGGACACCGTGATTGCACCGTTTGAATTGAGCGATGATGCGCGGGCGCAATCGGGCATTGGTTTGAAATTGGGCGGTCAGGTTTTTGGCCGGGTTGCTCTTAACCCCGGACTCAAACTGATCGCCCGCGGATCGGCACAGAGCAGCCTATATCGTGCAAACCAGTTCAACGACGTTGTCTTTGCCGGCGAATTTGGGCTGGACACCAATGTCGGCAAAATCCGGCTGCAACCAAAGGCGGGGCGCAGCTGGCGATATTTTGGCAACAAATTATACGCCACGACAAATACGTTAAACGTCAATGGCACAAGGGCGCTGGGCAAATCGGACCAATTGGAAATCGACGGATCAATCGGGTTTACCAGTTACCGGCAGAATAAGCTGCAAGACGGAAAGATCCTGGCATTCAGCGCCGGTTATGAACGTGCGTTTAGCGCGCGAGCTGGTGGCGGATTGACAGTCAATGTGCAACGCCAAATCGCGCGCGATCCGGGGTATGGCAATTGGAGCGGCGGCGTTACGTTGCTTGCTTGGCGAGAAATATATGGTTCGACTGTATTCGTGACCGCCCAAGGTTCGCGCCTTGTCAGCGACGCCCGGCTTGCCCTTTTTCCCGACAAGCGAAAAGATTGGTTGGGCCGGGCGAATTTGGGCATAAATGTTCGAAAAATCCAGATCGCCGGATTTTCGCCAGTCGTGCGGTTCAGTTATGAATATAATGCGTCGACCGTGGGGCTTTATGACTTCAAGCGCGTTGGCGCAGAAGTCGGGATAACCCGCGCATTCTGATGGCCGGGACAAAATAGCACTTTCCTATACCGATCATTTTGCCGCATAGCGCGGCAATTAACGACAGGCTGATTTCTTTGATGCAGCCGCAATTCCTGTGGGGACGTAGACAGTATGACCGATGCACATATCAACATCACACTCAACGGCGATCCCCGCGTCGTCGCTGGCGGCAGCATTGCCAGCCTGTGCACTGAAATCGGGCTTGATCCGGCAAAGGTTGCGGTGGAGCGCAATTTGGTGATCGTACCGCGTTCTACTCTGGCGGATGTAATGCTGGCCGATGGAGACGCGCTGGAAATCGTCCATTTCGTCGGTGGCGGGCAGGGTGACATTGACAGCGGCGATAGCTGGACTGTTGCCGGACGGACGTTCACATCGCGGTTGATCGTCGGCACCGGCAAGTATAAGGATTTTGAACAGAATGCAGCGGCGCTGGTGGCATCCGGCGCGCAAATTATCACGGTCGCAGTGAGGCGCGTGAATGTCTCCGATCCCTCTGCGCCGATGCTGACCGACTATATTGATCCAAAGAAATACACCTATCTGCCCAATACCGCTGGCTGTTTTAATGCCGACGATGCCATCCGGACATTGCGTTTGGCGCGCGAAGCGGGTGGCTGGGATTTGGTCAAGCTCGAAGTGTTGGGGGAGGCCAAGACGCTCTATCCCGATATGCGCGAAACTTTAAAGGCGACCGAGATATTGGCCAATGAAGGTTTTCTGCCGATGGTATATTGCGTCGATGATCCGATTGCAGCCAAGCAGTTGGAAGACGCAGGCGCGGTGGCGGTCATGCCGCTGGGCGCGCCAATCGGGTCGGGGCTTGGCATACAGAACCGCGTCACCATCCGCCTGATTGTCGAAGGCGCAAAGGTTCCGGTGCTGGTCGATGCCGGTGTCGGCACCGCATCGGATGCGGCCGTGGCGATGGAGCTTGGCTGCGACGGCGTGTTGATGAACACTGCCATTGCCGAAGCCAAGAATCCGGTGATGATGGCGCGGGCAATGCGGCTATCGGTGGAGGCCGGACGGCTGTCTTATCTGGCAGGCCGAATGGGCAGACGCATGTACGCCGATCCTTCAAGTCCGCTCGCGGGGCTGATTTGAACGCATATTCATTGCAGTTGGTCGGAATGGCAGCGCAATAAAATTCCAAGATGTGCGCTTTGTCGAACGTAATATGTCGTTTGTGATGTCATTTGCCAGTTAAACGAATGTCATCGTTGTTTATCGAAACCGTCTTACTACCGCAATACAGTTGAGCTAGTTCTTGCTCTGCAGACCGGAAACAATTGCTCCCCAGCTTTTAGAATTTCGGTCTGCAACCTCTCCCAAAGGTCAGAAGTTTCTGGCCATGAAACGACGAAGGAACTGTATTATGGCGACCCGTATCATAACCGGACTTTCAGCATTGGCATTGTGCACTGTCGGCATTGGCAATGCAGCGGCCGCGCAAAAACTTGAACGTGTTTCAGTCAAAGTCAAATATTCCGATCTCAACTTGGCGAGCGAAGCTGGCCAAAAAGCCCTCCATTCGCGGATCAAATCAGCGGTACGCGAAGTTTGTGGACAAGACTTGGTCGGCGATTTGAAAGCGCAAAGCATCCAACAAAAATGCCGCGCCGATGCGTTAAGCAGCGCAGAATTCAGGGCTGGCAATGCAATCGCAGAATATCAGGCTGGCCGCAATGTGGCCGCGAAAAGCGCGCCACGGCGTACAAACTAAACAGCACTGAAAATTTGCAAAAACGGGCCCTGCTTTAATGGCGGGGCCCGGCTTATTTTGTTGTCGCAGGGCATGTCAAAGGCGTTATTTGCCAGCGATGCGTTTCACGTCGGGCAGAAATTTGCGCCCGATCCGCATCGACACATCATTGGCCAAAAGCGCATGCCAAACTCCGCCACCTTCATGGCGCAATCCGGTGATTAGGTCGCGGCGGACAATATGGCTGCGATGGATACGCAAGAACAGCTCCGGGTTTAAACGCTGTTCCAATGTCGAAATTGTTTGATGCAGCAAATAGCTGCGTTCCGCTGTAAACAGCCGCATGTAATCGCGTTCCGCTTCGATCCGTTGAATGTCGTTAGCTGCAACCCGGATAAGTTCCGAACGATGCGAAACCCAAAATTCGTTGGCATGGTCACTCAAAGCCACCGTCATGGTGATTGCAGGAGCAGCGTGCGCGGCGGCTGCGCGCTGAATGGCGCGGCTCAGCCTGCTCGTCGACACCGGCTTCAAAACATAGTCAAGAATGTCCAAATCGAACGCTTCGACCGCGAAGTTATCATAAGCCGTAACGAATATTACGGCGGGCTTTTTGGGCAGCAGCGATAATGCGCGCGCGGCCCCGATCCCGTCAAGTTTCGGCATGCCGATATCCAGAAACATCAGATCAGGTGACAATTCTTGAGCGATGCTAAGTGCAGCAGCGCCGTCACTCGCCGTTGCAATTACTTCAATTGCCGGTTCCGCTGCGCATAATATTTTTAGTCGCTCGACCGCCAATGGTTCATCGTCGACAATCACGGTACGCATCCGGTTTGGCTGGCTTTGGTTCATTGCAAATCCCCGTTGTTTGGCCATTGGTCTTTCGCAGATTTGGGCAGCGTCAAACGAGCCACAAATCCGCCAGCTGGCTTGGCGAATGTTTCGAATTTGGCGCGCCCGCCGTATCGTGCCTCCAGCCGGTCCCGGACATTTGGGATTCCAATGCCGTTGCTATGGCCATGCGGCAAGCCATTGTGCTGTTCGGCGTCGTCTTCAACCGTGATGACATAGCCCTCAGCCGTTTCGGATGCTCTGATGCTTATAGTAACAGGATGACTGGACCGCGCGACGCCATATTTAATCGCGTTTTCAACGAGCGGTTGCAAGATGAGCGCGGGTACGGTCAGGTTTTGCAGCCCCGGTTCTATTTCGATTTGAGTCCTCAGTCTTTGCGGATAGCGGATAACCTCTATTTCAAGATATAATTTCTGCAGATCGACTTCTTCAGACAACGTCACATCTTCCAACGGGTCGCTGGAAAGACTGTTGCGGTAAAAGGTCGAAAGATTTTGGATCATAGCCTCTGCCTGTGCCGACCTTCCGGTGATGACAAGGCTCGATAACGAGTTCAGCGTGTTGAATAGAAAATGCGGATTGACTTGATAACGGAGCGAACGGAGTTCCGCATCTTGCGCCGCCTGGGCAAAGCGTGCGGCCTTTCTTTCAGCCACGCGAACTTCGCCTGCGATACCAATAGCCAAATATAATGACGCCCAGGCAATGATAAAGAAATACCGGGTGATCGCAAATTCGGCGACTTGTTGAAAACTGGTAATGCCCATCTGATCCTGAATTTCTTCGACCTTCTGCCCTAACACCGGATCTTCAAACAGGCTTATTGGATCGTATATGTTGAACACATAATAATTCACCCAAGCGATGGCAAAAGCGCAGGGGATCGCGGCCAGAAAAGCGGCTGCAACGCGGTGGCTGAGCGGTTTGCGGTCGAATAGTCGCAAAAATAGATACAATATCCAGGTCAGGAAGATGCCTATGACCGTAACCACCAACCGTCGCGACGAAAGCTCGTCCTGTTCGGGGAAATCGAGTACTGCAGCGCGCAGTGAAACAACCAAGGCGTGGAATATCCAGAACCCGACAATGGTCAAGAATGCCATTTGATGGTTCACCAACGGAACCCGCGTGGACGATTTCGGTTTCATTGGTCAAGCATAGCAAATCTTTTCAGATAGTGGACGATATTAGAGCCCCAAAATGCCGCTTTGTCGAAGCATGGTTGGCTTTAGTCGAAGTGGCGGCTGGATTTGCTGATGAAATCGAGATGCAATCGTCACCCGTCCTGATCCGTTAACCATATGCTAACCATATTTGTGTCACATAGTGGGTGGATGGAAACAGGGGATTTGTGGCCATGACGCAGGAACGTACAGCAACACCAGGGTTATTAACACTGGCCGAAATTAAAGAATTCGCGGGCTTTAGCGCCGCGGCGCAGCGATATATCCGGCGGTCGTTAGACGTGGCATTTGACCGGTTCGATGCGGTGGCATTATGGTCGCGAGACGCTAATGAATCGGCAAGTATTCAGGCGCAGCAGATATTTTACGATAGGCTTCCTGAAATCCGCGTGTTCATTCCCGATAATTCGTCCATTGAGGATGCCGAGCCGTTTCTGGCGGCGCTGGTAACCATTGCCGCCTTTGATTTGGGGCAAGGACGATTGGACAGCTTTGCAGCATTCCGATTCTTGTATGAACGCCTGATTTCAGCCGATGCACGGCCTTGGCTGCCTGCGGCCTATTGCGCCGCTGCATCCATGCCGCATTTGCCGCCCGAGGTCCGCAGGCATTTGCTGCAGTCGATCAGCGAAGCTGCGGCAACCGCGCCTGGCTGGTCCAAGCGCGCGCCAAGCTTTTTCCCTGAATGGGTGGAAAAGGTCGATGTGGGCAATGCCGCGCACTGAACCCGCTGATTAGCTGCTTTCCCGTGGGCCGCCATCTTCGCGGCGGCGATAGCGAAAAT
Source organism: uncultured Alphaproteobacteria bacterium (assembly GCA_963802245.1). Lineage (GTDB taxonomy): Bacteria > Pseudomonadota > Alphaproteobacteria > Sphingomonadales > Sphingomonadaceae > Sphingorhabdus_B. Next base: position 3 of record CAWDID010000026.1, on the reverse strand, counting down.
ACC
>CAWDID010000025.1:0-24751 GCA_963802245.1 uncultured Alphaproteobacteria bacterium | reverse complement strand
CAGCGCGTGTTCGAACAAAGTCAGATGCCGCAGCAAAGTTTTTTGCACTGCGCCTGACCCCTCTTCGGTCGCTTCGCCTGGTTGCCGGCAATGGTCTAGGCCGTAACGCAGGATGATTGTCGCATTGACGGCCAAATCAAGCAAACCTTCCTTGTGCCATTGCAAAATTCCGCGAGCGGCCATCGCCCCCAAATACGCATGCAATTGGGCGTATGTTCGCTCCAGCCATTCGCGAGCATGGGTGGAAATTGGTTCCGCATGCTCGCCATAGTCATTCTGATCGCGAAATAGGAACCGGAAGGCGGGAAACTCCACAATCACAGCATGTAGCAACCCGGTATAGTCGGCAATCACATCGCCTCTCACATTGGGTGTCAACGCCAACCTCGATTTAATGGCTTTGGCATATTGTCCGGCAATTTCCGAAAGAATCGTCCTTTTGGTTTTGAAATGATACCAAAGATTGCCCTCGGCGATACCCAGATGCGCGGCCAGAGCGGCCGTAGTGACATTGCCATAACCTTGCGCATTGAACAGAAGCCGCGCTTCGTGAACGATCTTGTCGCGCGTCTTCATCAGTAATGTGACAGTTCAACCATCATCTTTTTGTAGCCGTGAACGAAGCAAGCCGGCACGCGCTCAGGCTCCTCCAGCACATTGACGCGCAGCCGCCTTTTTGCCATTTCTTCGAGCAAAGTTGTCAGTTGCAATTCAGCGACGCGCGCCCCGACGCAGCGGTGGATGCCATAACCAAAGGCCAGATGCCGCCGTGCATTTTCACGGTCAACCTTGATAGTGTCGGCGTCATCAAACACTGTCTCATCGCGGTTTGCAGAGATGTACCAGAGCACAACCTTGTCGCCCTTTTTCATCTTATGCCCATCAATCTCGGTATCTTCTTCAACCGTCCGGCGCATGTGGGCCAGCGGCGTCTGCCAGCGGATCAGTTCGCTGACAGCGTTAGGAATCAACGACGGATCAGCCTCCAACTGGGCGCGGGCTTCGGGAAAGCTATGCAAGCCATAAGCAAATCCCGTCATGGAATTGCGCGTCGTATCGTTACCGCCAACGATCAGCAGGACAAGATTGCCGATGAATTCTTCCTGGCTCATTTCGTTCATCGCATCGGATTGCAACATGATCGAGATCAAGTCTTTGCCCGGATTCTGCGCCTTTTCCTGCCAAAGCTGGCCGAATGCGGCACCCATTTCAAACATGGCTGCGTTGCGAATTTCAAGGCCACCGGGACGCCGGATCAATTCCACATCACCGCCTAAATCAGACCACTCAGTCAGCTTGTGCCGTTCCTCCCACGGAAAATCGAACAGCCGTGCAAGCATACCTGTGGTCAGCTCGATTGATAGTTTTTCGACCCAATCAAACGGTTCGCCGATGGGTAATGAATCCAGCACTTCGGCGGTACGTTGCTGCACTTCGGCCTTCATCGCTGCGACTTCAGACGGACCAAAGGCGGGCGCAACAGTACGACGCTGTCCGGTATGGCGCGGCGGATCCATAGCGATAAACATCGGCAGCCGGATTTCACCTTCAAGCAATTCATTGGCGTCAAAGGCGATTGAAATACCGCCATATTCCCACGATGAAGAGAATATCTTGGGCAGCGCCTCAATATGCACAATTGGTTTGTAAGTGGAGACCGACCAATAGGCACCAAAGCGCGAGTCCGCGACATAATGGATCGGCGCTTCGGCCCGCAGCTTGCGGAATGGCTCGTGCCAAGTGTCGGTCACGTAAAGTTCAGCGCGCGAGACATCGAATGGATCGGGTTCGGTCGAACTGGCTGCTATCTGCGTCATGTCATTCATGTCGAATCCTCGAGAGTTAATATTAGGGTAAATACCCTATTTTGTTCCGTTGGCAAGTTGAAACACGAGATGGAGGCATTCTGCCTTGTTATTGCTATTGCCCGTAGCCATTGTTCCCACTCACACTTGCCACTGCTTGGCCATGACCGCTAAGGCATCATCGCGAAATGGAGGATCACTCAATGTCTATCGACTATATTCTGATTGGATCGAATGAACTGGCACGTTGCCAGTTCTATCTTGATATGGTGATGCCGCATGTCGGCGGCAATAAGATGCGCATTTTTCCCGGCGCAACACTGGCGCAAGGGGATAGCGTATGACCGTCACCGTTTACGGCATTCCTAATTGCGACACCGTCAAAAAAGCGCGAGTCTGGTTGGAGGCAAACGGCATCGCTTACGCTTTCCACGACTATAAAAAAGCCGGAGCCAATGCGGACAAGCTTTCCGCTTGGTGCGAAACCGTGGGCTGGGAAACCTTGCTGAACCGGGCGGGTACAACGTTTAAGAAACTAGCGGATGCGGATAAAGCTGACCTTACCCAAGCCAAGGCAATTGCGCTGATGTTGGCGCAGCCGTCGATGATTAAGCGCCCCGTGGTTGAACATAATGGCGGCCTTTTGGTCGGATTCAAGCCTGAAATATGGGATGCGACGTTCGCCAAATGAACCCGGTTGCGCGCCTGATCGCTGACCATATTGCGGCGTGGCGTACCGATGGCGAGCCATTGATCGTGGGGATATGCGGTACGCAGGCTTCGGGCAAGTCAACCGCTTCGGCGCAAGTGGCGGCTCATTTTGAAGCGCAAGGGTTGCTTGTTGCGGTCCTGTCGCTGGATGACCTGTATATTGGGCGCGCTGCAAGAAATGAACTCGCTGCTGCGGTCCACCCGTTATATGTTACACGCGGCCCTGCTGGAACGCACGACGTTGCGCTCGGGCTAGAGGTGTTTGCCAAACTTAAACGCGGTGAGCCCGTGCGTTTGCCCCGCTTTGCCAAAGGGCTTGATGAGCCTTTGCCGCAAACCGAGTGGCCGCTGATCGAAGAACGCTGCGACATAATCCTGTTTGAAGGATGGTGCGTCGGTGCGCACCCTCAGGATGACGCTGCTCTTGCTGAACCGGTAAATTCACTCGAACGCGATGAAGACCCTCACGGCATTTGGCGGCGTGCCATCAATGCCCATCTCGGCGGGCCTACCCAAACGCTGTTCGGTGTAATCGACAAGCTGATCTATTTGCGGCCACCGTCATTCGATATCGTCTATCAATGGCGGTGCCAGCAAGAACATGAAATGATCGCCAAGGCCGGAGCCAATCGCCCGCCCGCCGCAATGACCGATGAACAGATCGCACGGTTCATTGCACATTATGAGCGGATGACTTGCCATATTGCCGGTGAAATGCCAGCACGCGCCGAACTTTTGATTTCGCTTGGTGACCGGCGCCAAATACTATCATTTACAGCAAAGGAAAAATGATGACACGCAGCTTGATATCTTCCGGATCGCCGTTTGAACAGGCGGTCGGCTATAGCCGCGCCGTTGTGCAAGGTGACTGGTGTTTTGTTGCCGGGACAACTGGCTATGATCCGGTAACGCGCATTATGCCCGATGATGTTTGCGATCAGGTTCGCAACGCGCTTGGCGTAATCGAAGCAGCCTTGGCACAGGGCGGATTTGCACTCGCCGACGTGGTGCGAGCAACCTACTATATCACCGATATTGCTTATTGGGACATTATCGGCCCTGTGCTGGGCGAACGGTTTGGCGATATTCGGCCCGCAGCCAGCTGCATTGTCTGCGGGCTGGTAAAGCCGGAGATGAAATTTGAAGTGGAAGTAACCGCATTACGGAAAGGTTGATCCGTCATGCAATTGTCATGTCACCGGGCCAAGTGTAGAATATGATCCGGCCCTTCTTTGCCCTTTGCCTTTCGCTCTTTGTCTCTGGTTGCTCAATGCTGGACTCCGTCAATATGCCTGCACTTAATGCCCGCCCGATTATCATTGCCCATCGCGGCCTTTCAGGTGAATGGCCCGAACACACGATTGCCGGATATCAGGCGGCGATTGACGCAGGCGCGGATTATATCGAACCCGATCTGGTGTTGACCAAGGACAATGTGCTGGTCGCGCGCCACGAAAACGAAATTTCGCGAGACCACCGATGTTGGCAATCATCTTGAATTCGCCGCACGCAAAACGTCCAAAACAATCGACGGCGAGAAAAAAACCGGCTGGTTCACAGAAGATTTCACGCTTGCTGAATTAAAGACATTGCGCGCAAAAGAACGCCTGCCTTTGCTGCGCAGTAAGGCGCGTGACGGCCAATTTGAAGTCCCGACTTTTCAAGAAATTCTAGAGCTGTTGGTCAAGGTCAACAAGGGCCGCGCGGTGCCTGTCGGCGTATATCCAGAGACCAAACATCCGAGCTATTTTGCCTCAATCAAATTGCCGCATGAGGGACCATTGCTGACGATGCTTGACCGGTTCGGCTATAATGAAGCGAACAGTACGATATTCATCCAAAGCTTTGAAGTCGATAATCTGAAAGCATTGCGGGCCAAAACCAAAGTTGCCCTGATCCAGTTGATGGATGCCGAAGGTGGCCCGGCCGATCATGCTGACATGACATATTCTGCGATGGCGACCCCCGCCGGACTGAAGGCGATATCGGCGTATGCGGACGGCGTTGGACCAAGCAAATCGATGGTCATCCCGCGCAACGCATTGGGACTTTTGGGAAAGCCGACCTCGTTTGTGTCTGATGCCCATGCCGCCGGATTGAAAGTGCATCCCTGGACATTCCGGCGTGAGAATTACTTCCTTCCGGTCAATTACAAATCGGGGCTTAATCCCGCAGCTGCCGGAGATTTGGACGGCGAAATCAAGGCATATCTTGCGGCGGGCATTGACGGTATTTTCACCGACAATACACCCGAGGCCAAAGCCGCTTTAGCCAAAACGCCATAGGGCCAACAGCCACGCCGCGAACAGACGATGCCCGTCGACCATCATTCGGCCCAGTGAAACACGTCTTCCAACGGCTTACCAAAAACACGGGCGATGCGGAATGCGACTTCGAGTGAGGGCGAATATTTGCCTTGTTCTATGGCGGCGATGGTTTGGCGGGTGACGCCGACTTTATCGCCGAGGTCTCCCTGCGTCATTTCGCCCGATAGGAAGCGCAATGTCTTGATCTCGTTAGTAAAAGGGAGGCGCGGCATCGTTCAATGCCCCCTGCGGTAGTGATAGAGTTGCGCGCCGACGCGGATCAGTTCCGCCGACACCAATGTTGCCATCAAAATATTGACCGACCAGCCATAGCTTAGCCCATTGATCAGCGCGAATATATTGGCCCAAATGCCGAGTACCAGCGGATAATAGGCGGCATGAGTGCCTTTCAGATGGATAAATTTTTCGCGCTCATCCTCTTTCAAATGCGCCTCTTTGGGTGTGCGAATTGCAAACCAAGCGGTCCCTGCAATCATTGGCACCAGAAAAATGATAGTCGTCGGAATCAACATCCAGACGGACGTCAGCATCCCCATCTTCGTATTCGCGATTTCCCAAGGATAATTGATAAAATACCAACCGAAGCCAAGGGTCAGCCCGACCAACGCAACCCAGTGAATTTTCTCGCGGAACGACATGTCTGAACTCCTGTGTTAATGAACATAGACTACATGTTATATATTTTTAACATTGAGTCAACAATAAATTACATCGCACCGCTTCTTGCTTTTGCATGGGCGGTTTAGTCGCTAGAGACGCAGCCTATGTCTACGACTTCAAAAACACTCACTTTCGACAAATCCACCAGCCGTGCGAATCCGACACCAACGCCAATGAAGCGGCTCACTGTGCCGCGTATCCGGCAACGAAAGGGCGCGGAGCCGCTGGTTATGCTGACCGCGTACACCGTGCGGATGGCGCAATTGCTTGATCCTCATTGCGATATGTTGCTGGTTGGCGATTCGCTCGGGCAGGTGATCTACGGATTGCCGCACACCGTTGCAGTCACAATGGAATTAATGGCGGCGCATGGTGCTGCAGTGGTTCGGGGCAGCTATCATGCGGCGGTTATCGTCGATATGCCTTTTGGCAGTTATGAAGCATCGCCCGAACAGGCGTTCACCAATGCTTCGCGCCTTTTGAAAGAAACCGGCGCAGCCGCTGTCAAGGTTGAAGGCGGCAAGGTTTTGGCACCAACGGTCGAATTTCTGACCTCGCGCGGAATTCCGGTTATGGCCCATGTCGGATTAACACCGCAAGCGGTCAATATGCTGGGCGGATACGGCGTGCGCGGGAAAAGCGACGAAGAGGCAAAGTCGATCATCGAAGACGCGGTCGCGATGGACAAGGCAGGGGCATTTGCAATGGTCATCGAAGGTGTATTGGAACCCATCGCAATCGAAATAACCAATCTGGTATCTTGCCCAACCATAGGCATCGGCGCTTCGGCGCGGTGCGACGGGCAAGTGCTGGTTACCGAAGATATGCTAGGGCTGTTTGAACGCGTGCCAAAATTCGTTAAGCGTTACGGCAACATGTCGGCGGTGGTCGAAGCGGCCGTGGTCGAATATGCACAAGACGTGCGTTCGCGCGCATTTCCCGGGAATGAACAAATTTATACCATCGGGCAGTAACACCGAGCAATTGCCGGGTAACGATAGTTTCCGTGACATTGTTACAAGGCGGGGATACAGGGCTGGCATCCAAACGCCAGTGCGGCTAAGGACGGCGCTAATGTTGAATTCAGTTGAATATAGGAGGCCGTTTTGGCTTTGACACCCTCTGCACCGCCAACCGATAAGCGCGCTGGCAGCGACGAAGCGTTCTTGCGCGAGGTTGACGACGCCGTCCGCGCCGGTGACTTGCAGTCATTCTGGCGACGTTTTGGCCGGTGGTTGCTACTGGCTCTCGTTCTGGCGCTCGCTGCTTTTGGCGGCTGGATCATTTATCAGAACCAACAGCGTGAAATCCGCGAAAAGCAGAGCGAAGCGTTTATCGATGCAATGGACAAGTTGCAGGCCGGAAATGATAAGCAGGCCCGTACCGCGCTGGCAAAGCTGACCAATGCAGATCAACCGGGTTACCGCGCCATGGCGCAAATCGTAGGCGCCAACTTGGAAGCGGAAACCGGCGATCCTAAATTGGCAATTGCCTCTTATGCAAAGGTTGCGGCGGACACGGGTTTGCCGCAGCCGTTTCGTGACATGGCGTTGATCCGGCAAACGATGGCGGAGTTTGATGCCCTAGCACCCCAGCAAATTATTGACCGATTGAAACCGCTCGCTGTTCCCGGCAATCCTTGGTTCGGCAGCGCGGGCGAAATGACGGCAATCGCTTATATGAAACTTGGTAAGGACAATTTGGCCGGCCCCATTTTCGCCCAAATTGCCAAGCAAAAAGACCTCCCGCAAAGTTTGCGCGGACGGGCAGTGCAAATGGCAGGCGCACTCGGCATCGACGCCGTTCAGCTTGATGAAAACAAAAACAAGGCATCTGGCGTAGAAGACGCAGCAGCGAAAGGCGAAACCAAGTGAAGCGGACCTCTAAATTCCTGATTTTAATTTCGGCGGCCTCTATGCTTGGCGGCTGTGCAGCCATAAAGGGAATTACCGGCGGCAAAGCTGACAAGGCAACGCCGACTGTCGGCAAGCGCATAGATATTCTGGGTACCGAAGCCGACAGCAAAGCCGATGAAAACCTGGCCAATATTTCGGTTATTTTACCCCCCGCAACTAGCAATGCAGATTGGCCGCAGCCTGGCGGCAACGCATCCAAGGCCATCGGTCATGTTGAATTGGGCCAAGGATTGTCCCGCCTGTGGTCCGCATCCATCATGGGCGCATCCAACCGCGCCCGGCTGGGCGCATCTCCGGTGGTAAGCGGCGGAAAGCTGTACGCGGTGGATACCGATGGCCAAGTTGTGGCATTTGATGCCAATACCGGTGCAAAGCTGTGGCGCAGTTCGATGGAAATCAAGAAAGACGGCCGCCCGTCCGCGTTTGGCGGCGGTGCCAGTGTCGATGGCGATATGGTCTATGCGACCAATGGCGTTGGCGACGTGTCGGCGTTGAACGCCAGCACGGGTGCAGTCCTGTGGCAAAAACGCCCGGCGGGCCCCTTGCGCGGTGCGCCGACTTTGTCGAACGGCAATGTCTATGTGATGTCGCAAGACAATCAGATTTATGCATTGCGGGCAGCCGACGGCAACACCGAATGGAACGATTCCGGCCCCGTTGGTGTTTCAGGTATCTTTGGCGTAGGCGCTCCGGCGGCGGCGCAAGGAACAGTCATTGCCGGATATTCGACCGGCGAGTTGGCGGCGTACCGGTATGAAAATGGACGCAGCCTTTGGAATGACGCATTGTCGCGTACCTCCATGTCGACATCGGTTTCGACCTTGACCGACATTGATGCCAATCCCGTCATCGACCGGGGCCGTGTCTATGCGCTTGGTCAAGGCGGACGGATGGCGGCATATGAGCTCGTTACCGGACAGCGAATTTGGGAAATCAACATCGCAGGAATTTCGACACCCGTCGTTTCTGGCGAATGGGTTTTTGTAATAACGAGCGAAGCCAAAATGCTTTGTGTCCAGCGCGCCAGCGGTAAAATCCGCTGGATTTCGCAATTGCAACGCTACGCCAAAGAAAAGAAAAAGACCGGCGCAATCACGTGGCGCGGTCCGGTGTTGGCTGGTGGTCGTTTGATCGTGGTCAGTTCAGAAGGTGAAGTTTGGTCGTTGACCACCGGTGAAGGCACAGCAACGCAAGTGTTCAACGCAAAGAGCGATGTCTCGGTCGGCCCGATCGTGGCGAACAATACGCTTTATCTGTTGGATGACAGCGGCAACATATCGGCATTCCGCTGATATTGAAATTTTGGCCAACCATGGCCGCATTTATTGAAGGAAGTTAGGCAATGTTGCCGACGGTAGCCATTATCGGTCGCCCCAATGTTGGCAAGTCGACATTGTTCAACCGCTTGGTTGGTAAAAAACTTGCGCTTGTGGATGATCGTCCCGGCGTCACCCGTGACCGCCGTGAAGGTGAAGGCCGACTTGTTCGACCTTGAATTCACCGTGATCGACACCGCCGGATACGAGGATGAAGATCCCGATACCCTGCCCGGCCGCATGCGTCAGCAGACCGAGATGGCCGTGGCCGACGCGCAAGTTGCGCTGTTCCTGATTGATGGCCGCGAAGGGGTAAACCCGCTCGACGAGGAAATCGCCCGGTGGCTGCGTGGCAGTGCCACTCCAGTGGTGCTGGTGGTCAACAAGGCAGAAGGGAAGCAAGCCGACAACGGCATTCTTGAAAGCTATGCGCTCGGCTTTGGCGATCCGATCGCAATCAGCGGCGAACACGGCGAAGGAATGGCCGATCTGTTCCAGTCGTTATTGCCCCATATTGATGGCGGCAAGTTCGAAGTGCCCGACAATGATGCGCCCGATGCGATATTGAAACTGGCCATCGTTGGCCGCCCGAACGCGGGTAAGTCGACGTTGATCAACCGGTTGCTTGGCCAAAATCGCCTGATAACCGGACCAGAGGCCGGAATTACTCGCGACAGTATCGCGGTGGACTGGATTTGGACCGATCCTAATCCCAAAACCCCGGAGCCCGATGAAGAAGGCAATGTAGCCGAACCATTCGTCGAACGCCGCGTCCGGCTGATTGATACCGCCGGTATGCGTAAGCGCGCCAAGGTACAGGATAAGCTGGAGAAACTGTCGGTCGCCGATGCGCGCCATGCGATAGATTTTGCCGAGGTTGTGGTGTTGTTGCTCGATGCAACACTCGGCCTTGAACTACAGGATCTGAAGATTGCCGATCATTGTATCCAGGAAGGCCGCGCTTTAATCATCGCCATCAACAAATGGGATGTTGCAGAAAACGGCAGCAGCTTGTTTCAGGGCATTCGCGCCGCATTAGAAGACGGCCTGTCCCAGTTGAAGGGTGTCCCGTTGATCCCGGTTTCCGCGATCACTGGCAAGGGTCTGGACATCATGATCAGCGCCGCATTTGATGCCAGAGATGCCTGGACACGCCGCGTTTCAACGGGCGTGCTCAACCGCTGGTTCGAGGCAGCTGTTGCCGCCAACCCTCCGCCAGCACCCGGCGGTAAACGGATAAAGCTGCGCTATATGACGCAAGCGAACAACCGTCCGCCGTCTTTTGTTATTTTCGGGTCCAGAGTGGATCAATTGCCGGATAGCTACAAACGCTATTTATTGAACGGAATCAGGCGGGATTTGGATTTTGGTGCAGTCCCGGTCCGCATAAATTTGCGGTCGCGAACCAATCCATTTGCAAAGGATTAAGGCTCTTTTTACCTGTTAGGGGTAAACCTCTGTTTGGATGTGGGGATTTCTCATATTTAAGGAGCGCATTATGCTTTCGACACCCCTGACGGAAGATTTGATCAATTGGACAGCGTTTACCGAAACGCAGAACCTGATGGGGGCTGGATTCGTGCGCGTACTGGGGTATTTTCGCGAAGACGGCATGAAGTCAGTGGCCGCCATTGAAAACGCCTTCCGTGATCTCGACTCCGCCAAAATGGTAATGCCTGCCCATACGCTCAAAGGCGAATCTTGGCAGTTCGGTGCCGAAAAGCTTGGTGAATTGGCCGAAGAAATTGAAATGCGCGGCGCGGCATTTCGTTGAAATACGGCAAGATCCGTCTGAATTGGTTCAGCAAGTCGCCGGATTGCGGCTTCTGTTCGAACAAACTTTGGCGGCATTAGACGCCGAAGTTAGCCCATTGGTTGGACGCCGGACGCAATCGCCGCCCAATCGCTTTGGTTTGAGAGCGAGCGGCTAGACCCAATTTCATTTTGATTGAACCAAAATGCGGGCCTAGATTGTTTGATGTTACGCGATTTCTTAATCATCAGATGATTCCATCTGATTGGAAATCACTCTAAAAAGCTTTTCGCATCGGTTGCAATTGCCGCCGGGCCAGCGACCGCCACAGCCATTCCAGCGGACCATAACGAAAGCGCCGCAACCAAGGCTTGGACCAAAGTAGCATGATCGCACATGCACCAATCACAAACAGCATCAGTTCGGCCCGGCTGACGAAGCCGTATAGTCCCAAACCATAACCGTAGAAAATCGTCGTCATCAATATGCTGGTCCCAAGATAATTGGTGAATGCCGCCTGCCCGGCTGCGGCAACCCGATCCAAAAATGCGCTGCCCTCCAACCGCCGGATCAACAGGATCAGCATCGCCGCATACCCGACGGTCAGCATAATTCGCGGCAACAGTCCCCACGCCATTAACGCCGCCAATGCCGTGACCATTTTGTAATCGGCGGCAATGACCCATGCCCCCAATGCGGTGTTGATAATCAGGCCGGGCAGAACCATCTTCTTGATCCAACGATGATAGTCGGCCCGGTTCCATGCGCCGGTGATAAAACCATTTTTCTTACATGCCATACCGATCATCATGAACGGCAATGTCTCAGTTCCAGACTGTAACACCAAAACTGCCGGCATAAAAAACTCGTTGAACCGTCCCGCGGCAATTCCGGCATAGTCGCCGCGCATCTGGGCAAGAACAGCGGATGGATCGGCATCAAAGTCAGGCCCCATGAATATGTCATTCGCCATTTTAACCAGGCCTGGATCCGCACCCGGCTGTGCAGCAAGAAAATGCAAAAGCTGAAGTCCGCCAAATTGCAGGCCCCAGAGCAGGAAACCGGCGGCGTAAATGATGAGCCCCCACTTGATCAAATGGCGGGCTTCCCAATTGCGAAATAGAAATGCCAAGCTGCCGATGGCGGCATAAAGGAACAATATGTCGCCATACCAGATCAGGAAATAATGGGCCAAACCGAATATCGCGAGCCACGCCATCCGCGAATAGTGCACCTGTTTTGGATCTTCACCTTTGGCCTCGGCACGCTCGATAATTAGCATCATACTCGCGCCAAACAGCAGCGAAAACAGACCCCGCATTTTTCCGTCAATCAACACATAGGAAATGAACCAGGTTATGCGGTCAGCGGCGCTATCCCCGCCATATGCAGCGGGCGTGACGTAAGCCCATTCAGGCATGGCAAAGGCGATGATATTCATCGCCAAAATGCCCATGACCGCAAAACCACGCAGCGCGTCGATGGTGACAAGCCTATCTTGCTGATTCAAAGCCAATGTCATACGCCCCTCCACTGTATTACATTTATGCTACAGCCAGCTCGAAATTTGGTCCAACGGTTTTTTGATGATTGCATGGACCGGAACCGGCGAAAGTGTGAAAATCCTCACGCTATTAACACTCTTGTAGGTAATGGTAACTAATGCTATCTACAGCGCAACATCAACAGCCGATTCTTGACGAGAACAAAACCATGACCGAAACACTTCTCATTCATCCGGAACGCACGCGCAGCAACATTCGCCCATTGACGGCACTGAAGCATTTCCGCAATTTGATCGCCGACAAGGAAGATACCGAACAGGTTTTCCATATCGTCAACAACTTGCGCGGCGGCCGGTACATCAAGGAGGCAATTGCGTTCTTGCAAAGCAATGCAGGAAAAGCTTTGCGCGCCAAGGACGAAAATCTGCCCGACATGCTGGACGATCACGCCGCGCTGTGGAAAATGCCAGCCGGATCATTGGGCCGCGCCTATGTGGAATTTATGGAACGTGAAGGCTTGACCGCAAACGGCTTGGTCGAAGAAAGCAAAAAATTTGGCGCGACGGTCCCGCAATTTGGTGACCAGATCGAATGGTTCTATAACCGTATGCGCGATACCCATGACATGAACCACATTCTAACCGGCTATGGCCGCGATCCTTTGGGTGAACAATGCGTGTTGGCTTTCAGCTATTCACAGAATTTCAGCCTTGGCTTCTATTTCATCGCTTATGCTGGCGGTTTGGAAGTTAAGAAACATGCCCCCGCTGGCGCGCCGATTTTCGGGGCCATCAGGGAAGCGCAAAGAAACGGAGCAAAGGCAAAAGTGATCGGCTATCAGGATATCGTCGCTTTGTTGCCGCTGCCATTGGAAGAAGTGCGGGCGATGCTGAATATCGCGTCGCCAACCAAGTATGACGCGGCCCATGCAGTGTATGACCGCGCCGGGATTAACCCGCATGATGGATTGCCACTAGCGGCTTGATGCCGGTCTTCAAGGGGCGTTATACCTTGATGACATTTACTTGCATCATTTTGTCACCGTAGCCCTGAGCCTGTCGAAGGGCGCTTGTCTGCTAGACACGCCTTCGACAGGCTCAGGGCTACGGTTCTTGATAATGTTATCATGCTCTATTATCAGGCCGGACTATATCGCGTCTGCAGCGCATATCTTTACGTCAACCAAGCGTGGCCAGAAGAATGACTTCGCCATTGGTTTTTCGGCGAGGTCAGTTGGGACTTTCGATGCCTTTTTCGGCCAGCGGACCCATGTTCATGGTTTCTCTGATGCCAAACCGATTGCGGCCAGCCGCAGCAGTTCTGGTAGGGCATTGCGCATCGCAGCGATAAGACGCGCGTTCTCAATTTCTTTGCCGTCGCTTGGATTGATATAAGATGGTTGCTGAATTTGAGTTGCAACGACAAATTCTGACATAAGGCTCCCGTGCTTATCAGGAAGATTCGCCCTCACCCCGATAGCAGTCATAAAGTGTTCGTCGTCGAAACGGTCCTGAACCCAAGGCACGGAGGTCGCCTCTGCGTCCAGCACAGCAAGTGCGTTCAAGTCGATTTGAGTTAGCATAACAATACCATGTCGAATGAGTTGGGCACTTTATAACCATTCGGCCTTTACTTGTCTAAGGGCTAATCCATAAGTTCGATATCCCCGCACAAGCACAACTGAGATATTTTTGCTATGTTTCCATCCAGTCCTTGAAGAAGCTTTCGTTGGCGGCGCGCAGGTCGGCGAGGGGGATCTCGTTTAGCCCTGGAGCGCTTGGCTTGTCGTCTTACTTCAATTGTCAAACCGCCTACAGCCCCGTAATAGGTATACCGACACTGCCACTTCGGTTGCTGCATCGACAACAGCGCGTCAGGTTTGCAGTAGTAACCAAGTATCGCCCTTGGTCTTCACCAAACAGTCTGGTGCAATTTCCCATAGATATATTCAACTTCCACAAACATCCCGATGTTACCGGCCAATGCCATTTCAGCCGACTGCCACCAATAGACCCCCGTCGGAGACATCGTGCACAGCATTGACTAGCCCTCTACTGACTGCATGTTGACAAATTCGCCACTGCTCGCTCTTCATTGCCAAATCTACAACGGGCGCAGCGCCATCTTCGAGGCCAGCAACTTCCCGAAGCCAAAGCGACTGTCCCAAATGCGCCATTGTTGGAGTCCGCCAACGACGAAAACTCGCATCCCCCTCAGCCTTAAACGCAATCGTCGCCATCTTGCTGACATCTTCGAGCACGCCGACGCCGCCGATCGCGGGTGTAGGCAAAATCGCGCTGCCGCCGCCGGTGGCTTTGCTTTCGTTGTAGAGCGAAACGTTGCCCGCACACGATCGGGTAATCGAGCGCGCGGCAGGCGTCGGCCATGCCTTCTAAACATCCGACAAACTGCGCCATAATCTCTGGCCGCTGCGGGTTGGCGAAGTTTAGGCAGTTGGTGATCGCCAGCGGCTTTGCCCCGACCGCACAGATATTGCGATAAGTTTCAGCCACCGCCTGCTTGCCGCCTTCATACGGGTCGGCATAGCAGTATCTTGGCGTGCAATCGGTGCTCATCGCCAGCGCGCGGTTGGTGCCGTGGATACGAACGACGGCGGCGTCTCCGCCCGATAGCTGCGCGGTGTCGCCGCCCACTTGGCTATCATATTGCTGCCAAATCCATGCGCGGCTGGCAAGGTCAGGACAGGCCATCAGCTTGAGCAAATCCGCGCCGATGTCGGTACTTTCGGGAATGTCGCCGAGCGGCTGAACATTCGCCCACGCCGCATATTCTTCTTTGGTTGCGCGCGGCCGGTCATATTTCGGCGCGTCTTCGGCCAGTGGCCCCAGCGGAATATCGCAGACCACTTCGCCATTCCATTCCAGGATCATGTGGCCAGTATCAGTTACCTCGCCGATCACCGCAAAATCCAGTTCCCATTTGTGGAATATCGCCTCGGCCTCCGCCTCGCGTCCGGGTTTCAGCACCATCAACATGCGTTCCTGAGACTTTCCGACAGCATCATCTCATACGGCGTCATGCCCTCTTCGCGGCACGGCACGGCGTTCATGTTCAGCCGGATACCAACCTTGCCATTGGTCGCCATTTCGACGCTGCTGCTGGTCAAGCCAGCCGCGCCCATATCCTGTATCGCGACAATCGCGTCGGTCGCCATCAGCTCAAGGCACGCCTCGATCAGCAATTTTTCGGTAAACGGATCGCCGACCTGCACCGTGGGGCGTTTTGCTTCGGCGTCCTCGGCAAAATCCGCCGATGCCATGGTCGCGCCGTGAATTCCGTCACGCCCCGTCTTGCTGCCGACATAGACGATGGAGTTGCCGACGCCCGATGCGGCAGAATAGAATATCTTGTCTTGATCGGCGATGCCAACGGTCATTGCGTTGACCAGTATGTTGCCATCATAGGCGCTGTGGAAATTGACCTCGCCGCCCACGGTGGGCACACCGACGCAATTGCCATAACCGCCGATACCGGCCACCACGCCCTGCACCAGATGCTTCATCTTGGGGTGATCGGGACGGCCAAAACGCAACGCATTCAGGTTTGCCACGGGACGCGCGCCCATGGTGAACACATCGCGCAAGATACCGCCCACGCCCGTTGCCGCGCCCTGATAGGGTTCGATATAGCTTGGGTGATTGTGCGATTCCATTTTGAAAATCGCCGCCAGCTTGGTGCCGTTTGGCCCTTCACCAATGTCGATCACACCCGCATTTTCGCCGGGGCCACAGATTACTTGCGGGCCAGTGGTGGGCAGCTTGCCCAAATGGATGCGCGATGATTTATAGCTGCAATGTTCGGACCACATGACCGAGAATATGCCGAGTTCGACCATATTCGGTTCGCGCCCCATCGCGGCCAATATCCGCGCATATTCTTCTTCATTCAGGCCGTGTTCGGCGACGATCTGGGGGGTGATATTTGACATGTTCGCCCCTTAGCGATCTATGCGCTGCGAGCCTAGTCCTTTCAGGAAAATTTTGATTTGCGCGTTCGGTCCAATCGGAATGCCAACAGGATGAACAGGACGAACGCCGCAAGCGCCGACAATGGCATGGATATATCCAATGACGCGGGTTCTGGCATCAACCAATTGTACATTTGCACGATCAACATAACGCCGCCCAGCCAGAACGCAGGGGCCAAAGTCTTGCCCGTTACAGACTTTGTCTGCGACAAATAGAAACCCAGCGCTGCGCCCGTCACGCCCAGCTCCAATGGCATCTCGATAAGCGGATAGTTCCAAAGTCCAAGGCCCAGTTTCGGAGGAGATCCTGCCCATGTCAGGTCAGGAGCATGCACCAGCAAATCCAGAAACCAATGGGAAACAACCACTGCGCCTGCAATCGACGCGGTGACCAATGCAATCCGCTTGCGGCTTATGTGCGTTGTTGCATCGAATATCCGCGCGCGGTTCTTTCGGGGCCGTGACATCATGATGAACCAAACGATTACCGTCGTGCCGCCGCCAAACGCCAGACTGCCAAGCAAACTATGGGTATATGGCATCGAATAAAGGTCCATCGCGTTCATTGCGGTAATCCCCGGGGTGATTCGCATATGTTCAACGCCGATGATGACAAATATGAAGAACGCCAGATCAACCAACTGCGCCGCGATAAACAATGTGCCCAGCCGGGGCGCTTTAGGCAGCGTCGCGGCGATAAAGGCCGGTGCATAGTGACCGATAAACATGGATAAGATTCCCTCTGCGTATTCGAGGGTAACCTAGACCTAAATCAGCAAAAAGAAAGGGGCCGGACAAGCCGACCCCCAACGTTTCAAATTGAACGGATAAATTATGAACCTTTGCAGGTCTGCGCCCCTTTTCCTGCAAGCTTAACATTGATTTGTTTGCCACTGCCCGAAAGCGAGGTTTCGCCATCGGCGGATTTAAGCGGACCGGCTGGCGCGGCTTCGGCAACAGGAGCAGTGCCATCTACAGGTGCTACAGGTGCTTCAACCTTGGCTTGTTCGACCCGCGTTGCAGCAGACGTTTTGTCACCGACGCGAATATCCGCAGCAACATTTGCGCCAAGGAAATCAACAAACAAGATGGTGTTGTCGGCGCAGCGGTATGTGCCCGATGCCGTAATCGATGGTGGCAGCTCGACCGGAGCAGCTGGTGTTGCAACAGCGGATGCATCACCTTCTGCCGGGGTCGCTGTGGTTTCTGATTTGTTGCATGCCGCTAACGCCAGCATCGCAACAGGGGCGAAGATCATGAGAGATTTTTTCATAGTATTCCGATCTTTGCCGCAATGCGCATGAAAAGCAAAGTAAAATCAGGTGCAATTTTCTCATTCTAGCGCCAGGCTTCGTCATGCCGCCGCTTGGTGCACTGCGCGGTGTGGTTGCAAAAGCTATCAATTTCGCAAGCTGAAATACTTGACCCGCGCCGCTGGTCACGCCATTGCTGGTGATCATGACCCAGCCAGCCGAAGACGCCGATCAACTACTCAATTTCGAAGATGCTTTGAAAGCACTCGAAAATATAGTGCACAAACTTGAAAGCGGCGAAGCGCCGCTTGATGAATCGATTGCGCTTTATGAACGCGGGCACAAATTGCGTAGCCTTTGCCAACAACGGCTGGATGCTGCAAAGTCACGAATTGAGGCTATCACACTTGGATCGGACGGTTCCGCTTCGGGTACAAAGCCATTTGACGCGGCTTGATATCGTGCTTTTGTCGCCGACCCGTTTAGATGCCGCAATAGACCAGATTTCCTTAGAGATTGACGCTGAATTCGGCGTGTTGTTGACCGTTCCTGATGATCCCCGTGCGCCGTTATTTCATGCGATGCGGCATGCGGCTATTGGCGGCGGAAAACGCCTGCGGCCATTGTTGTTGGTGGCGACGGCAGAATTGTTTCATGTTGGCCGCGACATCGCGCTGCGCGTGGCCGCCGCGTTGGAAGCGATCCATGTCTATTCGCTGATTCATGACGATCTGCCGTGTATGGATGATGATGACATGCGGCGCGGCAAGCCGACGGTGCACAAAATTTATGGCGACGCGGCGGCTGTTTTGGCGGGTGATTCGCTGCACGCATTGGCATTTGAAATACTGGCAAGTCCAACGACCCATCCCGATCCTTTTGTCCGCAGCGAGCTGATTTCCTGTCTGGCATTGGCCAGCGGTCCCGACGGCATGGCTGGCGGACAAATGATGGACCTAGAGGCAGAAAAAGCCCAGTTCGATTTGCCGACAGTAACGCGGCTGCAGGCATTGAAAACCGGCGCGCTGATTGCCGCCAGCGTTGAAATGGGCGCGATCCTCGGGCATATCCCCGCCGAAGGGCGAACGCGGTTGCGCGCTTTTGCCCACGACATCGGCCTCGCTTTCCAGATTGCCGATGACATATTGGATGTCGAGGGCGATGAAGCATTGGCAGGCAAGGCGCTGCATAAAGATGCCGATGCAGGCAAGGCGACGTTTCTGTCGCTAATGGGGTTGGAACGCGCCAAAGAGCAAGCGGAGGCTTTAACCCGCCAAGCCATCGCGCATTTGAGTAGCTATGGCCCTGAGGCCGATCTGTTGCGCGATATCGCGCGCTATGTTATGGAGAGGGACCGATAAATGACACTGCGCATCGGGGTATATCCCGGTACCTTCGATCCGATTACTTTGGGCCATATGGATATCATCCGGCGCGGCGCAAAGCTGGTGGATAAGCTGATCATTGGCGTCACCACCAATATAGCAAAATCGCCGATGTTCAGCGATGATGAACGTATCGACATGGTCAAGCGCGAGGTTGCGACCATCGGCGATGCCAATATCGAAGTGGTCGGGTTCAACTCGTTGCTGATGGATTTCGCCGACGCCCAGAAATCTTCAATAGTGATCCGGGGTATCCGCGGCGTAACCGATTTTGAATATGAGTATCAGCTGACCGGGATGAACCGGCAATTGAACGACCGCGTCGAAACGGTGTTCCTGATGGCCGATGTTTCGTTGCAGCCGATTGCATCGCGCTTGGTCAAGGAAATCGCGCTATATGGCGGTGACATTGCCAAGTTTGTGACCCCATCAGTGCGCGATGAAGTGACCGCGCGGGTGGCAAAACTGGGCCGCAAGGGCGCTTGATTATTCTTTGGAATTGTACCGCATAAATTCATCGCGAACGCGGATGTTGCGGTTGGCAAGTTGCACTTCGCGGACAAACAGCAATAGCGAGGCAACCATCAACGCCAGTGCCAATATGAATGTTGCGACAATCGCCCATGCCATTTGATATCCCGCCAGCCCCATCAAGAAAAGCATGCCCACCATCGCACAAACTGCAATTGTCGACAGCACACTCAGCAATATCGATTTGCTAACCACGTCCATCCGCTGACCGACGATCCGCAATTCGTCGACCACCAGCTCGTGTTCTTTGCCCACACGTTTTGGCGTGCATCGCCTGCAACTCGCGCGACCGGTCAACAATGCGCGATAGCCGGATCACAAAAATATTCAGCAACGTACCGATGGCCACCAGCAGGAACGCAGGCGTCAATGCGGTTTGCAATATCGCCGTAACGCTGGCCAGGTTTTCGATGTTGGGCGTGGTCATGCCTGTTTTCCATATTGCGCCGCCAATTGGCGAAGGTCGGTTTTCAATAGCTTGCCAATGTGGCTGCGCGGCATTTCGTCAATCGGGTACAGCGCCGCCAGCCGCTGGGTCTTGCCGAGCAGCGCATTGGTGGCCGCCAAAACCGCCGCCAGATCCAGCGCCGCGCCCAACTTGGCGGTAACAAAGCCGACGGGTGTTTCCCCCCATTTGTCCGAATCCACTCCAATCACAGCGGCTTCCTCAACGCCGGGATATTGCATCAGCACCGCCTCCAGGTCGACCGGGTATATATTGAACCCGCCCGATATGATCATATCCTTTGCGCGGCCGACCAGTTCGACAAAGCCGTCATCATCCACCCGGCCAATGTCGCCCATACGCTGCCAGCGGCCGCCATCTTCATCATACCAGCTGGCCTCGTTGGTTTTTTCCGGCTGGTTCTGATACCCCGACATCATCGTCGCCGACCGCCCGACCAGTTCACCGATGCTGCCGGGCGGCAAACGGTTGCCTTCCTCGTCAATCGTAAAAACCTCGCTGCCGTTCCACGGAACGCCGACCGTGTGCAGCTTGTCGGGATGTTCATGCGCGAATAGCAGGCACACCACGCCGCCCTCGGTCATCGAATAAATTTCGATCAATGCGCCGGGCCAGCGTTTGACCACATCGGCCTTTAGCGCGGCAGAAAAAGGCGCGCTGGTGCAGTATTTCATCCGGTATGACGACAGGTCATATTCGGCAAACTGCGGGTGCTCCATGATCCGCTTATATTGGACGGGGACCAGCATGGTATGGGTAACGCGGTGCCGCGCGGCGCGTTCCAAATACCCGCCGACATCGAATTTCTGCATCAGATGCAAGGTCGATCCATACGCCAGCGCCGGGATCGCCAACCCCAATGTGGTATTGGAATAAAACGGCGTCGCCACCATCGACACCGCGTTGGCATCGCTATAGCCTGTCCGTTCGCCCACCGCCGCCTGTTTCCATCGCATGTTACGGCTATGGACAATCCCCTTTGGTGTGCCTGTGGTTCCCGAGGAGTAAATGATATTGAACGGATCATCAGGGCCAGCGCCTAAGTCGGCTGGCATCGCGCCTTCACTCGCCATCCAGCCGAACAGGTCCGGATGCTTATCCGTTGGCGCATCGAGCATGATCGTCATCGCCGGAGCCAGTTCCAAGCCAGCCAAATCCGCAAGCTTTGCCGCATCGACAAACAAATGCATCGCGCCGGAATCGGCCATCATCGCTTGCAACTGTCCCGGCGCGGCAGAAGTTGTCAATGGCGCGGCACAGCCCCCTGCCCGGATCGCTGCCAGATATGCCAATACATAACGAACCGTCGTCGTGCCAAGGATCGCTACCGCTTGCCCTTTTTGCAAACCATCGGCCTGCAACTGTGCCGCCATCCGGTCGACATACGCCGATACCTGCCCCCATGTCAGCGTTTCAGTGCCGTCATCGAGCGCAATTTTGTCCGGCTGAATCCGCCCCCATGCGGCGATCAGGTCCGGGTAGGAACCATATGGATTTTCGAGTTCTTGCAGTGGATTTAGGGTCATCATTTATCCTGAACGTTTTGACGATTTCATAAAAGGGTAAAAGGAAAAAGAGGAAAAAGGGTTTCGGTCATCAACATAAAAATGGTGCGGGAAAATTTTAACGCACAATATCATTGCCGATAGTACTTGGCCTAATTTTGCAAATTTCGATCATTCATAATTCGTTTTACATTATCCTTAAACATCATCCCGCCAAAATTGATGAGTAAGCCAAGGGGTTGATTTGACAATCTGACATATGTGAGTGCCTGCTTGAAATGAATGTTACTTAAACGCTCGACAGATTTAATTTCGACCAGCAATTGCTGGTCGACAAAAAGATCCGCTCTAAATCCGTCATGAAAACTAATCCCGTCAATTATAACCGGAATCGGGTGTTGACGTTCAATGTGCAAGCCCTGCTTTTCAAGCCTGCTTGCCAGCACAGTTTCATAAACCGATTCTAATAATCCTGGCCCCACATCCTGATGTAAATGAAACGCCGTATTCACAACCGTTGACGCCAATTCCTCAACCAATTTTTCCACCAAATTGCCCCCTTATTCCTCTTTTTCCTTTTACCCTTTTATGAAACAAATATCCCCAGTTCTCAAATAATAGCAAGAACCTGAATATAAACCAAAAAACCCTGTGGAAAAGACGCGCTTTCGCTTGGGTTTTGGCCCCTTCTTCCCTATAGTCACGGGCATGACTGATGAAACCGAAGAAACAGGCTCGGGCGGAGATAGCGCCGCCAATCCCAACAAAAACGCATACGGCGCAGACAGCATCAAAGTCCTGAAGGGGCTGGATGCGGTTCGCAAACGTCCCGGCATGTATATTGGCGATACCGACGATGGCTCCGGCTTGCACCACATGGTGTTCGAAGTGTCCGACAACGCGATTGACGAGGCACTGGCCGGGCATTGCGATCTGGTTCTGATCGAACTCAACCCCGACGGCAGTGTATCGGTCGAAGATAACGGCCGCGGCATTCCTGTGGATATGCACAAGGAAGAAGGCGTTTCTGCGGCGGAGGTCATCATGACCCAGCTGCACGCGGGCGGAAAATTTGAAAACACCTCGGACGATAACGCTTACAAAGTTTCGGGCGGACTGCACGGCGTCGGTGTTTCGGTGGTCAACGCGCTGTCCGAATTTCTGGAACTGGAAATCTGGCGCGAAGGCAAAGCGCACTGGATGCGGTTTGAATATGGCGATGCGGTCAAGTCGCTGATCGTCACTGGTGATGCGCCGATGGTCGAAAAAGATGGGCAGCAAGTCCATAAAAAAGGCACACGGGTGACGTTCATGGCGTCGACCAACACGTTCAAGAACGTGCTCGAATTTGATTTTGAGAAGCTCGAACACCGTTACCGCGAGCTGGCGTTCCTGAACAGCGGCGTGCGGATATTGCTGCGCGACAATCGCCATGCTGACATCAAAGAAATCGATCTGTTTTACGAAGGCGGCATTGGCGCGTTTGTGAAGTATCTTGACCGGAACAAAGCCGCATTGCTGCCCGAACCGATCACCATTTCATCGCAGCGCGACGGCATCGGCATCGATGTCGCGCTCGAATGGAATGACAGTTATTACGAAAATACATTGTGCTTCACCAACAACATTCCGCAGCGCGATGGCGGTACGCACCTTGCCGCATTCCGTGCCGCGCTGACCCGTACATTGAACAACTATGCCGACAAATCCGGTATGCTCAAGAAAGAGAAAGTCACGCTAACGGGCGATGACATGCGTGAGGGGCTGACCGCGATTGTTTCGGTCAAACTACCCGATCCCAAGTTCAGTTCGCAGACCAAGGACAAGCTGGTTTCTTCCGAAGTGCGCCAGCCGTTGGAAAGCCTGATGGCCGACCGGATGAGCGAATGGCTGGAGGAAAATCCCGCCAATGCGCGCATGGTAATCCAAAAGGTTATCGACGCCGCCGCCGCCCGTGAGGCCGCAAAGAAGGCGCGTGAATTGACCCGGCGCAAGGGCGTAATGGACATCGCATCTTTGCCCGGCAAACTCGCCGATTGTCAGGAACGCGACCCCGCCAAATCCGAATTGTTCCTGGTCGAAGGCGATTCTGCGGGCGGCTCCGCAAAGCAAGGCCGTGACCGCCATTATCAGGCAATCCTGCCGCTTAAGGGTAAAATCCTCAACGTCGAACGCGCCCGGTTTGACCGGATGTTGTCCTCCAAAGAGGTTGGCACGTTGATCCAGGCGATGGGCACAGGCATTGGCCGCGAAGATTTCAACATCGAAAAACTACGCTATCACAAGATCGTGATTATGACCGATGCGGATGTCGACGGCAGCCATATTCGCACATTGCTGCTGACGTTCTTCTACCGTCAAATGCCGCAGATTATTGAACGCGGACATCTTTATATTGCCCAGCCGCCGCTGTACAAAGTGGCCCGGGGCCGCAGCGAATTATATGTCAAAGACGACAATGCGCTTGACAAATATCTGGTCGAAACCGGCCTGAACGGCGTCATTTTGGAAACCGCAAACGGCGCACGTAGCGGCAATGATTTGGCCGCATTGGTCGAACATGCCCGCCGTATGCGCAGCTTGATGGCCTATGTCCCGCGCCGGTACGACAGCACGATTGTCGAGGCGATGGCGCTGACCGGTGCGCTTGATCCAGCCTTGCTACCCGCAGGCCGCGCCGATGCCGTTGCCAAGGCGGCACAATGGATGCAGGCACAAGACAGCGAGGGCCGATGGTCAGGCCGCTTGTCCGAAGAGGGCGGCTATATGTTCGAACGGCTGTGGCGCGGCGTAATCGACCACCACATGATCGAGTCCGGTTTCCTATCCAGCGCCGAAGCACGCAAACTGCATAAATTGGCGAGTGAAGAAACCGACAGCTATGCCGTTCCTGCCAAGCTGGTAAAGGGCGTCGCAGCGGCCGAAACAGAAGAAGCCGAAGAGGCAAGCGATGATGGCCTCGACGCACTTATCGCCGCCCCCGACGCACAAGCCGTCCGCGTCAAACCTTCCGCAGCCGGCAGCCTGATCACGCGGCCGTCCGAATTGCTCGACGCAGTGCTCGCCGCCGGCCGCAAAGGCCTTGCGGTATCCCGCTACAAAGGTCTTGGCGAAATGAACGCCGAACAATTGTGGGAAACCACGCTCGACCCCAGCCACCGGTCACTGCTGCGCGTGGAGATTGAACAAGCCGATCTGGCCGACGACATCTTCACCAAGCTAATGGGTGAAGTAGTGGAACCACGCCGTGATTTCATCGTCGAAAACGCGCTGAACGTGGCGAATTTGGATGTTTAGAGCATGATGGCATAAGGTTGAAACTTAACCGCAGCCCTGAGCCTGTCGAAGGGCGTTTGTCGGTGAGACGTACTTCGACAGGCTCAGTACTACGGTACAACTAAATGTCATCGCGCTCTAAGTAATCGCCGCCGCCAACCACCCTGGCAAATCCAGCCCCGCCATATCCTCCACGCGCCGGTGTTCGACAGACAGTCCGAGTTCAGGGTAAGCAACCCGTTGCCGTTTTGGATCGGCGTTGGCCAGCGGCACCACGACCATCCGGCGGTTGACCTTTTGCCGCCAGTTCATCCGCGCCGTGTTTTCTTGGCCGACATAACAGCCCTTGGAGAA
>CAWDID010000024.1:0-80949 GCA_963802245.1 uncultured Alphaproteobacteria bacterium | reverse complement strand
CAATTATTTCACCAACGGCTTCAATACCACAACCAATGGTGTTGACGTGATCGGCAGCTATCGTACCGACATCGGCAGCGGTAAGTTGAACATGACGCTGGCGTATAACTATAACAAGAGCAAGGTGACCAAGTTCAACCCGATCGTGATCAGCAATGCGCAACGTGAAGACATTGCCAACTTTGCACCGCGCCACCGGGTTATCCTGTCGGCTGGTTTGCAAATCGGTGATTTCTCGATCAACGCGCGTGAAAATTACTACAGCTCGTGGGCGGTACAGGCCGATTATCCCGGCCAACGTTTCGGTGCAAAGTTCACGTCTGATCTGGACGTAAGCTATACCTTTGCCGAACATATCACGTTGACCGTGGGTGCGAACAACTTGTTCAACACAAAGCCTGACCGGATTGCGCCAACAGCTGCCAACCCGATCTACGCTTTGACCAACAGCACCGGCGATGGCCAGATTTACCCACGCAGCGGTGGTCCTTTCGGGATCAACGGTGGGTTCTGGTACGGACGTCTGAAGTTCAAATACTAAGTAGTCAGAAGTTTGATACAACGAAAATGGCTCCGTACCGAAAGGCACGGAGCCATTTTTTTGGCTCGCCGGTGGGGCTGGTTTGCGCTGGTTCAAGAACGGGGTGGCGCTGCAATCCGGTCAAGCCCTTGGATGCGCGTTCCTATATTCATCTAGCAACATCGCAGTGTCGACCGCCGTATATATCTGCGTGGACGACAGGCTCGCGTGGCCGAGCAGTTCCTGCAGGCTGCGCAGGTCGGCTCCACCTGCCAGCAGATGCGTTGCAAAGCTATGGCGCAAGGCATGCGGTGTTGTCCGGTCGGACAGTTGCAGTCTTTGGCGGGCGCCCTGAACCGCACGGCGGATGAGGGCAGGCGATAGCGGGTCCGCCGCGTGCACCGCGAAACAGCGGCTCGTTTCTTGTGGCCGGATACGGGCAAAGCGTCAGATAGTCTTCAATCGCTTGCTTTACTTGCGGCAAAATCGGAATAATTCGGGTTTTGTTGCGCTTTCCTGTGACGCGGATTGTTTCGGATAGGGGCAACACATCGCCCATTAATCCTGTCGCTTCGCTGACCCGCAAACCACCGCCATACAGCAGCAAAAGCACTGCCCAATCGCGTGCGCCGATCCAGCTTTCACGCGCTGTTTCCGCAATATCATTCGGCCAAGGCCAATACATCATCGGGGCTAACGGGCCGGGGCAGGCTGGCCGGAACGCGCGGGCCTTTCATTACCGGCAGGCTGGCGTCATCGCCCAGAGCAAAGCGCAAAAAGCCTCTGATCGCGGAGATTTCCCGTGCGGTGGACCGATTGGCCAGACCATCGCTGCTCGCTGTTGGCGCGCGCCGATGCGCCAGAAAAGCCCGGATGTCGGCAGAACTGATTGCGGCCAAGGTGGTACGGTCCGCCAAATGCCCCCAATGTTCGGTTAAAAACGCCGATAGCCGCTCTGCCGTGGCGACATAGGCCCTTACGCTATGCACCGAACGGCGACGATTGTCGGCAAGATAGCTGCGATATTCAGCGATCAGCGGACTGGGCGGGGGCGGCGAGTGGGGAAGGGGCGTATCGCGCGACATTGCCGTCATGTTATCAGTTCCGGCAATATGGTTCAATTGCATCAACGCTAACGCCCATCCGCAACCGCAACAATCTTTGGCAATATCGCGTCAAGTAGCGGCATACCTTTGGGCGTGATGGTCACGCGGTCGCCGTCGCGGTGTAGCATGCCCAAATCTGCGATCATCGCCGCCGCGCCTTTATCAATCAGCTTGTCGGCGCAGATACCAGTCCGCTGGGCGATGTCGGCCAGATCAACGCCCTCGCGCAGCCGCAATCCCATAAGCAGCGCCTCGGTTGCCCTTGTGGCGGGGTTCAGCGCTTCTTCTTCCTTGATGCCATGCTGGTTTCGGGCCACTCCCGACAGAAAATTCTCGGGCTTTTTATGGCGCTGCGTCGCGCTGTTTAGCCTGCGGCCATGTGCGCCGGGGCCAATGCCGACATAATCCTGATACCGCCAATAGGTCAAATTGTGTCGGCTTTCTTCGCCCGGCCGTGCGTGGTTGCTGATTTCATAGGCGGGAACGCCAGCCGCAGCCGTCATATCCCGGGTCAGATCGAACAAGCCGGCAGCATAATCATCGTCGGCGGGTTTGAAAGCGCCAGTCCTGACATCGCTGGCAAAGCGCGTGCCCGGTTCGATCGTCAGCTGATACAAAGACATATGGCCAGTGCCAAAGCCGATAGCGCGCGAAAGCTCTTCCTGCCATGCGGCTTCGGTTTGGTCCGGCCTGGCGTAAATGAGGTCAATGCTGACCCGCGCAAATTCGCGCTGTGCGGTATCGAGGGCCGCCATGCTTTCGGCAACATCGTGGGCGCGGCCCAAAAAGCGCAGAGCATCATCGTTCAAGGCTTGCAGGCCGAGTGATACGCGGTTCACGCCTGCTGCGGCTAGGTCACTGAACCGTGCGGCCTCAACCGATGATGGATTGGCCTCCAACGTGATCTCGATATCGTCGGTAAAGCCCCAATGCGCATTTGCGCTGGCTATTAACGCAGCAACTGTTTCGGGTGGCATCAAGCTAGGTGTGCCGCCGCCAAAGAAGATTGAGGATAATGGACGTCCAGCCGTAACTTGCGCCTCAAATGCCATGTCAGCCAACAGTGCAGCTTGCCATTCCAATTGGTCGACGGCCACGCGAACATGGCTATTGAAATCGCAATACGGGCATTTTGAAACGCAAAAAGGCCAATGGATATATAGGGCTAGTTGTGATAATCCGCGATCATTCATGGAGATAGAGTAGGGTAGTTCGAATGCATAAGCTATTACTGAAACCAGTTTTGTGGACCGCTGTATCGTTTCTGTTTGGCGGCTCCAATGGCGCGTTTGCAATGGATCAGGCAGTCGATGTTGATGCAGAATGCGATGAGCAAGCCACTTCACCTGCTACGCGCAACGCCGCCTCGCTAGAAAGCGAATGGCTGTCGGAGCATAATAAGGAACGCGCGCGATTGGGGGCAAAGCCATTGGCCTGGGATGCGAAACTTGCCGCCGACGCCCGGGCGCATGCTGCACTAATGGCAAAGACTGACGAATATGAGCACGCTACCCAAGTCGATGGTCCAAACGTCCAGGGCGAAAACATGTGGATGGGTACGAACGGCGCTTATACTGCCGCCGATATGGTCGGAAGCTGGATAGCCGAGAAGGTCGATTTCGAGGCAGGTACCTTTCCGCAGGTCTCCAAAACAGGCAATTGGGCGGATATCGGACATTATACCCAATTGATCTGGCCTGAAACCCGGCAAGTAGGTTGCGCTTTGGCGGGCAATGCGCGCGATGAGTATGTTGTCTGCAGATATTTCCCGGCAGGCAATGTTTTGGGTGAGAAGATTGGTGTAAAATAATGTAATTAAATGGTAAACTCTTGTAATTCTGCGATCTGAAGTTGCGATTGAGCAAATTTGTTGTTAACCAACCGGCGTTTGTTACGAATTGTAATTTCGAAGGGGTATGTTGTGGATTTGTTTGAATTACCTAAAATGTATAAGGCTATCGCTGGAGCGGTGGCACTTTCCTTGGTTGCTGCACCTGTAATTGTACAGGCTGATGCTTCCAATCCAGTTTATATGCCAAAGAAAAAGGCAAAGATGAAGGTGAAGCCGCGCGCTAAGGTAAAAGCACGCGCTCGGGCGAAACCTGTGATGCGTGCTCCGGTTGAACAACCTGTTGTTCAGCAACCAGTCTACGCGCCGCCGCCACCGCCACCACCACCACCTCCTCCGCCCCCACCGCCACCTCCTCCGGCGCCTGTTGTGCCGGTGACACCGGTCGCTTCGGGTGGTGGTAACGGCTTGCTGCTCGGCTTGCTTGGTGCAGCAGCAGTAGTTGGCGGGATCGTTCTGTTATCGGATGATAAGCCGAACAGTCCTTGATTTGAAATAAATGTCGGGTCATTTTGACCTGAGCAATAGCCGGTGCTGTCCAAGACAGCGCCGGTTTTTTTGTTTCGATTTCGCACTATATCTGTTTGGTGACCATTAGAGCGAGACAAATATTGATTGCCCGCAGAGTGACGAAATCTGGGTCAATTGTCGATCAAATTTGCCTACATTGCACAAGGCCCAAAACCGCCAAGTTGACACCTGGTTGACAAATTTGACACCTATTTTGACATTTAGCAAAAGCATGGCGTTAGATAATTTCCTACATCGTAATTATTTGTAGGCTTCTGTTTTCGCCGATTTGAGGGGCGAAGATTGAGACAAGCAACCCGCACTTCGACAAGCTCAGCACGAACGGTGTTGTTTCATAAAAAAGCGTCATCTCCGTTCGTCCTGAGCCTGTCGAAGGATGTAACCAGCAACTTGTCCTTCGTCCTCCAATATCGCCCTCCTCGAAAGTCAGGACGAACCGATAGGGGGGGATTCAATTCAAAAGATCATCCCGTTTATGACCGCCAACAATGTCAAAGAGCCTGCCCCGAAATAGCGGCTTCACCCCCTCGTTCCCAGAACAAATCCTACATTACAAGTCTTTATGTATGGCGACGTGGGTCTGGCTTGGAATATATCCAGATAGCTGAACAATGACGGCAAAGCTGTTCAAAAACAGCCGCGCTTCTTAAAAAACCGCCGCCACCAGTTTTGCAAACGCATCGGCGCGGTGGCTGATCGCGTGCTTTTCGGCAGGATCAATTTCCGCAAAGCTTTCATGGCGGCCATCAGGAACGAACACGGGGTCATATCCAAAGCCCAATGTTCCGCGCGGCGGCCATACCAATTCGCCAGACACGCGGCCTTCAAATACTTCGGCGTGACCATCCGGCCAAGCGAGGGCCAGCGTACAGACGAAGTATGCGCTGCGGTCAATATCTGGGCCCAACCCGGCAAGTTTGCCTTCGACTTTGCCCATCGCCATATACCAATCGCGTCCGGGGCCGCCTTCATATGTTTGGCGTTCGGCCCAGTCGGCTGTGTATACTCCGGGCGCGCCGTCCAATGCTATTACGCAAAGCCCGCTGTCATCGGCAAGCGCCGGTAACCCCGAACCTTGCGCCGATGCATGCGCCTTGAGCAGCGCATTTTCAGCAAATGTTGTCCCGGTTTCCGCTGGCTCAGGTAAGCCAAGTTCGCCCGCCGAAACCGGGTCGATACCAAAGGGAGCCAGCAAGGCGCGAATTTCACGCACCTTGCCTTGGTTGTGGCTGGCGATAACGAGTTTTCCGGGGACCAGTTTACGGACGGTGCGAGACGACGGCATCCAATTTACTTAACCGCCGCCGCTTGCGCCGCGAAAATCTTGTCGCAGCCCATCCGGCCCAAGCGCAGCAAGCGCATCAACGCTTCTTCGTCGTATGTTGCGCCTTCTGCTGTTGCTTGCACTTCGGCAATTTTTCCGCCTTCGATCAGGACGAAATTCGCATCGGCATCGGCATTGCTGTCTTCGTCGTAATCCAGGTCAAGCACCGGTGTGCCGTTGTAAATACCGCAGCTGATTGCCGCGACATGGGCATTGATCGGATCATGTTTGATCGCACCCGACGCCAACAAGCCATTGACTGCCAGCCGCATTGCCACCCACGCGCCGGAAATCGACGCCGTGCGGGTGCCGCCGTCGGCCTGAATCACGTCGCAATCGAGCGTGATTTGATGCTCGCCAAGTTTTTTCATATCGACAACCGCGCGCAGCGAACGGCCGATCAGCCGCTGAATTTCCTGCGTGCGCCCGGATTGCTTGCCCTTGGCCGCTTCACGCTGGCTGCGGGTGTGGGTGGAACGGGGCAACATCGAATATTCGGCTGTGACCCAACCTTCGCCTTTGCCGCGCATCCATGGCGGCAGGCGGTCCTCTACGCTTGCGGTTACCAGCACGCGCGTGTCACCAAAACTGATCAGGCATGAACCTTCGGCATGTTTGGTAAAGCCTGTTTCGATGGTGAGGGCGCGCATTTCGTCTGGCGCACGGCCGGATGGACGCATATTAAACTCCTATAGTTGATTTGCGCCTGCCATAGCCTGCCAGCTAATCTTTGCAAGTTTACTGCAATCGACTATCCTTAGGGTATGACTGCAACGATCACTGAATTAAACGACCGTACCCGCAATATCTTTCGTGTCGTTGTCGAAAGCTATTTGGAAACCGGTGTGCCGGTGGGCAGCCGGACAATCAGCAAGTTTTCGGATTTGAGCCTGTCGCCTGCGTCTATCCGCAATGTCATGCAGGATTTGGAAGAAGCGGGGTTATTGGCGGCGCCGCATACCAGCGCGGGCCGTATGCCTACAGAAAGCGGCCTGCGGTTGTTTGTCGATGGCATGATGCACACCACCGAACCTTCCGCCGAAGAACAACGCGCCATTGAATCCCAGATTACCGGCGATGGTCCGATTGAGGCGGCGTTGGCGGCAGCGACTTCGGTTTTGTCGGGGCTCTCTGCTTGCGCGGGTGTGGTGCTCGTTCCCAAGCGTGAGGCGGTATTGAAACAGTTCAGTTTTGCGCGGCTTTCAGCGGACAAAGCGCTGGCGATATTGGTCGGCGCAGAAGGCAGCGTGGAAAACCGCGTGGTTGAAATTTCTGCATTGGTTAGTGACAGCGCGCTGTTGGAGGCTGCAAATTACATAACAGGGCGGCTGGCGGGGCTTACTTTGTCTGATGCGCTAGTGCGCCTTGATTCCGAAATTCGCGCCGAAAAAGCGGAGCTTGATAAGGCCAGCGCGGATTTGGTGCGTAAGGGTCTTATCATCTGGTCGTCGGATGCGAATGAGCGGCCTGTGATGATCGTCAAGGGGCAGTCCAACCTGCTTGATGCCAATGCCGTGGCCGATTTGGACCGGGTGCGGCAATTGCTGGATGAACTCGAAAGCAAAGAAGAAATCGCCCGTCTGGTTGATAGCGCCCGTGACGCGCAATCGGCCCGGATATTTATCGGGTCAGAAAATAATCTGTTCTCGCTTTCCGGATCGTCGGTTATTGCCGCGCCATACCGCGAAGCTGGCGGCAAAGTTGTCGGCGTTGTCGGCGTAATCGGACCCACGCGGCTGAATTATGCGCGCATCGTTCCGATGGTAGATTTTACCGCGCAGACATTAAGTCGCTTGATGAAATGAAATCAGCGCATATATGCGCAACAACGAAACACGCCATTACGGCGACCAGACAGATGAAAACGGGCTATGACCAAGAAAAATACTGAAAGCTTAGACGCCGCCGCCGAAAAAGAGATGGAAGGCGTTCCAGAGCATTTGAAAGCGGATACCAGCGAACAGGATGGCCGCGATGCCCGCATTGCCCTGTTAGAGGAAGCGGTCGAGCGAGCAAAACAGGATGTGCTCTATGCACAGGCCGACACTCAAAATGTGCGCCGCCGCATGGAAAAAGAAGCCGCCGACGCGCGCGCATATGCCGCGACCGGGTTTGCCCGCGATGTATTATCAGTGGCAGACAATTTGTCGCGGGCATTGGACGCGATCCCCGCCGAGCTGCGCGATGATGAAAAGTTCAAAGGCCTGGTAATTGGCCTGGATGCGACCGGCCGCGAACTGGAAAGCGTATTTGGCAAACACGGCATCACCCGCATTGCCGCCATGGGCATGCCGCTCGATCCCAACCAGCATCAGGCGATGGTCGAAATTCCCAGTGCGGATGCACAACCCGGCACGATCATCACCGAGATGCAGGCCGGGTACATGATCAAAGACCGCTTGCTGCGACCGGCTTTGGTCGGGGTGGCGAAGAAGGTTGATTGATTGGGGCGGCTGATTTTAGTCGCTGAAGTCTAGCGTCAATTTGTGTGCGCAAAGCGCTCAACCACACCTCAGTCGCTTGAACATTAAAAGCATCAATTTGTTTGTCCGACTTTTTGGCGTTGCACGGCTGGCAGGCGACTACAAAATTCGATAAATTGTCTTTGCCGCCTGCCGCCAGTGGTTCGATATGATCAAGCGTCCATAGGTAAGCGCTAGCCTTTTTCACTAGAGCTTTTTTACAATAAAAGCAGTTACCGCCATGTAGGTCGACTGCTGCCCGAAGCGCTTTTTCCGCGCCGCATGGGGGTTTGTTGCTTCCTGCAACTTGGTATAACATCCCACCATTAGGGTGCTTTCCGACGGGAACAATTGATTGATACGGCATAGACAATTGCCAGTGCCCAGCGTTCGTTATGCCGGCCTGAGCAGTTTCAATTTTGCTGTGCATATTCATATAGTTTGAATATCCGACAACTCTAAACTTTCCATTAAACCCCGCCGTTCGACCGGCCGGGAGACAGAACGAATGGTGAGGGGCTGTACTAAAGGTGCACGCCAAATTTCGTCATTGCGAGCGAAGCGCGGCAATCCAGTGTTGGCTATGCTGCTCTGGATTGCTTCGCTTCGCTCGCGACGACGCGCGTTATGTTGCAGTTTATGGCGATCGGGCGGACTGTTTCCCCAAAAACCTTGTAATCCAGAACCACACAAGATAGCCGAACCGATATGACCAACGCTGCACCATTTCGTGAAATTCTGGCGCGGCAATCGTGAAAGCCGCAGCGCCTGTGAACTTGCCCGCCGCAACCTTGAACCCGCCAACACCGTGGGCGGATGAATTTCGCGCCACGCTGTCGCTCGCCTGGCCGCTGATACTGACCAACGTGACGATGGTGTTGATCAACGCCACCGATGTATTCTTGCTCGCGCGGCTGGGGCCGGATGCGCTTGCGGCGTCGGCGATGGGGTCGGGCATTGTGATTGCGATGTTGCTTTTTGGCATAGGATTGGTGACGGCAGCTTCGCCGATGATGGCGTCGCAATTGGGCCGGATGCCGCATTCGGTGCGCGACGTGCGGCGGACGTTTCGGCAAAGCTTATGGGCAGCCGTTGCCGTGACCATACCGATCTGGATCATATTATGGTTCAGCACGGAATTGTTGCTTGCGGCAGGGCAGCCGGAGAAGCTGGCGAACGATACCGGCCTGTTTATTGGAAGTTTGCAGTGGATGATATTACCTGCGCTGGGCACGGTGGCGCTGCGGTCTTTCATGTCGGCACTGGAACTGCCGCGCTGGACATTGGTCGCAGGGGTGGCGGCTGTGGTCGTCAACGCGGTTATCAACTACGGCCTGATCTTCGGCAATTTCGGCCTGCCTGCCTGGGGGCTTTGGGGTGCGGGGGTCGGCAGTTCGGTGACCAGTCTGTTCCAGTTTTTGTTTCTGGTGGGTGTTGCCTATTTGCATCCAAAGTTTCGCCGTTATCAATTGCTCGGCCGGTTTTGGCGGGCCGATTGGCAGCGGTTTCGCGAGATTTGGCGGATTGGTTTGCCAATTGCTTTGCATCTGGGGTTTGAGGCATCGGTGTTTGCCCTTGCTGTAATCTTGATGGGTTATATCAGCACGGCGGCGGTGGCGGCGCATGCCGTCGCCATCCAAATTGCATCAATGACGTTCATGGTGCCAATGGGCATAGCGCAGGCCGCAACGGTGCGCGTCGGTATCAGCAACGGTCAAGGCAACCGGGATGGCATTCGCCGTTCGGGCTGGGCGGCTTATATTCTGGGCGTTGGCTTTATGGCATCAATGGCAACATTGATCTGGATATTCCCGCACGCACTGGCCGGAATTTTTATTGATCCTGAATTGGCGGGCAATACCGAAGTGTTGAATCTTGCTGCCTCATTCCTGGGCATTGCCGCGATTTTCCAGATTGTCGACGGCGCGCAAGTTGTCGGCGCGGGTATGCTGCGCGGATTGCATGACACCAAATGGCCAATGCTGTTTGCCGCTTTTGGCTATTGGGTGATCGGCATTGGCGTTGGCGCTGGTCTTGCGTTTTGGGCCGGTTGGGACGGTGTGGGGATTTGGATCGGCCTTGCCGCCGGCCTTGCCATCGTCGCGTTGCTGGTATTGCTGCGATGGCTAAGGCGGGAGGCGTTAGGCTTGCTGCCGAGTAGGTAGCGCATGGACAATTAAATTGTCTGCGCCCTATTTTCGTCACGGTGCTTTTTCAGGTATTTCATAAACGGCGTGCCACCGGTGCCGACATCGGGGTCATTGCCTGCGCCTGTTGCCGCCTGTTTGTTGATATAGCTCGCTGCATATTCCAGATGGCGGCTGCGGAATCTGGCGACCTGTTCAACGCAGGCGTTGAACGCATCCTTCAGCGGCTGCCCTTGGGTTTTTGCAAAATCGCGCAGATCGCTTGCGGCACGAATACTGTCGATAAAGCCGCGGTGTTGCGGCGGGCGATAGGCGTGGAGTTCATCCAGAAATTCGCGCAAGGGATCGCTTTCATGCACGACTTGAAACAAGGCATCCATTGCGGGCACGATCGAACTTTGTGACCCGGTTTGCCCCCGAAACGATTGCGGCTTACCAGCGAATTTTGCGACGCCTTCGTAGATCAGGCCATCGGGCATTGCCGGATTGTTTTTCCATCCATGGATATAAGGACGGACCCGCTGATAATAGATATAGGGATCGCAACGTTCGGGCATCCGGTCAAAATGTCCGTTCATAACATCCCATATCCCGTGCATCTCGGTCAACAGGCGTTCGGCCGTGCCAGCATCCCTCGCTTTGGACGCATCAACCAGCCCGGTTGCCAATTGCAATGCGCGGCCCGCTGCTGCTTCGATTGCGACATGGATTAGGACAAACCAGTTTTCGTCCTGACCGCCTAGAAAATTTTGGTACATGGCAATATTGTCGAGCGTGATTTCACCCGATTTGTCGAGCCGATACCAATTATCGAGTACATAGCCGGAATAAGGCAACAACGGCGGTAGCCCAAGATGATCGGCCAGCAAGGTGATCGGTATCGCGAGATTAGCGGGCAGCGAAGTTGGCGCGGTTTGTTCACCCCAGACGTAGGCCTGGACCAAAAAGCTGTAATGCACCATCGCCGTGCGGACCTGCGCGTCACTGGCGTTTGCCAAAAATGCAGATATATCGCCGTAACCAATTTGTTTCAGAAAATGCCGGGGGCGACCCGTTGTCATTATGTCGGAAAGCTGGGCGGCCGCATCAAGCATTTCACCGAATTCGTCCGGTAGCTCGATTGCGTCAATTTCATGGGATGATAGATAGCCGCGCTCTGCGGTGAGGCCAAAGTCTTCAAGTTTCATGGGAATGCTCATCGGTGAGGCGCGGGTTGGGCCGCCTCGGACTATTTAGTATCAAAGGAAACTAGTTTGCGCAAGCTAGGGCCAGAATTTGCAACCAACAAATTCTAAAAAGGCAAAATTCCATCATATTGTGATATCGGCGGCGCACCCGTCACTTTCACATTGTTTCGCAACAGAAAGATGTGACGCACAATCTCGGCCTGTTGCTCCAATCCATATTGGCGCAGCGTCCAGCCGGGCTTTAGGCTATAGCTATATCGGCAAAACGGATGGCGACGCAGCGGCAGGAATATCCCCGATTGATGTTGCCACACATGCACCATCTCGTGAATGAACAAACCTTGCAGCGCCGTGTTACGATCGCAAAAATCGTCGCAAAACAGGTCGTTTTTCGGGTGGAACCACAAATGTCCATCGGGTGCCATGGTGATCGTGCGCGGCTGAAACCACCACCAACGCCGATTGTGAATACGCACCCGGTCCAGATCAATCGCACTGCCGAATATCGAAACAACAAGCGCGATTTCGCGCGCAGTTAGCCGCCTGCCTGTATGATGTGCCCCAAACACTCAGGTAACGGCTTTGCGTTCGTCCGGAATGGTTCCATCAATCTCTTGTACCACCGCATCCACCAATATGCGGTCACCATTGGAGAATACGAACTCCAATGGCATTTCACCAAGCCGCCGCGCACGCAAGTTGACGCCCCACATCATTACATGCTTGCCGCCCTGCTTGAACTCGACCTTTGATTTGGCCGGGATCAGAATTTTTTCCTGCGGGGTCATCGTCATTGCCCCGGTTTTGGGATCTTTGCCGCTTTCATGCATTTCGCTGCGGATGGCAGAATCGGAAACGACATGAAAAAGCCACACGTCTTTGGTGCCGCCATGGACAGTGAAATAGAGGCCCGAAGGGTTGCTATCGACGGGCGATAATATCAGTTTGGCTTCGTCAACGCGCAGTTTCGGCGGCTCACCGCATGCAGTTAGGCATGCCAAGGCGATAAAACCAAACAAACTCATGATCCGGTTAAGGTGTTTCATCTTCGCTTTTATCCTTTGCAGCATTGTCCAATAATGGGCCGTTATACCGATAATTTTTGCAATCTAGTGCCGCCTAACTCTTGTGCCAAGCAAAATGCCCACTATATCGCCGGAGCAAATGCAATTTCCTCATTTGCCAGTGCCTGATGGGCTGGTGATAGGAATGTGAAATCAGATTAGAATTTGGGGTAAGACAAAAATGGCTAAAGTTATTGGCATTGATTTGGGAACAACCAACAGCTGCGTTGCAGTTATGGACGGCGGCAAGCCTAAGGTTATCGAAAATGCAGAAGGCGCGCGCACGACGCCGTCTATTGTTGCATTTGCCAAAGATGGTGAGCGCCTGATCGGGCAGCCCGCCAAACGGCAAGCGGTAACCAATCCTGAAAGCACAATTTATGCGGTAAAGCGGCTGATCGGTCGCCGTTTTGATGATCCCATGACGAAAAAGGATATGGACCTTGTTCCTTATCCAATCGTCAAGGGCAAGACCGGCGATGCTTGGGTAAAGGCAGGGGACGAAGAATATTCGCCCTCGCAGATTTCCGCGTTTATTCTGCAAAAGATGAAAGAAACCGCAGAAGCCTATTTGGGCGAGACTGTTACGCAAGCGGTCATCACGGTTCCCGCATATTTCAACGATGCCCAGCGCCAAGCGACCAAAGATGCAGGCCTGATTGCCGGTCTTGAAGTGTTGCGTATCATCAACGAGCCTACCGCTGCGGCGCTGGCTTACGGCATGGATAAGGACGAGAACAAGACCATCGCGGTTTATGACCTTGGCGGCGGTACGTTCGATATCTCAATCCTTGAAGTCGGCGACGGCGTGTTCGAAGTAAAATCGACCAACGGCGACACATTCCTTGGCGGCGAAGATTTCGATAGCAAGCTGGTCGAATTTTTGGCGGCGGATTTCAAGAAGGCCGAAAACATTGACCTGACCAAAGACAAGTTGGCTTTGCAGCGTTTGAAGGAAGCTTCTGAAAAGGCCAAGATTGAACTGTCTTCGGCGCAAACCACCGAAATCAATTTGCCGTTCATTACTGCCGATCAAAATGGTCCCAAGCATTTGGTGAAGAATATCACCCGTGCTGACCTTGAGAAGCTGGTCGATGATCTGATCAAGCGGACATTGGAGCCTTGCAAGAAAGCAATCTCTGATGCGGGTATCAAAGCCAGCGAAATCGACGAGGTCGTCCTTGTTGGCGGCATGACGCGGATGCCCAAAGTGCGCGAAGTAGTGAAGAACTTCTTCGGCAAAGAACCGCATACCGGCGTGAACCCCGATGAAGTTGTTGCCATGGGCGCGGCCATTCAGGCGGGCGTGTTGCAAGGCGATGTCAAGGACGTATTGCTGCTCGACGTGACGCCATTGTCGCTGGGTATTGAGACATTGGGCGGGGTGTTTACCCGCATGATTGACCGCAACACAACAATCCCGACCAAGAAGAGCCAAGTTTATTCGACCGCTGACGATAACCAAAACGCAGTGACTATCCGCGTGTTCCAGGGTGAGCGCGAAATGGCGATGGACAACAAGCTGCTCGGCAATTTCGATCTCGTTGGTATTCCGCCTGCACCGCGTGGTGTGCCGCAAGTTGAAGTGACGTTTGATATCGACGCCAATGGCTTGGTCAGCGTTACCGCAAAGGACAAAGGCACCGGTAAGGAGCAGCAGATCAAGATCCAAGCGTCGGGCGGGCTTTCCGATGCAGACATCGATCAAATGGTCAAAGACGCAGAGCAATTTGCCGAGGAAGACAAAAAGCGCCGCGCATCGGCGGAAGCAAAGAACAACGCCGAAAGCTTGGTCCACACCACAGAAAAGCAACTCGAAGAACATAGCGACAAGATCGACGCTGGTTTGAAAGGCGAGATCGAGGCGGCAATCGCAGAGACCAAAACAGCTATCGAAGGCGGCGAACCCGAAGCAATGACCGAAAAGGCCAATGCCTTGGCACAGGTAGCGATGAAGCTGGGTGAAGCGATCTATAAAGAAGAGCAAGCAACCGCTGGATCCGCTGCACCCGCAGAAGACGCACCCGCCGACGATAATGTCGTCGATGCCGAATTCTCCGAAGTCGACGAAGACGCAAAAGACTAATTTGGCCCCTGATACGTCCCCCCCGCGCAGGCGGGGGGCCAGTTCCTGAGTTACAAATTGGGAATGTCAGGATTTGGATCCTCGCCTATGTGGGGATGACAAAAGGGGATTAAGGGCTAATTTATGAGTCTCGACATTGATTATTATGAATTGTTGGAAGTTGACCGGTCTGCGGATGAAAAGAGCTTAAAGACCTCATATCGCCGCATCGCCATGCAATGCCACCCGGATAAAAATCCGGGCTGTGCCGATTTAGAAGCCAAATTCAAAGCGATCAGCGAAGCGTATGATGTTTTGAAAGACCCGCAAAAGCGCGCCGCTTATGATCGCTATGGCAAAGCCGCATTTGAAAATGGCGGCATGGGCAATGGTAACGGCGGCGGCGCGGGTTTCGGCGATTTTTCGGATATCTTCGAGAGCTTTTTTGGCGGCGGCGGTGGCGGCCGTTCACGCGGACCCGCGCGCGGTGCGGACCTGCGCTATGATCTCGAAATTTCGCTGGACGAAGCATTCCACGGCAAGTCTGCTGAAATCACCATCGACGTTGCCGAAACATGCGGCGATTGCACCGGAAGCGGCGCTCAGGCAGGGTCCGGTTCGCGCACTTGCAACCTTTGTGCAGGGCATGGCAAAGTACGCGCACAGCAGGGCTTTTTTGTCGTGGAGCGCACTTGCCCAACGTGCCAAGGCCGGGGCGAAGTAATCGAAAAACCGTGCCGCAAATGCCAGGGCGAAGGCCGCGTCGACGAACGCAAAAAAATCAGTATCGATATTCCGCCGGGCGTCGACGAAGGCACACGCATTCGCGTTGCCGGTAAGGGCGAGGCTGGACCGCGCGGCGCGGCGGCGGGTGATCTTTATATCTTCATCCATTTGTCGCGGCACAAAATGTTTGAACGCGATGGCACCACGCTGTTCTGCCGCGCGCCAATCAGTTTTACCAAGGCAGCATTGGGAGGTGAAATCGCGATCCCCGGGCTGGATGGCCAAAAGCATGTGATTGTTGTTCCCGAAGGCATCCAATCGGGCAAACAACTGCGCCAACGCGGTGCCGGAATGCCGGTGTTGCAGGGGCGTGGACGCGGTGACATGGTGATCCAGATTGAGGTCGAGACGCCAACCAAACTAACCGCGAGGCAGAAAGAAATCTTGCGCGAGTTTTGCGAGACCGAAACGGGTGACGAATGCCCGCAATCGCGAGGGTTTTTCGATAAGGTCAAAAACATCTGGGAAGACCTAACGGATTAGCCGCTGATGGGGCTCCGGACTTAAACGACTGACAACTCATCAAAGAAATGGTAGAAAAACCATTGAAGGGGTGAGTCGATGGCATCGATTGATTTCAACGGAACGGAGTTTAACCGGCGGCACATGCTGGCGCTGGCATTGGGGACATCGTTTGGCTTGGCTGTCTCCACGCCAGCGGCGGCGCAAGGACGCAAGCTTTTCGGGATAAAATTGCCGGAAGAATTGGCATCACTCTTGCCGTCAAAAGCGATCAATGCCGCTGAGACGGTCGATACGATATTGGCGCTTGAGCGCGACGCAGAACTGAAAAACCTCCCTCTCTCGGTACTTTCAAGCAAGGCCGGACAACCAATTTCCGCCACCGACGGTTCGATTTATGAACTTGCATTGCCGCGATTGGTCGCGTTGATTGATCGTAGCGAGTTTCGCGATACGGCATTCGCCGAAAAGGCGGGCGCATTGTTGGCACAGCTGCATGCGACCCAGCGCACCTTGCCTGCGGGATTGCTTGGATTTGCTTCGGCTCCGTCTGCTGATCTGGGGTTGGGCGACCGGTCGTTCATTGATGCGCAGACCGCCGCCGGTTCGCCGCCGAGTATTGAATTGCCGGACATCAGCATACCAGCTGAACCAGTGATACCAGCGGCAGACGTCGCGGTGCCACCCGTACCGGCAGAGGCGGCATTGCCAGCGCCAGAAGCAGCGCCAGCGCAGCAAACCGCTCCTTCACCCGCAGCTGAAACGGCAACTGAACCTGTGCCGCCGCAGCAAGCTGAAGTAGCGCCAGAGGTCGAAACGCCTGCGCCAGCAAAACCTGAGGTTGACCAGCCGATGAGCAGGCGGCGTGATTTTGCGTCTTTGTCGGCGGAGTATGAAAGACTGTTCGCATCATCCGCGCTTCGGCCAGAGCGTAGCGAAACTGCGAGGTGGCATCTCACGATGTTGCGCAATGCGCGGTTGCGCTACGAACAAGTGGGCAGGCTGACTGGTGTGCCTTGGCATTTCATCGGCGTCATCCACGGCCTGGAGGCGAGTTTCAATTTTCGCGCACATCTGCACAATGGTGATTTCCCGTTGAGCCGCCGCACGCGCCAAGTTCCCAGCGGCAGGCCGCGTGTTTGGTTGCCGCCCGATGATTGGGCATCCAGCGCCAAAGATGCGCTGGCCTTATTAGGATTTACGGGGCAGTCGGACTGGAGCTTGGCGCGAACATTGTACCGGTTGGAGGCGTATAACGGCCTTGGCTACCGTTCTTACGGCGTACCGTCGCCTTATTTGTGGAGCTTCTCCAATCATTATGCGCGCGGGAAATTTGTCAGCGATGGCAGGTGGAATGCATCCGCCCGGTCGCAGCAATGCGGCGCTGCTGTTATGCTGAAGCTGCTGCATGACGCGGGCGAAATTAAGTTGGCTTAGTTTTTTGCGTGCGCGATTGGCAATACCGCCGAATTCGCGCATACTCGGCGCACACAAAAATGGAGCCCAGCTTATGAAATCCAGTTTCCTTTTCGGCCTTTCGCTCTTTGGCATGATAGCCGGACCCGCCGCCGCTCAAAGTGATTTTGATAAGGTGGAGATAAAGCCGCAACAACTTGCGCCCGGCGTTGCGGTGCTATTTGGTGCGGGTGGAAATATCGGCGTTTCCTATGGGCCGGACGGTACCGTCCTGATTGATGATCAGTTTGCACCTTTGACCGCCAAAATCCAAAAAGCGGTCGCAGACCTTGGGGCTACTCCGGTAAAGTATCTAATCAATACCCATTGGCATGGCGACCATAGCGGCGGGAACGAAAATTTTGGCAATGCCGGGGCAATGATCATGGCGCATGACAATGTCCGCGTCAGAATGGCCAGTGAACAGGATAGGGGCGACAAAAAAACACCGGCCAGCCCGAAAAGTGCGTTGCCAGTGCTCACGTATGACGGCGGATTGACGCTACATTTGAATGGCGAAGAGGTGCGCGCGATTCACGTCAAACCCGGCCATACGGACGGGGATAGCATCATCTATTGGACCAAATCGAACGTCATCCACATGGGCGATACCTTTTTTAACAAGGTTACGTTCCCGTTTGTCGACTTAAGCAGTGGCGGCAATGTTCGCGGCGTCGTAAGGGCGGCCGACACCGCGCTCGCGCTGGCCAATGACCAAACGAAGATTATTCCGGGACATGGTCCAATTGCGACCAAGGCCGACCTGCAAGCGTACCGGAATATGGTGTCAGGGATTATCGCCAAAGTCAGCGCCGCGATGAAACAGGGCAAGACACTCGGCGCGATCAAGGCCATGAAGCCGGCAAGCGGCTACGGGGTCAAGGACGACGGCTTCATTAGCGGGGATGCCTTTGTTGAAACCGTGTACAAATCGCTTGGTGGGAAATAGTGAGCGGCATTACTCACTGGACTAAAATTCGATCAAGTTGAATCGTCATTGCGAGTAGCGAAGCGACGAAGACAATCCAGAGCAGCGCAGCACAACCCTGGATTGCTTCGCTTCGCTTCGCAATGAGGCTTGTTCAAAGTTGATCGAATCTCACCGAGAACGCGTCAAATTTTCAAGCGAGCAATTCGATTTCACTACGCAGGCTTGCTATCAGCGGAGCGATTTGCGTTAACCGGGCTTCTTCCTGATCTAGGATCGCAACAAAGGCGCGTTTTTTGTATGCCAAGATACGGTCACTATCAAACGCATGCTGATCGGGAGCCGCCGACACGATGATATCCATCAATCGGTCGACACCGTGCAACCGGCCCCACAAATAATCATTCTCGCGGTACGCACGACTGAAAAAAGCACCGAAATTGTTAAACTCAATGCCCTTCAGTGTTTCGGCAGCGCCACCTTTCCGGATAGTCAGCGCATCTTCGGGCGAGATGCGGTCGACTTTAACGGGATCAAATTCGTCGAGGCCTTCTCCTTGCAGCAATGGCAATGTGGCAATGTCGTATAGCGGATACCCCAAATAGCCCAAAAGAACGATACGCTGCGGTTCATCCGACAAATTTGCCAGCGCGGTGAACAATTTTTCGTCAACCAACCTATCGGTATTTATCAGCTGGCGGCGATCTGCCATCATGTCGATTAATTTTCCGGGTGCATCACAACCGATTTCGACTGCCTTGGCGAACTCCGCGCCCATATAATCGGACGTTTCGCGTAACAGATAAAGCGAGAGGTTATCATATATCGCGCTTCGCATTGCCTCGACACCAGTTGCGGAATCATCGGCGCTCAGTGCGGCATGCTGTTCGACATCGGTTGCCAATCGGCGTGCCAGAAACCGTAATCGCCTGATCCGGAACCGGACATCATGCTGCCGAAAAAACAGGATCGATTGCGGCGTTGCCCCGATGCCTTTGGTGCCGGACATGGTTTCCAGGCCGCGCGTCCGAATTTCCTTCCAAATGGCATCGCGCAAACAGCGGTAATGTTCAGGCGGCAAATCGGGCCGCGCACGTTTTGCCAGCCCGATCATGTCGTCGACCACGCCGACAAGTTTCAAATGGCCATAGGCCGGATAACTGTAACCAGCCGCATTTGCCGCCTTCATGTTCGCGGTGGCGCGCCATTTTTCGATCCGTTCCGGTGTCGGTTTTGACAGAAACCATGTGCTGCCAAGCATCGATTCCACGGTGCGTTCGATTTCGACGTGCAAGCTTTCGGTGACCATTTGCATTCTGGCAATTCGTTCGGTCCGGCCTTCTATTTTATCAAGGCTGTCGCGGATTGGTTGTTCGCGCGGAATGTTTGAACTTGCCCCAAAGATAGTCGCGAACCAACCCGGCGGCCGCGTGCCAATGGGCTCACCGGGCTTGCGGCTTTTGCGAAAACTGGGCCGGCCCGGTTTGGGGTCTATGTAAACGAAACGCCGGTCCACTTCGCGGCTAGCCGGGCGGTTACGAAGCGCGTCGATGGCTTGGTTGAAGGGCGCATTGGCCAATACCGATCCGTCAATCAGCATCGTATCTGCTGCGGTTCCGGCGTCAAACTGTTGCGGCAAAATGCGCTTCAAAAAAGCTTCGCGACCGGGCCAGGTTGACCCGCGCGCAGTGACAAGGCCATCGACTTCGCGCGCAGAAAATGGCGGGAAAGCGCCGGGGAAACTTGCGGTGGCGCGGGCGGCAAAAACCAGTTCGGGAATTTCTGCCAGACTCGATACTTGTCCCGCCCGAGTTGAAAAACTGATTGTGACGCGGTGCTCGGACTCGGTTACTTGTGCCGGGCTGTTTAGCCTCAGCATTTGATCGTGACCCGCAAAATCAGTAACCGTCACAAACAAATCCAATGGTTGCTTGTTCGGTATCAACGGCGGCCCGGCACTGCTGGTGGCCATGGCGTCGAGCGCGTCGAACAAGAGTTTGGAAAATCCCGTTCCACCAAAGGGCGGCTTGAACCAGCGCGCACGGACGAAACGGGATAGTTTGCGGGCGACCTCTTCGCGTGCCTCTTTGGAAACCGTTCGTTGGATCGCACCACCGCGCCTGCGCAATATCATCCAGACGATGGGGATTGCCCAAATTTTGGAGAACCGCGACCACGGCCTTGCATCGGGATCAAGTAGCGTTTCGACATCGGCATTCGAAAGCCACAAATCAGTCAGCGGCTCCAGCGACTGGCCGCTGACAATGGCCTGCGACAGGAAAACACCATTT
Source organism: uncultured Alphaproteobacteria bacterium (assembly GCA_963802245.1). Lineage (GTDB taxonomy): Bacteria > Pseudomonadota > Alphaproteobacteria > Sphingomonadales > Sphingomonadaceae > Sphingorhabdus_B. The sequence goes on along the minus strand of CAWDID010000024.1, from coordinate 60,772 downwards.
ATTCCACCAGCACTTGATCCAGCGACAATGTCGGTAAATATCCTTAGTTTTGTGCCGCCCTCCGCCTCGATTGCCGCAATCAACTCGCGGAATATCGCCTCACTGCCAGTTGAATCAGTGCTGCGGTCGTGAAAACTGCGGCTGGCGCGCATTAAATGCCAGATTTCGCGGGTAACACCGTGCATATAGATAGCAAGGCTAACCCCGCCATAGCAAATAAGCGCCAGTCTTAGTTCTTTTTCCCGCATCGCATCAGCTATATACCGCGCGCGGCGTTAGGCAAGCCGCCAGCGATAATGTCCGGTTAGCGTATGTAGAAACAAGGCGTCTTCTTCACGGGTGCCTGCGCCGATATTGTGAATGATCAGCGGCCGCTTTCCTTTGCTGCGATCCGATACTATCCCGATATGCGGCAACCGTCCGCCGATCAGGCTGGTAAATATGTCGCCCGGTTTCCATGCTTCATTGGAGCCTCGCAGATCTAATGCCGCGCCATTACGTTTCAGGAATATCTGCAAATTCGGGACGCGGCGGTGGTCAATATTCCTATCGGCACGTTTGAGGCCCCAAACCCTTGGATACGCCGCAAAATTGGCCTTCATGTCCGCATTGACCATCGCCTGCAGGTCAATGCCAAAAGCATCACGATATGCGCGAATGACAACGTCTGTGCAAACTCCCTTCGACCTCGGCACATCACCGCCCGGAAATGACAGTGCGCTATATGCCGGGTCGTATTGGACAGTCACGCCGATTTGTTTGCGCGCAGCGGCGATCAGCTTGGCTGCCCGGCTGTTGGCAATGATTGTTCCGGTTTCGGGCGGGGTAGCGGCGCACCGTTGGGCCGCGAAAAACGCAAATGTCATGCCGGTAAAATTACGTCTGTCGATCAACATCGTGCCTTGTTAGTAACTTTGCCCTGTCTGTGTGGTGAACGGGGGGGGTGGTAAAAGGCGGTGCGCTTTTGCTACTTGTGTTCTATTTATGTTCTGATATTAAAGGATGATGGCAAAGGCAAAACGCAGATATGTGTGTCAGGCTTGCGGGTCTGAAGCAACACGGTGGCAAGGGCAGTGTGCCGATTGCGGCGAATGGAACACTTTGGCAGAAGAAGCAGGCGCTACCGTCTTTGAAATGAAGCACCATTTGCGCAGCGGCGGACGTGAAGTAAATCTGGTCGGGTTGGACAGCGAGATTAAGCTTCCTGACCGGGCATCCACCGGAATTGCGGAATTTGACCGCGCGCTGGGCGGCGGATTGGTGGCAGGGTCGGCGATCTTGTTAGCCGGCGATCCGGGCATCGGTAAATCGACATTGCTGTTGCAAGCGGCGGCCAATCTGGCGCGGCGCGGTTTGTCGGTGGCGTATATTTCAGGAGAGGAAGCGGTCGATCAGGTCCGGCTTCGGGCGCGAAGGCTCGGGCTGGGTGATGCGCCGGTTAAATTGGCGGCGGCCACATCGGTACGCGATATTTTGACGACGCTAGGCCGCAGTGAACCGCCGGCGTTGTTGGTCATCGATTCGATCCAAACCATGCACAGCGATTTGATCGAAGGTGCGCCGGGAACGGTAAGTCAGGTGCGTGCATCGGCGCAGGAGCTGATCCGCTTCGCCAAAGAACGCGGCTCTGCGTTGATGTTCGTTGGCCATGTCACCAAAGACGGCAGTATCGCAGGCCCCAGAGTACTCGAACATATGGTCGATACCGTGTTGTCGTTCGAAGGCGAACGCAGCCACCAATATCGCATCTTGCGTGCAAGCAAAAACCGGTTTGGCGGAACCGACGAAATCGGTGTGTTTGCAATGGACGAAGAAGGTTTAAGCGAGGTTGGCAATCCCAGCGCGTTGTTCCTTACCGACCGTGCCGAACAGGTGACCGGTGCGACCGTGTTTCCTGCGTTGGAAGGTACGCGCCCGGTGCTGGTGGAAATTCAAGCGTTGACGGTTCGGCTATCAAGCGGTGCAACACCGCGCCGCGCCGTGGTTGGTTGGGATAGCGGGCGGTTGGCGATGATCTTGGCAGTGCTCGAATCGCGTTGCGGATTGAGTTTTTCAACAGCAGAAGTGTACCTCAATATTGCGGGCGGATACCGAATATCGGATCCCGCCGCTGATCTGGCAGTGGCGGCGGCATTGGTTTCTGCATTAGCTGAAAAACCGTTGCCATCGGACGCGGTTCTGTTTGGCGAAGTCGCGTTGTCGGGTGAAATTCGGCCGGTCGCGCACGGCAGCCTGAGGTTAAAGGAATCGGCAAAATTGGGCTTCAGTCGCGCGTTGGTGCCGCCTTCGGTAAAGGGTGTGAGCGGAATTTCGACACAAGAGTTCCGCACGCTTGCCAATCTCGTTGACCATATGCTCGCTCGCGGTTAGCAGGAGCGGTATGACCGCACTCGATATCGTTGTTTTATTTTTGCTGGGTACTGGCGCTGTTTTCGGTTTTATGCGCGGATTTGTGCAAGAGTTGCTTTCGCTGATCGCATGGGTATTGATAATTGCTGCGGTCAGGTTGCTGCATGGCCCCGTTACCGGGATGCTTGCCGGTCCGGTTGGCACTGATGCCGGGGCGGCGGTGCTGGCATTTTTGGCGATTGTTGCTGTGACCTTTGCCTTGGGCAAATTGATTTCAAAGTCAATTGGGTCAAAATCCCGCAAATCCGTTTTAGGACCAATCGACAGGGTACTTGGATTTGGCTTTGGCTTTATGAAGGGATTGATCGCGGCAACGTTGATTTTTCTTCTATTGGTGATGGGTTATGAAACGGTCTTTGGTGCAAAGGAAAAACGGCCTTTGTGGATGACAGAATCCCGGACATACCCGCTGTTGAACGCAAGCGGCGAGGCAATGTCTGGTTTCGTCGCGTCGCGCCGCGGCAAAGTGGAGGCGGATAAACCCGCAGAAAAATAATGGCTTCGGCGGTCTGATGGTTTCTGAACTTTATAGCCACGCGATATTGCGGCTCGCAGCGTCACTCGCGCATAACGAACATTTGCCGGAGCCGGACGCAAGCGCGGACGTTCGTTCGCCAATTTGCGGAAGCCGGATAACTGCGGAGATTAAATATGATGGCGATGGCCGGATCATGCAAATTGCATTGCGGGCGAATGCATGCGCGCTTGGCCAGGCCTCTGCGGCAATATTGTGTAAACATGCCACCGGACAGAATGAACAGTCGATTGGCGAAATTCGGGAAGACATAGCTGCATATCTATTGGATCAAAGCGAGCTAATGACGGACTGGCCGGAGCTGAACGATTTGCGCGGCGCGCGCAACTATCCCGCGCGCCATGCCGCGATCTTGCTGCCCTATGATGCCGTGCTTGCGGCGTTTGAAAAGGCGAGATGATGGAAGATGCAGGCCACAACATGCTATCCAGCATATTGTTCAGCGGTGTGGTTTTGTTGGGCGCCGCTTTGATCGCGGTATTGGTGTTTCGGCGTCTCGGGCTAGGCGCGGTACTGGGATATCTGGTGGCAGGAATCATCATCGGGCCCGATGGCTTCGCGCTTACCGGCGATGCCGAAGCGATATTGAGCTTTGCCGAAATCGGCATCATCCTGCTGTTATTTCTTGTTGGGCTGGAACTTTCGCCAAGCCGCCTTTGGCAACTGCGCCGCGACATTTTCCTGCTGGGATCGCTACAGGTCATCATTTGCGGCTTGGCGATGTTTGCGATTATCAGCCTTGTCCTGCCATTTAGCTGGCAGGCCGCTTTGGTTCTGGGATTGCCGCTCGGACTATCTTCAACGGCGCAGGTGTTGCCGTTGCTGCAATCACGTGGCCGATTGAAAACCGACTATGGAGAGAAGAGCTTTTCGATCCTGCTGTTTCAAGATGTTTCGATCGTGCCCTTACTGACGATTGTTGCCGCATTGTCGCGCGCGCCGCCCGTCGAAGGCGCGGCAACGGGATGGCGCTTGGCCATTTATGCGGTTTTAGCGATCGCTGGTTTGGTCATTGCTGGGCGATATTTGCTGACCCCATTGCTGCGTCTGATTGGCAAAATTTCCGAGCGGGAGTTGTTCATCGTTGCCGGGCTTTTTGCGGTATGCGGCAGCGCGGCATTGATGCAGGCAATCGGACTTTCCGCCGCACTCGGCGCGTTTGTTGCCGGTGTGATGCTCGCTGAATCGCCGTATCGCCACGAGCTGGAGGCCGATATTGATCCATTCCGCTCTATTTTGTTGGGACTGTTTTTCCTTGCCGTCGGGATGTTGCTCGATCTGGATGTGATCGCGCAGCAACCAGCACTTGTCCTTGGATTGGCCGCATCGTTGATCGCGGTAAAGGTGGTGCTGATCTTTGCGCTTGGCAGGATATTCGGGCTGAAATCCTTATCGGCATTCATCATGGCGCTGTTGCTTAGCCAAGGCGGAGAATTTGGTTTCGTTTTGTTCACTGCGGCTGAACAGGCGTTGTTGATCGACCCATCGGCATCAAGTCTGTTTGGCGCGGTGGTTACGTTATCGATGGCTTCAACTCCGTTTTTGATGATATTGGCCAACCGGCTTGCCCAAAATGCTCGCAAAAACGATGTTCAACTCACCGACCCAAGCCATGCAAAGCAAGCATCGGTGATCATTGTCGGTCATGGCCGCTTTGGCCAACATGTCGCGCAAATCATGCAAGCTGCCGGCCGCAGTGTCACGATCATCGACATCAAACCTGAACAAATCGACATTAGCGGCGAATTCGGACGTAAGGTATTTTACGGCGACGGCACCCGCATTGATTTGCTGCACCGGGCAGGAGCTGACGCGGCGTGCGCGCTATTTTTCTGTATCGATGACAAGGGGCTAACGGCGGACAGCTTGGCTCCGGTGCGAGAAACGTTTCCAAATCCAGAGATTTTTGTACGCGCCTTTGACCGTGCGCAGGCTTTAAAATTGATGGAAGATAGCAGCCTGCATATAATCCGGGAGGTTTTCGAGTCCGCCGTGAAATTGTCGTCGGATGCACTGCTGACTCTCGGCGAATTTGAAGAAAATATCGAAAATGTAGTGGCTGAGTTTCGCCGCAGAGATGCAGAGCGGTTAGTTTTGCAGCATGAAAGCGGCAACATACGCGCCGGAAGCGAGTTAAGTTTTGGCACCAAAAATTCTGCTGGGTTTACGAAGGAAGATGGTGGATCAAGTCCGCAAGTTTCAGAAGTTTAACTCAACGATCGGCTTCGTCATCAAGGAACTTTTCGACATCGGATAGAGCAACGTCCTTGCTCAGGAAAGTCTCGCCTATTGCACGCGCCAGCAGAAACGGTAACGTTCCGCTGCTCATCTTTTTGTCGTGTAGCATGTGGCCGACCAAGACCTCGCCAGATGCCAGTGCCCCGGCTTCGCGCAAGCTAACTGGCAAATGCGCGCGCGCCAACAGCCGCGATACCCTGTCCGCGGCACCGACCGAACAATGTCCCAAGCGAGCCGAATAACGGAACGCCAAGACCATACCGGCGGCAACAGCTTCACCGTGCAATAACCTATCTGAAAATCCGGTTTCGGCCTCCAACGCGTGACCAAAAGTGTGCCCCAAGTTGAGCAACGCCCGAATTCCGGTCGTTTCACGTTCATCCGCTGCAACGATGCGGGCTTTGGCTGTAACGCTATGCACGATCGCATACTCGCGCGCCGCAGGGTCGCCAGCAAAAAAATCATCCAGATTTTCTTCACACCATGTGAAGAACGCAGCGTCATCGATCAGGCCGTATTTAACCACTTCGGCAAAACCAGCCGACAATTGGCGCGGCGGCAGGCTGTGCAATACCTCTGGATCGATCAATACCAAAGCTGGTTGATGGAACGCCCCGACCAAATTCTTCCCGGCCCGGCTGTTGATAGCGGTTTTTCCGCCGACGCTGCTGTCAACTTGCGCGAGCAAAGTCGTCGGGATTTGGACAAAGGAACAACCGCGTTTCACGATATGCGCCGCGAAGCCCGTGATGTCGCCGACAACGCCGCCGCCCAATGCAATGATATGGTCGGTGCGTTCGATGTGATTTTCAAGCAGCCAGTCAGTCAATAATTCCAGTTGTGACCAGCTTTTGGAACTTTCCCCCGACGGCAAAGTAAAAACCCTGGCAGTTACACCGGTATTCAGCAGGCTTTGCATAATAAGCGGAAGAACATGCAGCGCAACAATGTCGTCGGTCACGATAAGCAAACGGCCATCGCGGACGTAGGGGCGCAAAATCTCGCCAGCAGATTGCAGCAACTTTACCGAAACGTGAACATCATACGGGCATGCTGCGACATTGACGGGAATGATGTTCATTTAAACAAGGCTTTCATAATTAGGTCTACCGTCTCGACATGCGGCGAAGAATCACTGCGCACGTGAATATCGGCTTGCTGATAAAACGGAGCGCGAATTTTTCCCAGTTCCAGCAAAATGTCTCGCGGGTTTTTTCCGTTTAGCAATGGTCTGTGGCTGCGCCTTGAAACACGTTCCACCAAGATGTCGATGTCGGCATTCAGCCAGATTGAATGCGCGGTGTTTTTTATGAGCTCGCGCGTTTCGGCATTTACGAACGCGCCGCCGCCGGTTGCAATCACTTTTGGAGTGCCATCGAGCAATCGTGCGATAACGCGGCGTTCGCCATCTCGAAAATAGTCTTCACCAAATCGTCCAAATATTTCAGATATTTTCAGATCTGCGGCCAGTTCGATTTCATCGTCGACATCCACAAACGACAAATGCAGCCGGTCTGCCAGTTTTTTGCCGATACTTGTCTTGCCAACACCCATCATCCCGACAAGCACAATGGGGCGATCAACGGGGGGACCACGCCGCGTGCCGCTTTTAAGCGTCTTTCCATTTTTAATTGAGCCCATTGCGATCCAGCCTATATATCGGCTAGGCCGTGCAGGAAAGTAATTTGCCTGATTTAGGGATTCGAGAGTGGTAGTGCGAAAGAAACAGCGGGTTGGAATTTGGATTTGGTTGCTGTTGCTGCTTGCGCTCATCATCGCGGCATTGCTGTTCCTTGAGCATTTGGGCAGTGAACAGCCGCAAAAAATGGTGGAGCAGCCAGTTGCCGTTCCTGCCGCCGAAACAAAACGCGGAATAGCAAATTGACCAAAATTTCCAAAAAGGCGAAGCTGCTGATTGTCGGCGCGACTGCGTTGATTATTGCGATACCAGCGACCGGTCAGGATCGGCCTGAATCGCTTTTGCCGCCGGGATTTTCTGATCCGACACCGCCGCCAGCCGCACCGCCGCCGTCGCCGCCGTCGTCCAATCCTTCGCTGCCTCAAGGTGATCCGGACATTGTTGGTTCACCCGACACGCCCAGTTCGAATGGAGATTCGTCAGGCGGTTCGAACAATAGAAGCGCGGCGTCCCAAGAAACCAGCGGCGACGATAAAAAACCGGCAAGCCTTTTGGATGAACTTGATATTGATGATCTTGAAGCTTTGCGTATCACTTATGATGTGCCTGCTGCCAAACGCCGATCATTGGCGCAGGTTGGTACGATATCGGCTGCAAATGGCGGCCTGCCTGTTGACGCTTTTGGTGCGGCAGATGGCAACTCGCTAAAGTCGGTGTTGAAGGTTACGCATGGGCCATTGGCGTCGCGTTGGGGCAGCATCATGGCCCGGCGTGCGTTATCCAGCCGGACCAATACTCCGGCGAATGTAAATGGCGCAGACTGGGTCGCCGAACGCGCTTGGTTGCTGTTGCGTATGGGCGAGTCCGTTGCTGCGCGGCAATTGGTGCAACAAGTGGACGCGGCAAATTATACCGACCGGCTTTACAAGGTGGCGATGCAAAGCTTTCTTGCGAACGCTGATCTTGCCGGAATGTGTCCTTTGGCACCGACGGCCTTTGACAAAGTTGACGATCCCACTTGGAAAATGGCCCGGCCAATTTGTGCGTCTTTGGCGGGTGAGCAAGGGGCCGCGTCGGGTTATTTGAACCAGGCGAGCAAAAAGCGATGGACTGTTGGCGTGGATTACCTGCTGGCAGAAAAAGCGGTCGGCGCGGGAACAAATGGCCGACGGTCAGTAAAGATTGAATGGGCCAAGGTTACCGGCTTCAACGCTTGGCGGTTTGGCCTGGCGCATGCAACCGGCATAACGCCGCCAAATAATTTGATGTCCGAAGCAGGCCGACATGTGAATGGCTGGTTGGTACAATTGCCGATGATCGGAATAAATCTTCGCGCCAATGCAGCCCCCTCGGCGGCTAAATTGGGTGTATTGTCGAACAATGCGATGGTTGGTATTTTTGCCAACGCACTCGACAATCCCGACGCAAATGAAGCGACCAAAGAGTTGGCCGAACAATTGTCGCAAGCTTACGAGGCGGCGACCGATGCCGACCGCGTAAAAGCGATGGCCGGGCTGTGGAATAGGGATGCCGCCGGACGCCATGCAATGTTGGTGCTGACCGCCCGCGCGGCGGCATTGATCAGTCCGTCAAGCGACCATGCCGCAAACAGCGATATGCTCATTGCGTCAATGATGACCGCAGGATTAGATACCCAAGCCGTCGGTTGGGCCGATATCGTCGACACTGGGTCGCTTGGTTGGGGCATTTTAGTGGCGGGTTCGCCCAGCCTCGATGGCCGCATTTCATATAGCCAGCTCGATGATTTTTATGACAATGATGAAAGTCAAAATGTTCGCAAATCGTCCTTTTTGATCGCTGCTTTGGCCGGTCTTGACCGCGTTGATGCAGAGGCTCAAGCTGACTTTATCGAGAAAATTGAAATCGATCCCACCAAGCAAACAAAATGGAGCGGGGCGATTACGGCGGCGGCGCAGCGGGGCGAATCTGGAACGGTCGCATTGCTTGCCGCAGCGGGCATGCAAGCAAAGGACTGGACCAAAATCCCGGCGCACCATTTATATTATATCACGCGGTCGCTTAGACTGGTCGGCTTGGAAGCGGAGGCGAGGATGATCGCGGCCGAAGCAATTACCTTCGGTTGAAGGCGGACGCATGACGTTGCCTAGCAATGATGGCGGATTGATCGACAGATTTTTGGAAATGTTGGCTGCGGAACGCGGGGTCGCGGCCAATACGATTGCCGCTTACCGGTCCGATCTGACTGGTTCTTCAAAAGTGTTGGGGGGCAAATTGGCGGCGGCTGATGCTGCCGCGTTGGCCCGTTTGGCATCGGAATGGCGTTCGTTGGCGAATTCTTCCGTTGCGCGAAAATCGTCGGCGCTAAAGCGCTTCTTTGGCTTTTTGGAAGAGGAAGGCCTGCGGGCGGATAACCCTTCGACTTCGTTGCCCAAGCCGACACAAGTACGCGGGCTCCCAAAAATACTCAGCAAAGATGAAGTGGATTTGTTGTTTTCCGTGATTGTCGCCAAACTTTTGGCTGCCAAGCCAGTACCCAAGGATTTTCGGCTCGCCGCACTTGTCGAGCTGCTTTACGGGTCCGGGTTGCGGGCAACGGAACTGGTGGCGTTGCCGAAATCATCGATAATCGCGGACAAGCCGTATATCATCCTGACCGGCAAAGGATCAAAAGAGCGGCTGGTTCCAATATCAGATCGCGCGCGGCATGCTGTGATTTAATGGCTTGCATATGTCCCTGCAAATGCGAGATTTCTTTTCCCTTCACGCAGCGGACACATCAGCCGCATCCGGCTGTTCCAGATAATTCGTGAACTTGCCTGCAGCGCGGGGCTTGATCCTGCGAAAGTCAGTCCGCATGTTTTGCGGCACGCATTCGCGACGCATCTGTTGGCGGGCGGGGCGAATTTGCGGGCGTTGCAGGCAATGTTGGGGCACGCGGATATCGCAACCACGCAAATTTATACCCACGTCGATAGCAGCGCCTTGGTTCAGTTGGTAAATAGCAGGCATCCGCTGGCGTCACGCAAATTGCCGCGTTGACCCGCAAAGCCTCAGGCTCTAACCGATAATGATGACTGTTTACCTCGAATTTGAAAAACCCGTCGCCGCATTAGAAGCTCGAATTTTGGAATTGCAGGAAACTGCGATACAAAGTGATATCGATGTCGATGCTGAAATTACCAAACTTCGCGCAAAAGCGGACAAGTTACTTGCGGATACCTATGCGCGGCTAACACCGTGGCAGAAAACGCAAGTTGCCCGCCATCCGGAGCGGCCGCATTTCAAAGATTTCGTGACGACCGTTTTTGACGATTTCACTTTGCTTTCTGGCGACCGCGCCTTTGGCGATGATCAGGCAATAATCGGCGGGCTGGCCCGGATCGGGGACCGTAAATTGGTGCTGATCGGTCATGAAAAAGGCGATGATACGATTAGCCGGTTGCGGCATAATTTTGGCATGGGCAAGCCTGAAGGATACCGCAAAGCTATCCGCTTAATGGAATTGGCAGATCGTTTCGGCCTTCCTGTGGTTACTTTGGTCGATACATCAGGCGCGTTTCCCGGCGTTCAGGCCGAAGAACGAGGACAGGCCGAGGCTATTGCCCGTTCAACCGAGAAATGCTTGTCTTTGGGTGTACCGATGATTGCCTGCATTGTTGGCGAAGGTGGTTCCGGCGGCGCGGTTGCGCTGGCCGCTGCCGAACGGGTTTTGATGTTTGAACATGCAGTATATTCGGTCATTTCGCCTGAGGGCTGCGCATCTATCCTATGGCGGACCAGCGACAAAGCCGCCGATGCGGCGCAAGCGATGAAGATGACTGCAAATGACCTGAAAGCACTTGGCGTCATTGACCGGATCATAACCGAGCCGGTTGGCGGCGCGCACCGCGATGTTGCGCTTGCTTCTGCGCGGTTGGGACAAGCCATAACCGAAGAGATTGATGCACTGTCATCATTTTCCGCAGCAGATTTGATAAGCCGTCGCCGCGAGAAGTTTCTCGCTATGGGAACCGCGTAACAAACCGGACATTTGAGCGTTTCAAATTTTTACGCTGCCAAATTTTTTATTATGTTAGCATGCGGAAAGAATCAGCGAGGAGAAGGATTATGGCATTGCAAACGAAACTTTTTTTGTGGACTGGTGTCGCATTGGCGATGTCCCTTACCCCCACGGGCGCCTTAGATGCGAAAAAGAAAAAGAAAGCGGTGTCCACTGTCCCGCAGGCAATCACAGCAGCGGAAAAACAGCAAGGCGCCAAGGCACATCCCGAGATTTTGCAAGAATTTGGCGGAAACTATGACAGCGCACAAACCGCTTATGTTGTCCGCGTGGGTAAGAATATTGCGGTCCAGTCCGGACTTGGCAACGCCGAAAGCGACTTTACGGTCAGCTTTCTGAATTCGCCGGTAAACAACGCCTTTGCCATTCCCGGTGGCTATATTTACATTACGCGCCAGCTGGCGGCATTGTGCAACAGCGAAGCGGAAATGGCGGGCGTGCTGGGTCACGAGGTTGGCCATGTCGCCGCAAGGCACAGCAAAAAACGCCAAAAGCGCGCTACTATCGCCGGAATTTTGGGCGCTGTAGGCACAATTGGCGGAGCTATTTTGGGCGATAAGGGCGGCTTGGCCGGGCTTTTGGGCGGTGCTGCCAAGGAATATTCCGGGACGCTGGCGCAAATTTTTACGTTATCGTATTCGCGCGGACAAGAAGAACAAGCCGATGACCTGGGTATCAAATATCTGAGTACCGCTGGTTATGATCCTGCCGCGTTATCTGACATGCTGGCATCGTTGGCGATGCAGAGCTCGTTGGACGTGAGGGCATCGGGGCAAGAGGCGCGCTCGGTTCCCGAATGGGCAAGCACTCACCCAGATCCAATCAAACGGGTTTCAAGAGCAGCGTTGAACGCCAAACAATACACATCCAGCGGTGTTCGCAAACAAGACACGCACTTTGCCGCGATAAACAATATGCTGTACGGCGATGATCCCAGGCAGGGCGTTGTCGAAGGCAGGGATTTTCTGCACCCTGACCTGCTTTTGAAATTTAGCGTGCCAGGCGGATACGGGATGCAAAATTCCGCACAGGCCGTTGTGATCAATGGAACTGGCGGTAAGGCTTTGTTTTCTACAGCGGCGTATAGCGGCAATAAGCAAGCCTATGTCGACGCGGTGTTCAAGAGCGTTGCCGGAGATCAGAAGTTGAATTATGGCGCGGTTAGCCAAACAACGGTTAACGGGATTCCAGCATTTTATTCAACGGCGACGGTGGCAACACAAAGCGGAGGCAGCAATTCGATTACCGTTTTCGGATATGAATTCTCGAATTCGCAGGCATTCCATTTTGTCACGATAGCACCCGCCAATTCGAGCCCGTTCGATAGCATGTATCAAAGCGTCCGCAGGCTGACCAAGGCAGAGGCTGATGGCATTAAACCGCGTAAAATCAAGATTGTTACCGTTGGCAAAAGCGACACGACATCGTCACTGGCGGCAAAAATGGCATACCGGGATTTGCAAGCAGAGCGATTTATGGCGCTCAACGGATTGCAAAACGGGGCGTCCTTACAATCAGGACGCAAGGTGAAAATCGTCACTTACTGATTGAAGGCCGCCTAATCGAATACATTTCCTGAAATTTCAATTTGATTTCAACAAAAGCAAAAAGGGCGGTGACCAATGGTCACCGCCCTAATTCGTTTCCAACTAGAAAGTTGGATCAACGTTCGCGTTCAGCTTACTTCGCGCCGTCGAGTTCGTTGTTTACCTTGTTGAAGGTGTTGCTGAGGTTTTCACCCAGGCTGGTCATTGCAGTGATAGCAGCGACAGCGATAAGAGCAGCAATCAGGCCATACTCGATTGCAGTTGCGCCTTCTTCGTTCTTGTTGAATTTCGCTTTGATTTTTGCAAGAATTTTCATTTTAGGTCTCCATTTAAATGTTCAATACCCGGTTAGTTGTTCTTTTCTGGTCAAACAACCTTCCAAAACTGACAATAGTGTATGTCTATTAATAAATGTTTAATTCAAATTGAACAAACACTTAATTGTTTACTTCAGTAACTTGATTGGAAATGGTATTCCACATTTCTGAAGTTGACGTTGCAACGCTGCCAATTGCAGTTAACATAGCGACAACTATCAACGACGCAATTAAGCCATACTCTACTGCCGTCGCACCCTTTTCACATCTCGCGATGTTGCGAATTGTTTCCAACATTTTGTTTGGTCCCGTTTCAAGATTGGGTTGTGACTGTTCCCTATTTTCCACAAAGCTATTAAGAAAACCTTACCAGCAGAAAAGATAATGGAAGAAAAACCGACAATGTTACATGTAGTTGCCGCCGCATTAACCACCGAAGACGGCAGAATCCTTGTGCAAAAGCGTCCGGAAGGCCGCGTTATGGCGGGGCTGTGGGAATTCCCCGGAGGTAAGCTAGATTCTGCTGAAACGCCGGAAGAAGCTTTGATTCGTGAATTGAACGAAGAACTCGGGATCGTCGTGGAGGCTTGTCATCTGGTTCCATGTACCTTTGCAAGTGAGGATTTGGATGGCAGGCGGCTGGTGTTGTTGCTGTACCGATGCCGGAAATGGAGCGGCGAACCGATGTCGCTGGATGGTCAGGAAATCCGGTGGGTCGACATTGACGCGATGAAGGCGCTAAAGATGCCGCCCGCCGACGCGCCGTTTATTGCGTTCCTTGAGAGAAACTAGCCGCACAAGCCGCTAGCCGGATGTCTGTTTCAAAACGTCGGCCAATGATACCGTGCCGCTGCCACGCCGTGCTGGCTTGGGTTGGCTGGGCGACGGAGCCCAACCACTTAGGCTGATAAAAGCAAATTGTTCACTAACCTTATCGTCGGCATCAGCCATTTCTTGCCAAGCCTGCATCAGGCGCGCAACATAGTGTCGGCCAAGAAACCGCCGCGCGCCGGCAAATTTGCCCGTTTGCCCGCTGTCTCGTAAATCCGTTATCAAATTCCACAGTGCCGAATAGCGCACAGTTACATAATCAACGTCAGCAACGGGCAGCGCAAAGCCTGTGCGGGATAACAAATCAGCCGCGCTGCGCAGCTCGATTTGCGGGTGAATATGCGCGCTGATACTTGATCCATCGGCAGCCATCATGGCAGACCGTAAAGTACGCAGGGTCCCAGCGCCAAAAAGAGTGGCAAGCAACAGGCCATCCGGCATTAATGTGCGCCGAAGTTGAATCAGTGCGCCCGGCAGATCGTTCACACTATCCAAAGTGCCCGCCGAAATTATGAGGTCAAAGCTTTTTTCTGCGTAGGGCAGATGATCTTCGTCGATCAGTTGCCGGTCGCCGCCATTCAATTCGGCCGGGCACACCGCCGCAAAACTGGTTTTGGCGTGGCGCCCGCTTAGTATCTGCGGCGCAAAATATGCGATTGGGCCAACAAAAAGGACATTGCCAAAATCACGGGTCACTGCGCTGAGACGATCAGTCAGATCGTCCGCCATTTGCTGCCATAAAAAACTGCCGACGATGCCGCCGTCCACGGCGCGGTTTAAACCAGCCTGCTTGCGCTGTTTGTCAAAGATCACGGGCGGCGTTTGCATTGTCATTTCCGTTCTTGTGCCGATGCAAATTCTGTTCGACAATAGCGTTGTGATCAAAAGCTATGAAATTTTGCGGCCTGCGCTCGATTTGGTTTTGCCCGAGCGTTGTCCGTGTTGCGGTGCAATAACGCCATCTGGCGGAAATTTTTGCGGCGAATGTTGGCAGCAATTGCATTTCCAGACGCCGCCATGGTGTGCCTGCTGCGCTCTGCCATTGGAATTCGCAACCGGCGACGACCAGATTTGCGCCTCCTGTTTGGGGGCTCCGCCCTTGCACGACGGAATTCGTGCGGCAGTCGCGTATAATGACACATCACGGCAAGTTATCTTGCGCATGAAACATGGCGGAAAAATCGGGATGGCATCGTTAATCGCAAAGCATCTCGCGCGGCACATGCCAGAAGTCACAAGCAACCTGCATATTGTGCCGGTGCCACTGCACTGGACGCGGCTTTGGAGCCGGGGGTTCAATCAATCTGCGTTGATCGCCAAATCAATTGCCAAAGCCGGTGACGCGGTATTTTGCCCGGATATGTTGGTACGCCAGAAACGGACACCGTTCCTGCGCGGAATGACGGGCAAAGAACGTAGCAAGATGGTCGGCACGGCATTTGCAATCAACCCCAAATGGAAAGGGCGAATTGACGGCGCTAGAATATTATTAATCGACGACGTCGTAACCAGCGGGGCCACCAGTAACGCATGCGTCAAAGCGTTAAAGAAAGGCGGGGCGGAATGGGTTCAGATTTTTTGTTGGGCGCGCGTTTTGCGCGGCGAAGTGGGCATCGGATCGTCAACCTTCACGCAGCAGGCTTGACAGCGCCTTTAACCAATCCCATTTAATAATGATGATTACGTTGATTGAAATTTACACCAAATTTGGCTGTCCCTTTTGCAGCCGCGCCAAGCAATTGCTGACCCACAAGGCCGTTGAATTTGTCGAACATGACATCAGCTTTGGCGGACCAAAGTCCGACGAGATGAACCAGCGTGCGCCGAGCGCCAGAACCGTTCCGCAAATATTTATCGGTGCAACGCATGTTGGTGGTTGCGACGAATTATTTGCTTTGGAACATACCGGAAAACTTGACCCGATGTTGGCCGCATTGGCCACGCGATGATTGCGTATGATTTAAGCTGCGCCGCAGCACATCGTTTTGAAGGTTGGTTCTCTTCCGCTCGTGATTATGATCTGCAAAAGACGAAGGGCCTGCTGCGTTGCCCCTTTTGCGACGATACAGAAATCACCAAACAACTGAGCGCGCCAAACATTGGACGCAAAACGAACCAAAGCGCAGCATTGCGGCCAGGCAATTCATTGCAGCAAACTGAAATTGCCCAGAATCAGGTGATCAATGCACCAGCGCCCGAAGCCATGGCTGCCGCTATCGATAAACTGAACCAATTGCAGAGCGAGGTTTTGAAAGATTCAAAATGGGTCGGCCGCAAATTCGCCGAGGAAGCCCGCGCAATCCATTATGGTGAAACCGAGCCACAACAAATCCACGGAGAATCGAGCCCGCAGGAGGCCAAAGATTTGGCCGAAGAAGGGATAGCGATTTGCGCATTGCCGTTGCCCGTCATTCCACCAGAGGCAAAGAATTGACCCTGCGCCGATACCAAGCTAGGCCTTAACCGCAAAATCGCACCCATAGCTCAGCAGGATAGAGCATCAGATTCCTAATCTGGGGGCCACTGGTTCGAATCCAGTTGGGTGCACCAGTTTTTAACCGCAATGGCCAACAAAAAAGCCCGCCGCTGCGGGGCAGGGCGGACTTTCTTTGTTAGATGATAGCGGGTCTATTCGGTCGCTGCTTTTGCGGCGTCGCCGGCTTCTTCAGCGGCATCGCCGGCAGCTGCAGCAGCATCGCCTGCGGCTGCTTTCGTGACATCAACTGCATCCCCAGCGGCTTCTGTCGCCGAGTCTGCGGCTTTTTCTGCTGTGTTCATGGCGCCTTCTGCACCTTCGGCAACGGCTTCACCGGTTGCATCGGCTGCTTCGCCGACTTCAGTTGCTGCGGTTTCGGCTTTTTCGCCGCACGCAGAAAGCGATGCTGTCAAAACAAATGCTGCTGCAACTGCGACTGCTTTATTGACTTTTTTCATGTTGCTTCCCTTCCATATTGTTTAGGAAAGCCCCGTTTACGCAGAGCGCAATCGTCGCGCAATTGCTAGTTTTGCAACTAGTCAAAGACGCCTTTTCTACCGTTATTTGTCAACGCCTTTTACCTTTCCCCACTGCCGTGCCGCCGTATAACCAAGGTAGCCGGTGCCAAATAGGCCCCAAAGTGCGTCCGGTATCCCGGTAAGATAACCATTCATCCCGCCTGCGATATCGTTTGCAATTGCCGGACGAACGGCGGCAATCAGGCCCATCGGGATTGCCCAAAGGATAATGGCATACATCACATAAAGGAAACTTGGGCGGGCGCGGCTTGTCCAAGGATCGGCTGCTTGCGCCTCTGCCAAGATCGCAGCGATTTGCGTTTGCAGCGCGATTAAGTCTTGGCCGCCCTGCAATTTGAGCAATTCGAGTTTTGCGGCGTCGCGCGCGCGCGGATCGGGGACTATCTTGTCGATCAACGATGCGATCGGACCAAGGATGCTTTCAATTAGGGGCATAGCAATTCTCTCCGGTTTTGTTGTCATATTATGGGGGCTGTTCGCGAAGATTAACCGATACGGTTGGCTAGCCATCCATAAAGAAAGGCTTCCTGCGATGGCCGCGTTTCGGCGAGGCGCAAGTAATGGGCACCTTGCAAGGCATCAATTGCCTTTAACAAAACGGTTTCACTTGCTAGTCCGCGAACGCGCAGAAAATCAGTAAGTCCGGCCAGTGTTGCCGGGCCAATTCGCCGGTCAACTTGGATATCAGCATAGTCTTTGCCACAGCGGTTCAGTGCATTTAATGCGCGTTGCAAGAAGCCGGTGGCGGTTCCGGTACCCATGTTGATTCCGGTGTCAAACAACTCTTCGGCTAAATTTGGGGCGTGCTCCGCGATTTTCGCAAATCCGGGAGAGACCCAGTATAGCCGGCGATAAATTGTTGCCGCGAGAGCAATTGGCAGCTGCTGCATTTCACCGGCATAGCCCTGGCTGCGCGCAACAGATTGGGTGATGCCAAAACGCGTCGGCCCGCCGCGGTCTGCCGGATGGTTCACATATCCGCCCTCACGTTCGATCACTTCAGTGATTAGTTCGTCAATTGATTTTGCTTTCATGCCCAATTCTCGCTTTCGAATCACAAATAACCAAATAGGTTCTTTGTAGGAAAGTAAAAAGTGAAACTGCGGTGATGAAGATTTAGAGCCTGATGACATTTAGTTTCACCGTAGTACTGAGCCTGTCGAAGTACGCCTTACGGTGAAGCGCCCTTCGACAGGCTCAGGGCTACGGTTAAGTTTCAACCTTAGGTCATCACCATCTAAAACAAAAAAAGGGGCCCACACCAAGCCGGTGCAGGCCCCCAAGTTTCAATGCGTTGGATTAAAAACTAGAACTTGTAACGCGCGCTCACACCGTAAGTGCGCGGCTGATTTGGGTAGCCTGTGAAGCTTCCGCTCTGCCCAACCGACGGGAATGCGGTTGTGATATACTTGGCTTTGGTCAGATTGCGTCCCCACAACGTAAGTTGGAAACCATTGCTAAGGCCCAAAGTGGTGGATGCGTTGAGTGCGTTCACCGAGCGTTTGAAGTTGGTTGCCGCAGGATTTGCCGGGTTGTCGTCGAACAGATTTACTTCTGATTCATAGTGATAATCGACGCGCAAGTTTAGATCATTGTCATTGCCCAGATCAAGGTCATAATCTGCGCCCAATGTCGTTGATAACGCCGGGGTTCCGGATGGAATTGTTCCGGAAACATCGCCTTGTGTGCTGTTAACAAAGCTATCATATTTCGCATCCAGATAAACAACCGATGCAGTGAGTGTCAACGCATCAGTGGGCGTAACGCGGCCATCAAATTCAAAGCCGTTGGTCGTTTGCTTACCTGCATTGGCCAACCCAAAACCGGTTCCGGTAAACACGTTAGTTTGGAAGCCCTTGATCGATTGCTTGAAAAACGTGATGTTAAATGCGGCCACATCCCATTTCGCCTTCAGACCAATTTCATAAACTTCGGCGTTTTCAGGCGCGGCAAAGCGAGTGCCGAACGTTTGGTTTGGTTGCAACAATCCGGCGGCACCCAGCGCGGCTGCATCGGCAGCAAACGGACGGCTATCGCGTGAGATGTTGATCGAGCTTGCCTTGAACCCGGTGGCATAGCTTAGGTAAGTATTGAGATAATCGTTGATTTTATATGCAAGCCGACCGGTGTAGGTAAACTTGTCGTCGTTGGTTCGGCCTGGTTCGACCGAGTTAGGAAAATTGACCAATGGTGGTTGGAATTGCAAGCCACGAAGGCCAGCCAACGGATTGGCCGCTGGGTTATTTTGGTTTGCTGTTGCAAAAGCATTAATACCAGCAAAAATTGGCGCAGTTGCAGGAGCAGTAGCAAAAGCCGCCACAGCAGCCGGATCGTTTGCATTGACGCCAAATCGGGCAAGTCCTCCGCCAATTAGAAGTTGCCGCCTAAATGTTGCATATTGCGGAGCGTCAAAATTGATTGCCGAAAATGCTTCGGTGGCAACGACGTTGCTGGAAAAGCGCTTTTTGTCGTTGGTATAGTTGAAGCCGCCGGTCAGCGTAAGGGCATCGGTCACTTCAAAATCGACCGTACCGAACGCCGAATATGCCTTGTCATTTAATGTATAGACTTCGTCATATCCGGTACCTGCGGCAAAAAAGCGCCCGGCATAAACGGTTGGCGATGCAGCAAGTCCTGCAGCAAAATCGCTTCCGCCAAATGCTGTTTCAAGTGTAGTGAAGTTCAATGCACCACCGGTTGCCGCGCCGATAAGCGCATTGCCATAGGCACGGAAATCAGCACCAAATTCAATGTCATTGGCGACATTGATTTTCTCGTCGAAATAATAGCCGCCAAGCAAGAAGTTGAACGGACCATCAAAGTCCGAAGTTACCCGGAATTCTTGCGTAAATGTGCGAATTTGAGTGTCGTTGATATTTTGTTGCAGCAACTCTGCCGCGGTGAAATCGGAATCTTGGTTGCTGAACGAGTCAACGCCGCGATAAGCGGTGATCGACGTCAGGTCGATATTGCCAAGATCATAGTCGATTTGGGCAGATCCGCCATAATTGTCGATTTTGTTGCTGGATGGCAGGTTGGTGTAAACATTATACGAGAACAGATTTTGTGCATCGATCCCGACGCCGCCAGGCGATAGCGCGTTTACGATTGGGCCTGTTGGTCCATTAATCAAGTTACCGGCAACGCAGCAATCTTCGTCAATCTTGTCGTAATCGCCGATCAGGCGAACGGTGAAATCTTCGTTTGGTTGCACCAACAATTGTCCGCGAAAGCCATAACGGTTGCGTTCGTTGACGTCTGTGCCAAGGTTGAGATCGCGCGCATAGCCATCGCGCTTATTGTAATTGGCGGCCAAGCTGAATGCGATTGCATCGCTGATCGGGCCGGTAATATCTGCCTTTGCGATGATCGCGTTGTAATTGCCGTAGCTAAGTTCAGCGGAACCGCCAAATTTGAATTTAGGCGCTGCGGTGACAATGGAAATGACGCCTGCCGATGCGTTTTTGCCGAACAATGTCGATTGCGGGCCGCGCAATACTTCGACGCGTTGCAAATTGGGCAGGTCGCCGATTTGTGATGCAGAACGTGAACGGTAAACACCGTCGATGAATACACCAACCGATGGTTCGATACCCGCGTTGTTGGCGCCATTGCCGAAACCACGGATGATGAAATTGGTGTTGGCCGAACTTTGCAGCTGGGTAACGCGCAATGTTGGTGCCAATGTTTGCAGATCGTTCAAATCACGGACCTGCGCCTTTTGAATGTCTTCCGCGCTGGTGACGGTCACGGCTACAGGAATTTCTTGTAGTGTTGTTTCGCGCTTTGTGGCGGTCACGATGATTTCATTGTCATCATATTCTTCTTCAGCAGCAGCTTGTGCCTGCGGTGCGGTTTGCGCGGATGCTGATGCAGATAGTGCTAGCGATGCAATGCTGACGGTTGAAAGCATTACAGTTTTGATGATTGGGTTTGAAACCTTCATTTACTACTCCTGGGATTATTTGTTTGTTGTTCGTGAAATTCAATGATTCGAACGTAAAATTATTTTACAACATATGCGAAATAAAATTACGTGACGGGACCGCCAAACGAGGTCGCTTAGCGGCCGCAAAATGGCTTCGCAATGTAATTAGTTGATGGTTCGATGGATCGCGCGGATTTGTTACTAAAATGCCACAGTTGCGAAGTTTAGCCGAGCATGCCCGCGCTGTTTAAATGCAAAATTTGCATGGCGGGGCGTTCGGCCATGACCGCAAACATTTCGTCGCCGCGCTCGGTTCTTTCGACGTTCATTGATGCGAATATGGCCATGATGAATCCCGAATATGCATATCGGCGATAGTCTTGCCACAGTAGTTCGCGGTCAAGCGCGACGCCTTTGGCTTCGATTAGTCCGCAATATTGGTCAAACAATTCGGTTTCTGCGCGCGCTCTAATTGCCGGATCGGCAATGCAGGTTCCGATAAAATAAGCGAGATCTGCCATCGGCGATCCGATGCCGACCGTTTGCCAGTCGACCACCGTAATGGATTGCGTCCCCAAATCCGGATCGGCAAGAAACAGCAAGTTGTCGAGCCGGAAGTCACTATGGACAATAGAGAAAGCAGCCGGAACGGTATCGAGATATACATCAATACGGTCAACCAGATGTTGCCCCATATCAAGAATATCGGGGCCAAGGCGATCAAGATAACGTTCGCGAAATCCGGTATATAAAGTCGGCAACAGCGTGCGGACCAGTTCCTTGTTTGCTGCACCGAATTGCAGCCATTCAAATTGTTCTAGCGCCGCGCTATTCCAGTGCGCGGCATGTAAAGCCGCCATTTCAATAATCGCTGCGGACATCATCGCGGGATCGGCTCCGGCAAGCTGGTCGCCTTGTTTTGCAGGCGCGCGGTCATCTAGGAGCAGCGCGAAATCAACGCCGTTTGTTCCTATTTCGGCATGATAGCATCGCGGGCAATTGATCGGCGTGATCGCTGCCAAATCCTGATACCAGCTTATCTCCAGTTCATAATTACGGACCATTTTGGCGACGTTGCGGCTATGCTCATCCTGACTGGGACATTTCGCGATGATCGTCGCTGGTCCGACAAAATTCTTCCAATCCAAAGACAGCCGAAAGCTGTCGCACATCTGTCCAGTACCGATGGGTCCAAACGTCATGGCGGTCAAAGTACCGGAAGGCGCGCCGAGGCATTGTTCTATCCAGCCCAAAGTCATTTGATCCGGGTGGACCGGGATCATGTTCATTGCGCCGGGTCCAACAGGCCAGAAAATCCGCTGGGCGCATGTGGCCCCAAGAATAGCTGTTCCAGTATGCCGCTACCAAAATGTTGTTCCTGATTGATCGTCAACACGGCGGTACACAGGCTTTGGATGTGTATGTTTTCTGGTGCACTGTCATTGATGCTGGCTGTATCCAATATGTCATAAGCGATTTTGAGCGGTCCGTGATCCATCCCGTGGCCCCATGCCGGATGGGTATAGCCAAGCCCGTTCATGTAGAAATGGAATCCGGTTGCTTGCAGTGCGATGGAACCGGCGCCTTCCAATTCGGCGGTTGCCGAAGCCAGCCGCCGCGTGCCGCTTTTATAGTGCAAGCCGAACGTAACCGAATCGGCTTCGATCGGTTCGCCAGAAAGGCCCGCCACAACGGCGCGGCGGTTCCACGGCAAACCTGCGGCGTCATCATTGCTATGTGCAAAGCTGACATGGCCGGGAAAATTACACGGTGCCCAAAGCCAGAAAAACTGCGCAAGATTTCCTCCAGTCGGGGGCTGCGGTTCGGGTGCGCCAACCGGGCGAATGCCCCAGCTGCGGTCGCGCGTGCCCATGATCTTGTCTGGCGTGATTGCAATCGTGTCCGCGCCGTGTCGTATTGATCCTGACCAACCGACATTCTGGGTCATCCGGGTGTAGTCCATGAACAAGCGCGTACCATTGCGGCGGATGAACCGGGGTTCTTGTATCGGCGAATGCCTGCTGTTGCAGACAATATCGGCGGTGATGCCGCTGTCATTATCCGTTAGCAAAATGCGTATTTGCTTTAGCGGTTCAATTATTCGGATTTCTATTGGCCCTACCGACGTTTCGAGCCGTTCGCCGCCAGAATGCCGGGAGGCGCGGATATTGTGCTGCTTGCCGTCAATGCACAAGCAAAAGGCCGCGTCGATAATGCCAAGCTGAGGATAAAACCCCATGGCCACTGCGAAAAATATCTGACCGTCGCTGCTATAGCCATTGAAAAAATACCGGTCATAGAAATTGCGATCTGTGCCTGCAAAGGCAATCGGGTCGGATGTTTGGTGGACGGGATAATCATCCGCTTTGGTAATCATAAAGGTTACTCCCAATCTGGAAGTGCAGACTAACGCCGAAGTTGTTCTATTCAAGTACGGAGTTTAGATAGATGACTATCCATGATTGAAAATATTGTGATAGATAATCGGTGTAAATTTACGCTATCGAAAGCAATGATCGTTGAAAATATCCTGCCCGTTTAAAGCTGCCGGTATGCAGGTATGAGTTCATTTGATCCCGTACTGGGCCCGCTGCAGTTCATTGCCGATGCGGACCAGCCAACTGTTTTGGCAATTATCACCAGCACCGAAGGCCCGGCGTACCGGTCGGCGGGTGCGGTGATGGCCATCGCATCGGATGGAACCACAGCAGGATCACTCTCTTCGGGTTGCATCGAAGCGGATATTGTCTGCCAAGCGATGCTGGCTTTAGAGAAAAATCGGCCGATGAAATTGCGATACGGGCAAGGTTCTCCGTTCATTGATTTGCGATTACCATGCGGAGGTGCATTGGAGATATTGCTGTTGCCGCGTCCGGATCGGAACAAATTGCGGGCGGTGTTGCAGAGCGTCGAACGCCGGATTCCGCAATATTTGGAGATTGATGAAAAAGATGGCGACATCTTAGTCAGCACTGAGAAGCTCGCTGCGACTTCGAATGATCATATTCACCTGGCGCTGAATCCCAAGCTTGCGTACCGCGTGTTTGGCAACGGCGTAGAGGTTGACCATTTCGCCAGCCTTGCCGGATCATTGGGGTTTGACGTGACAGTCTTTTCGCCAGACGCCGACGCCGTTTCCAATCATATCGCGGCAGGGCGGCCAGCGCATCAGTTGAAATCGCGTGATTGCCTGCCCGATATCGACAATTGACCGGTGGACCGCGGTCGTTCTGTTTTTTCATGATCATGATTGGGAGCCAGCAATTTTGCGGCAGCTGTTGGATAGCGATGCTTTTTACATCGGCGCGCAAGGCAGCCACATGGCGCGAATGGAGCGCGATCAAGCGCTGCGGGAAATGGGCGTTGCCGATCATAAGATCAGCCAGATTAACGGTCCAATCGGCCTCATTCCCTCGGTGCGTGATCCAAGGAGCCTCGCCGTTTCGGTGCTTGCTGAAATTTTGGCCCGCGCGCAGGGCAAGGGCATTTGAAAACGGTCGGAATATTGCTGGCTGCTGGCCAATCGCGGCGATTTGGGGCGGCAAACAAATTGCTTGCCCCATTGTCTGGCAAGCCACTGGTAACGCACGCCGCAGAAACAATGCTGAAACTGAATCTGACGCATAATGTTGCGGTAGTTGCCGCAGCGGAAGTCGCCGCCCAGCTTACCGGTTTCGAAATCGTCCGCGTCGCTGATGGCGGCCGCGATATGGCACAGAACATTGCCGCTGGGGTGCGGTTTGCAATGGACCGCGATGCTGATCAAATTCTAATCGCATTGGGTGACATGCCATTTGTATCGCAATCGCATTTTGATGCCTTGTTACACAAGAACCAAGGTGATGAAGCAACAGCAAGCAGCGACGGCAACGTCCATATGCCGCCAGCTTGTTTTTCCAAACGGTACTTCGCGCAGTTACTCTCGCTAAGCGGCGATCAGGGCGCGGCGCAGATTATTAAAACACTGCCCACCAGGTCGATCATCATCGCAACGCATCAAGAATTACGGGATGTTGATTTCCCCGATGATATGGATGTCTGTCTAGGGTCTTAACTCCAATTGGCGGGGGAATTATTGCCGTTCGGTTGGACGAGGTTTACAGTATCGTAAATGAATGACATTGGACGGACTATGACAATAGAAACTATCTCTACAAATTTTGCGCATGGCGGTGTTCAGGGCGTTTACAAACACAATTCCAGCGCCACCGGAACTGAAATGACCTTTTCGGTCTTCGTTCCGCCTCATGCCGCGGGCGCGAAGTTGCCGATCATCTGGTATCTGTCGGGCCTGACCTGCACCCACGCCAACGTCACTGAAAAAGGCGAATTTCGTCAAGCTTGCGCCGACCTTGGCTTGATCTTCGTTGCGCCCGATACGTCACCGCGCGGTGACGGGGTGGCGGATGATGCGGCGGGTGCGTATGATTTCGGGCTCGGCGCGGGTTTCTATGTCAATGCGACGAAGCAACCGTTTGCCGAACATTACCGGATGCGGGACTATATCGAAATCGAGTTGCCCGATGTGATCGCTGCGAACTTTCCTGCGGACATGGAGCGGCAGGGAATTACCGGCCACTCGATGGGCGGCCACGGCGCGCTGACTATCGCACTGCGCAATCCGGGGCGGTTCAAATCAACATCGGCCTTCGCGCCGATTGTTGCCCCGCTGCAATGTCCGTGGGGACACAAGGCGTTGGGCGGATATCTGGGCGATGACCAGGCCAGTTGGGCTGAATATGATGCCTGCGCGTTGATCGAAAGTGGCGCTCGTCTGCCCGATTTGCTTGTGGATCAAGGCGGGGCGGATAACTTTCTGGCGGATCAGTTGAAAACCCATTTGTTAGAAGAGGCATGCGCCAAAGCTGGTCAAAAGGCGACAATACGAACGCAGCCGGGATATGATCATAGCTATTATTTCATCTCTTCGTTCATGGCGGAGCATTTGCGTTGGCATGCTGACCGATTGAATCAGTGACAACGGTTCCTGATAATACGGCAATTGGCGATACGGCTCTTGGCGATATTGCGGTCTCGCTTGTCAGGCTTGGGCTAAATCAGGCTGGCGACGCCGATATCCGGCGGCAATTGGCGATCGAAGTGCCAATTGCGCTCGAATATTGCGGAATCGGTTATGCGGTGATGATGGCGTCACCCACCCATTTGGAAGAGTTTATCGTTGGCCATGCGGTAGCCGAAGGTTTGGTTTCGCAGGCATCCGATGTGGCGGCTGTCGATGTCGCAGCGTTAGATGGCGGATGGATATTGCGCGCCCAATTGCCGCAGGCTGCGCGCGAAGCGATATTTGCACGCGCCCGCACTCGAGTATCGGACAGCAGCTGCGGGCTGTGCGGCGTTGAAAGCATAGCGGAGGCTTTAAGGCCGCTCCCCGCGGCCGCGTCGCCGATCAAAATCAGCCGCGGTGCGATATCGCGGGCGTTGGCCGATCTTGGCAATCATCAACCGTTAAGCGGTACGACTGGCGCTGTCCATGCCGCCGCGTTACTGTGATGTTGACGGAAAAATCCTGTGCGCCAGAGAAGATGTTGGCCGCCACAACGCGCTCGATAAATTGATCGGTGCTTTGGGTTTGACCGGCATTGATATAGCCGCTGGATTTGTGTTGCTGACCGCACGGTGCAGCTTTGAATTGGTCGAAAAATCGGTGCGGGCAGGGGCGTCAATGCTAGTCACAATCTCTGCGCCGACCAGCCTAGCTGCTGACCGCGCAAAATTGGCCGGTTTAACATTGCTGTCATTGGCGCGAACGGACAGTGTTTTGGTCATCAACGACCCCACCGGCGCAATCATTTGAAGGTGCTGGGCGGAATATTGGCAGGCGGGAAATCTCTTCGTTTTGGCAGTGACAAGGCGATGGCAACGTTCAACGGATTGCCGCTAATCGAACATGCGGCGGCATCATTGCTTCCCCAATGTGACGCATTGGTGATCGCCGGGCGGCGGCATGCAAATCTGACGAGTGTTGCAGATTATCCTGCGCCCGAAATGGGGCCATTGGCCGGTCTTGCAGGCGTAATGCGTTTCGCCGCCGAATCCGGTTTTGATCACGTGCTGAGCGTCGGCGTCGATAGCTTGTTCATACCCGGTGACTTGCGCCGCACTCTAGAACCAGCGCCAGCCTATGTCGCAAACCAGCCAGTGATAGGGCTTTGGCCCGTGAGCGCATTCGCCGTTTTGGAACGGATATTGGGCAGTGACGAACGGCATTCGATGATGCATTTCATCGAAACGATTGGCGCGCGTGCAGTTGTGCTGGATCGCCCGCCGAAGAATGTAAATACGCTGGATGACCTTCAGGCTTTGAACGGCAAAGCTTAGCTGACCAAGAGTTACGCCCCGCCTTAATCCTACAACCGGCGTGCTGGGTTGCCCACTACCGTCTCACCCGCCGCAACGTCCTTTGTGACGACGGCGCCCATGCCGACCACTGCACCGGCGCCAATACGCAACGGTTTGCCTGGCTGTCCTTGACGGATTACGGCCCCCGATCCGATATAGGCGTGGTCGCCGATATGGATGTTTCCGTTGCATTTAACGCCTGGGGCAAACGTGACATAATCGCCAATTACGCAGTCATGTTCGACGTAACTGTTGATGTTACAATGAAAGTGGCGGCCAATCCTTATGTTGCTGGTCAGCGTCGTGAACGGTGAGAATATCGCGCCTTCTGCCACTTCGCAGTCGTCCATGCGGACATGGCTTGCAGCCGATATCGGCGCAAATACGATACCATGGGCCGCGCATTTGACGGCTAGTTTTTCGCGAATGAAGGGATCGGCAACCGCAACTGTGATTTCTTTGCTCTGTGCATTTTGGCTCACGAATTCTTCAAAACCTAGAACCTTGTGGCCATTGATAATTTGCCCTGCACAGCCATCATCGACAAAGATCAAAGTGGAACCGGCACTGGCGCTATCGCGCAACAAAGGCATCACACCCCGGCCGCATCCAGCCGCGCCGTATATTGCCTTAATATGCGCCATCAGTGGTCTACCTGCGTGCCAGTAAAACGCGGCATGGTATCATCATTGTCCGCACTGATGCCGTGGCGCACCAATACTTTTTTGATGGTGAGAAATAGGATGCGGATGTCGAGCCAAAATGCTCGGTTTTCAACATACCAGACATCAAATGCAAACTTCTCTTCCCAGCTAATCGCATTGCGGCCATTTACCTGCGCCCAACCAGTGATACCGGGACTAACCTCATTGCCGCCGCGCTTGTGTTTTTGAATGTAGCGACAAATATTCGGGCAACAACGGACGTGGTCCGACTAATGCCATATCGCCGATCAAGACATTCCAGAAACACGGTAATTCATCTAAACTCGAACTTCGCAACAACTTTCCAAACGGCGTCAACCTTTCAGAATCTGGTAATGAGTTACCATCGTCATCGACTTTGTCGTCATCGAACGGAACTTCAACATATCGAAACGCTTGCCCAAAAACCCGGTCCTTTGCTGGCGATAGATTACCGGTGAACCCAGGTTTAGCCTGACTAAAATAGTGATCAACAGAAATACCGAAAGCAATAACGGCAGAATCAAGACCACAATCAAAATGTGAAAAATGCGCGGCATCAATTATTTCACCAGCAATTCGCGGATATGGTCAAGATTATTGGACGAAATTATCCCCGCTTCAATAGCCGCCATATTAAGCGAATATTGGACATGGTCAGCCGCCGAAATTGCGTTTTTCTCCAATACCTTCCCAGCATTTAACGGCCTTATCACCAACACTGGTTTTCCGAGATCGGCGCAATCATCAATTGCCGCATCATATTCTGTTTCCTGCGCGTTGGATAAAATGCCAAACCGTAATGGTTGCAGTTCAACGCCTCGCTTGCAAATGCGGGTGAATAAGGAAAGCAGAAAAATCGTTCAATTCTACCCTGCGATTTCAGACCTGCCACAACATCTGTCAAGGCTGCCAAATTGTGTTTGAAGGAGTTAATTCTTTCGGCGTCATCGGATAAATTATGGCGCCACATCCACTGGATATCCTGAACACAATTTGTACCGAGAGCCTTGCTATATTCAGTAACATTATCCGAGAGCCTTGCCGGATCAAAACCGGCATCATCAAAGCTTGGTTCGGCAAGTTTTACGACATGCCGGAATTTTGGCGCATTGTCGGTTTTGGCAAGCTTGCTTAGTATCTTGCAGAGCAATGGGAACGTATCATATTCCGAAGAGCTATGAATCGACGTAATCCCCAATGCATGAACATCCTGGAAAAACGTCACCCAATCTTCGATACTGCGTTCTTTTTCACCAAGACGCATCGTTCCGAAAATCAGTCTTCCGGGCGTAACCCGCAACTGATCAGCCATTAAAATTCCCGATATCTATTGCACATTTCCAGATGAAGCGCTCAGATTCCTGGGAGGCTACAAAGCTGTTTCTGCCGTGTAATACTTCCCGGTCTTTCCATGTCACCGCGTCGCCGGGAGTCAATTTAACGCCAACCGTTTTTTCGTGGACCATAGGCGATTCCAAAAGATAGTTGAAAAACCTGTCGGCCAACGCGCGGCTGTCATCGTCGACATCCGTTGCGACGCAGTAATAATTCCAATTCACCAGCGTCTTGCCATCTTTTTCTTCGATGATCTT
Organism: uncultured Alphaproteobacteria bacterium; assembly: GCA_963802245.1. Taxonomy (GTDB): domain Bacteria; phylum Pseudomonadota; class Alphaproteobacteria; order Sphingomonadales; family Sphingomonadaceae; genus Sphingorhabdus_B. The sequence continues at coordinate 31,633 of CAWDID010000024.1, read as the reverse complement.
TTCGGTTCTAAAGTCACCGGATCTGGCATGTGGCATATCGCAACTTTTTAACTGGGCCAGCAGTTCGGGGTCCTCGGCTTGCAGGCACGCTACCAAATCGACCGCTTGGTTGGCCATGGGCTGGCAAATAACAGTTCGCGCTCATTTTCTCTGTTTTAAATCCCTTGAAACCAGCATAATCTGGCGATTGTGCGTTCGAATAAATTCAAGCTACGCTTGTTCGGCCTGTTCATATGATGGTTGATGATATTCAGGAACAAGGTTTTTCAATATTGCCACCGCCGCAATATCATCCCCTTGTTCTAAATGTACTGCAAGCAGTTCCAATTCCGCATTCAATTTTGGCCATTCGATGAAATGCTCGCTGGCTTGCATGATCCGCGCATGTTTGGTTGGCTGCGGGTTTTCACCAATCAACAATTCTTCAAAAAGCTTTTCACCCGGCCGCAGCCCGACTTCGACAATTTCGATGTCACCATTGGGGTTTTCAGCGGTGCGTTCGGTCCGCCCCGTCAGCCGGATCATCGAACGCGCAAGGTCGATTATTTTGACCGACTTGCCCATGTCGAGCACATAAACTTCGCCGCCCTGCGCCATTGATCCCGCCTGTATGACCAGCTGTGCTGCTTCTGGAATTGTCATGAAATACCGCGTGATGTCGCGGTGGGTCAATGTAACCGGACCGCCGGTTAATATCTGCTGTTGAAAACGCGGCACGACCGATCCACTTGATCCCAGCACATTGCCAAACCGGACCATCGCAAACCTTGTTTTGCCGCCATTTTTCACGCCTTGCTGCGCGAGTGCTTGCAAAATAAGTTCACAAATACGTTTGCTGGCCCCCATAATATTGGTCGGACGTACCGCTTTGTCGGTCGAGATGAGAATGAAATGGTCGATATTATGCGCGGCAGCCTCCACCGCAGCGTTAAACGTGCCGAAGATGTTATTCTTCATGCCCGAAATCATATTCTGTTCGACTAAAGGCACATGTTTATATGCGGCAGCATGAAACACCGTATGCGGGTCCCACCGGCGGTATAAGCGGCGCATCGACGAACGATCGAGGATCGATCCCATCTCTGGAATGATCTCGATATCGGGCAACGCTTCCATCTGGCTTTGTGCCGTCAATTCCTGATCAATCAGGTAAAGCGAATGCTCGTTCATTTCACACAGGATCAGCTTGCTTGGCCGTGAACGTAATATCTGGCGGCACAGCTCGCTTCCAATTGATCCGCCCGCACCCGTCACCAACACGCATTTCCCGGCGATTGTCCGACCCAATAACAGCTCGTTTGGCGGAACGGGATCGCGCCCAAGCAAATCCTCTACATCAACTTCGCGCAAATCGCCCACGGACCATTCGCCATCAACCAGGCTGGCCAGATTTGGCAGTGTTTGTACTTTCAGCGAAAACTGTTCCAGATGCCGAACAATTTCAGATCGGCGGCTGCGGTCAATGCTTGGTAAGGCCAGCACAATTTCGGTCGGATTATAGCTATCAATCAAATTGCCCAGATTATCGCTATGATGGACCAATATGCCGTCAATCCGCTGTTTTTCCAAGCGGCGATCGTCGTCGACAAAGGCGCACAATGTGATCTCTGGAATATTGCTGAGCAAGCCAGCCAGTTTGATGCCTGCGCCGCCCGCGCCGTAAATCACGATACGGCGGTCATTCGATCCAGAACCAAGAACATGCGCGAAGTCGGTTAAAAGATACCGCACCAATCCGCGGATACTTATCGCCAAAGTCAGGAAGACAAGTGGTTCGATTATCGCCAGTGTTCGCGGAATGTTGGGCAACCGAATGACGATCAACACGAACGACAATATGATCGTATGAATGGCGACTGCCTTGAACAAATTGCCCATGCTGCGGGAACCCGAAAAGCGCATGATGGACCGGTAAACATCCATTGCAAAAAACACGGGCAGCAGTGACACCAACGACAGCGCAGCCAGAATCAAAAGCCGTTGATCGTAGAATTCCCAGTGACTGAGCCGCAGATACATCGCAATTATTGAAGCCAAAATGACGCAGCATACATCCATGCTGAGCATCAAAAAAATCTTGGTTTGACGCGGCCAATTGATCATCGCCTCGATGGAACCGAGAATTAAACTACTTACACGATTTCGTTTTTTCTTGGCCATCATTATGCTTTTCTCGAATGGATGACTTGTTGATTAGTCGTTTAAAATACTAAAACAAAAATGTAAAACCGTTATCGGCAGCACGCACTGATTATCGGCAAACCGCCCACCCGCAAACATCGTCAATTGCTGCTTGCTTTAGCGGCGCACGATGCCCAATGTAATCGCGCGATTAACACTTGCAGTTAACAAAAGGGGCGCGGCATGCAGTTTGCGGGTTTAGGCTATAGCGAAGAGCAAATTGAGTTGCTCGATGTTGCGACCAATTTTTGCCGGGATCGCTCACCGATGGCCAAAGTACGCGATTTGATGGGCAGTGAGGCGGGCTTTGACGCCGGGCTATGGTCTGAAATGGCGGCTCTTGGCTGGACAGCGATTGCTATTCCAGAGGCGTATGGCGGTGTCGGCTTGTCGCTTGCCGAGGTTGTTCCGGTCGCCGAACAAATGGGACGGCGGATGCTTGCATCGCCGTTTGCGGTATCGACCCTGACGGCGCAGGCGTTGATCATCGGCGGAACCGAAACGCAGAAAACGGCATATTTGCCGCAACTCGCCGAGGGTAAAATCGGCAGCCTTGCGCTGTATGAGCCGCATGCCGACTGGGATTTGGCCCATATCGAGGCATCTGCAAAAAGCGACGGGGACCGGTTGACTTTATCCGGGCAGAAACAGTTTGTGCTGTGGGCCGCGTCTGCTGACTTAATCTTGGCGACCGTAAAATTTGACGGCAAGCCAGCGTTGGTGCTGTTGACACAGGCCGATTTACCGTCCGGCGCATTGCGGCGTGAAACGATTATCGATGAAACCAAGCGCAGCTTTGCGCTGAATTTAGACGGTATTTCCGTTCCCGTTTCTTCGATGCTGGATCAAGACAAGGCGCGCGAGGTTTTGGCGCACATCGATCTGGCAGCGGCCTTGTTACAAAGCGCCGAAATGTGCGGCGGAACGCAAGCCGTCATTGATTACACCGTTGATTATCTGCAAACACGCAAGCAATTTGGCAACGTGATCGGTTCATACCAAGCACTGAAGCATCCGATTGTCGATGCCTATGTCGATTACGAAAAAGCTAGGTCACATTTGTACAGCGCCGCCCATAGCTTTGGCGATCAAGGCACAGGCGATCAAGGCATCGGCGAGGTCGCCGTGCGAATGGCAAAAGCCGCCGCCGACAAGCATACAGCTTTGCCGCAGACCGGGCCATCCAATTCCACGGCGGTTTTGGTTTCACCCATGATTGCGACGCCGGACTGCACCGGCGCGGCGCGATATTCCACGCATCGCAATATGGCGACGCCGCCTGGCAACGGACAAAGCTAGCCGATTTGCTGTTGGCATAAGAGTGCCTGTTGGTTTGAGAACGTGGGGGACGGAGCAGGCGTTGCGGAGTGGCTTATTACGAGCAACGCTTGCGCGGCCTGATCATAAGATGGTTGATGATATTCAGGGACAAGGTTTTTCAATATTGCCACCGCCGCAATATCATCCCCTTGTTCCAAATGTTCGGCAAGCAGTTCCAGTTCCGCATTCAATTTTGGCCATTCGATGAAATGCTCACTGGCTTGCATGATCCGCGCATGTTTGGTCGGCTGCGGGTTTTCACCAATCAACAATTCTTCAAAAAGCTTTTCTCCCGGCCGCAGCCCGACTTCGACAATTTCGATGTCACCATTGGGGTTTTCAGCGGTGCGTTCGGTCCGCCCCGTCAGCCGGATCATCGAACGCGCAAGGTCGATTATTTTGACCGACTTGCCCATGTCCAGCACATAAACTTCGCCGCCCTGTGCCATTGATCCCGCCTGTATGACCAGCTGCGCTGCTTCTGGAATTGTCATGAAATACCGCGTGATGTCGCGGTGGGTCAATGTAACCGGACCGCCGGTTAATATCTGCTGTTGAAAACGCGGCACGACCGATCCACTTGATCCCAGCACATTGCCAAACCGGACCATCGCAAACCTGGTTTTGCCGCCATTTTTCTCGCCCTGCCGCGCGAGCGCTTGCAAAATAAGTTCACAAATACGTTTGCTGGCCCCCATGATATTGGTCGGACGTACCGCTTTGTCGGTCGAGATGAGAATGAAATGGTCGATGTTATGCGCGGCGGCTTCGACCGCTGCATTAAACGTGCCGAAGATGTTATTCTTCATACCTGCAATCATATTCTGTTCGACCAAAGGCACATGTTTATATGCGGCAGCATGAAACACCGTATGTGGGTCCCACCGGCGATACAACCGACGCATCGACGAACGATCGAGGATCGATCCCATCTCTGGAATAATTTCGATATCGGGCAACGCTTCCATCTGGCTTTGTGCCGTCAATTCCTGATCAATCAGGTAAAGCGAATGCTCGTTCATTTCACACAGGATCAGCTTGCTTGGCCGTGACCGTAATATCTGGCGGCACAGCTCGCTGCCAATTGATCCGCCCGCACCCGTCACCAACACGCATTTCCCGGCGATTGTCCGGCCCAATAACAGCTCGTTCGGCGGAACGGGATCGCGCCCAAGCAAATCTTCTACATCAACTTCGCGCAAATCGCCCACGGACCATTCGCCATCAACCAGGCTGGCCAAATTTGGCAGTGTTTGTACTTTCAGCGAAAACTGTTCCAGATGCCGCACAATTTCAGATCGGCGGCTGCGATCAATGCTTGGTAAGGCCAGCACAATTTCGGTTGGATTATAGCTATCTATCAAATTGCCCAGATTATCGCTATGATGGACCAATATGCCGTCAATCCGCTGTTTTTCCAAACGGCGATCGTCGTCGACAAAGGCGCACAACGTGATCTCTGGAATATTGCTGAGCAAGCCAGCCAGTTTGATGCCTGCGCCGCCCGCGCCGTAAATCACGATCCGGCGGTCATTCGATCCAGATCCAAGAACATGCGCGAAGTCGGTTAAAAGATACCGCACCAACCCGCGGATACTTATCGCCAAAGTCAGGAAGACAAGCGGTTCGATGATCGCCAGTGTTCGCGGAATGTTGGGCAACCGAATGACGATCAATACGAAAGACAATATGACCGTATGAATGGCAACCGCCTTGAACAAATTCCCCATACTGCGGGAACCCGAAAACCGGATGATGGACCTATAAACATCCATAGCAAAAAACACCGGCAGCAGCGACACCAAAGACAGCGCAGCCAGAATCAAAAGCCGTTGATTGAAGAAGTCCCAATGACTGACCCGCAAATACATCGCAATTATCGAAGCCAAAATGACGCAGCATACATCCATGCTGACCATCAAAAATATCTTGGTTTTACGCGGCCAATTAATCATCGCTTCGATGGAACCGAGAATTAAACTGCTTAAACGATTTCGTTTTTTCTTGGCCAGCATTATGCTTTTCTCGAATAGATGTCCTGTTAATTCGCCGTTTAAAATACTAAAACAAAAATGTAAAACCGTTATCGGCAGTACGCATTGATTTTCGGCAAACTGCCCACCCGCCCGTATCATCAGTTCCTGCTTGCTTTAGCCGCGCACGATGCCCAATGTAATCGCGCGATTAACACTTGCAATTAACAAGAGGGGGCGCGGCATGCAGTTTGCGGGTTTAGGCTATAGCGAAGAGCAAATTGAGTTGCTCGATGTTGCGACCAATTTTTGCCGGGATCGCTCACCGATGGCCAAGGTGCGCGACTTGATGAGCAGTGAGGCGGGCTTTGACGCCGGGCTGTGGTCTGAAATGGCGGCGCTTGGCTGGACCGCGATTGCTATTCCAGAGGCGTATGGCGGCGTCGGCCTATCGCTTGCCGAGGTTGTTCCTGTCGCCGAGCAAATGGGGCGGCGGATGCTTGCATCGCCTTTTGCAGCATCGGCCCTGACGGCGCAGGCGTTGATCATGGGCGGAACCGAAACGCAGAAAGCGGCATATTTGCCGCAACTCGCGGAGGGGAAAATCGGCAGCCTTGCGCTGTATGAGCCGCATGCCGATTGGGATTTGGCCCATATCGAGGCATCTGCAAAAAGCGACGGGGACCGGTTGACTTTATCCGGGCAGAAACAGTTTGTGCTCTGGGCCGCGTCTGCTGACATCGTCTTGGCGACGGTGAAATTTGACGGCAAGCCAGCGTTGGTGCTGTTGACACAGGCCGATTTGCCGTCCGGCGCATTGCGGCGTGAAACGATTATCGATGAAACCAAGCGCAGCTTTGCGCTGAATTTAGACGGCGTTTCGGTTCCCGTTTCTGCGATGCTGGATCAAGACAAGGCACACGAGGTTTTGGCGCACATCGATCTGGCAGCGGCCTTGTTACAAAGCGCCGAAATGTGCGGCGGAACGCAAGCCGTCATTGATTACACCGTTGACTATCTGCAAACGCGCAAGCAATTTGGCAACGTCATTGGTTCATACCAGGCACTGAAGCATCCGATTGTCGATGCCTATGTCGATTACGAAAAAGCAAGGTCGCATTTATACAGCGCCGCCCACAGCTTTGGCGATCAAGGCATAGGTGAGCAAGGCATCGGCGAGGTCGCCGTGCGAATGGCAAAAGCCGCCGCCGACAAGGCATACAGCTTTGCTGCAGACCGAGCCATCCAATTCCACGGCGGCTTTGGTTTCACCCATGATTGCGATGCCGGACTGCACCGGCGCGGCGCGATATTCCATGCATCGCAATATGGCGACGCAGCTTGGCAACGGGCAAAGCTAGCCGATTTGCTGTTGGTTTGAGAAGGTGGGGGAGGGGGCAGGCGTTGCGGAGTGGCTTGCTACGAGCAACGCGTAAGGGCTTGCTTGTACAACCAATTTTTGCAACTTGTCTGTCGCACTTACTTCTGGCGCGCACCTAATTAGGGGTTAACGCACCTGTCCCCATAATTCTTGCTACGAGCAACGCGTAAGGCTTGCTTGTACAACCAATTTTTGCAACTTGTCTGTCGCACTTACTTCTGGAACGCGCGCACCTAATTAGGGGTTAACGCACCTGTCCCCGTAATTCCCGTAATTCAATACGGACTTGGAGGAATGGGCTGCCCGCCAGTAGGCGAGTTAATATTTGGTTGGTTGCCGGCCTATCCAGGCTGCTAATTTTTCGAGGTTTGGCCATGATCAGTAGTAGTAACGCAAAAGTAGCGGTAATCTGTGTTATCGCTGTGAGTACAGCGCTGAGCGCGTGCGGTTTCAATCAAGAAGAAAATCAGCAATCCCATAATTTTAGATTTATCATTCAAGATAGCTTTAATCGTCAAGCGACTGCGGAAAATTTATCTGTTGAATCCGTTAAGCGTAGGCAAAGGGCTGTTGTATTTGACGGTCCGAAAGAAACTTGCATATTGCTTACCGAAGGCGACATTGCAGGATCGCAAAGATGTTACGTCAGGCGGGGCAGCGACTGGCTGGTTGTCAGTGAAGCAATAGCCCTTAAGGAATGATCTGGAATTACGGAATTACGGTGATGTTGTGGACGGCGCTCTGTAGAGATTGATTCGGAATGATCCGATCTCCACGGTGTGATTGTCAAAGATCCACTTTCAGGAGCCATCCACATGAGCAAACTACCATTCGATTTATCGTCTGTCACCACCGTTGCGGTGGATCTCGCCAAGCATGTTTTTCAGGTTCACGGCTGCGATGCCAGCGGCAAGGTGATTGTTGCCAAGGCGCTTCGGCGCAAAGATGTGTTGCCCTTTTTTGCCTCGCTTGGGGCCTGCCTTGTTGGCTTGGAAGCCTGCGGCTCTGCGCATCATTGGGGGCGCGAGCTGATGGCATTGGGCCATGATGTGAGGCTGATCCCGCCTGTTTATGTCAAGCCATTCGTAAAGAGGCAGAGCGCAGGCGACGGATGATTTGGGAAATCATCCCCAAGCCGAGCGGACCGTAACGATGCTGCGGCCATTTACGAGGCTCTGTTCCGTCCTGGCCTGCGCTTCGTTGCGGTGCGTTCGGTTGAGAACCAAGCGATGCTGATGCAGCATAAGGCACGCGAGATGCTGGTCCAGCAGCGCACGCAGTTGCTCAACGGCCTGCGCGGGCATTTGGCCGAGATCGGGATTATCGCGGCGCAAGGGGCATGTAACATGCGCAGCCTTGGCGCATTGATCCATGAGGGGCAGGCAGATATCCCCGATGCGGTCCGACAAAGTCTGATGCCGCTGGTCACCCAGATCAGCCAACTCGATCACGCAATCAGAGCGATTGATGCCGACATTGCAGACCAAGCCAAAGCCGACCCTGCGGCAAACCGCTTGATGACGATCCCCGGAATCGGCCCGATCACGGCCTCGGCGCTTGTTGCAAGCGTTGGCGACCCAGCAAGCTTTAGCGGCCCCCGCGAATTTGCAGCCTTTCTCGGGCTGGTGCCACGGCAGCACTCATTGGGTGGCAAAGAGCGGCTCGGGCGGATTACCAAGATGGGCAATGGCTATCTCAGGAAGCTGCTTGTCGTGGGGGCTCATGCGGTGCTTGTTCATCAGGCCAAGCACAATGATCCGTTGCGAGCGTGGGCAAGGAAGCTTTTGGAAACAAAGCCATTCAAGCTGGTCGCTGTCGCTTGCGCCAACAAGCTGGCGCGCATGGCCTTGGCGCTGATGAGCCAGAACACACGCTATAACGCAGTCTAGCTTTTTGGGCCTGACATCAAGGCGCGCAACGACATCACGGGTGCAATGAGAATGATGCAACAGATACGGACATAAGCTGCCAAGCCCGGTATACTGTCTGCGCACAAACAGCGCGATACGGTGATAGGGGCCAACAGCAAAAGCGGACAAACATCAAGGCCAGTGGTTCAACCGCCACACCAATAGGCCGAAGACATGACCGCACCCGAAACTTGTTACATCAACTCAATTAACCCTTGATCGCAGAGCGCCGTCCAGACATGCCAGTTTACTAAATACACTAATTAGCCCAACAAATTAAGGTGACAATGCGCTAAACTATCGTTGAATGACGGTGTCCCCGCACTTACCCTCTTTTTTCCTTCTTTCCCTTTGCGCCTTGCACGCTGTTAAGCGTGCGCTGAATCTGCATTCTATCTCGTTGCTGCGCCGTGGTGAGATTTTCATAAAAGGGTAGAAGGAAAAAGGGTGAAAGGCGTTAAGTTGACGGGTGCAATAACACCTTTACGTCGCGGTCCTGTCCCGCATAAGCGCTTGCAATGTAGGATTTATTTTGGGATCGGGGGTTTAGCCGCTGTTTCGGGCTGGTTCTTTGACATGGTAAAGCCTTTCCACCATGATCGCATCGGCATTTGGGGTAGGGTTTGTGCGCACATTTTGGACGGCAGAAAAAAGCCAGCGTGACTGCGCTGTTGGAAATTATATTACGCCGGACTGCTGATAAATGTTAAAATAGGCGTCAATCTTGTCAACTAGGTGTCAACTTGGTGGTTTTGGCCGGAAACGCGGCACATCAATTCTTTGGAATTTACCGGGCAAATAGAGGGGGGCAACTTACCGGAAAAATGGTGGACGCACACGGGCTCGAACCGTGGACCCGATGATTAAGAGTCATCTGCTCTACCAACTGAGCTATGCGTCCCCATCGATGCTGCGGAATCGCGCTGGCATCGTTTGAAGCCGCGCATTTGGTGTGTTTTATCTGCCATGTCAAGCAATGTTGCGGAGCGATATGGGTGCGGACTTATCCGAATTGTCCTTGGCGCGTACCCGGATGGCGATCAACCGACATGATGATGCCAATACAGATCATGATGGTCAGCATCGAAGAGCCTCCGTGGCTGATGAAAGGTAACGGGATTCCGGCCACAGGAAACAACCCCATCGCCATTAACAGGTTGATAGCGATGTAGAAAAATATCGTACATGTCATTCCCATGGCGACCAGCTTGCCATATCGGCGATTGCTTTTCAGCGCGACTTCGATGCACCAGCGCATCAACAGATAGAATAGGCCGATGATAATCAGCCCGCCGAACAATCCCCATTCTTCCGCCATTGTCGCGAAAACGAAATCGGTATGACCCTCTGGCAAATAATCGAGATGGCTTTGCGTGCCTTGCATGAAGCCTTTGCCAAACAAGCCGCCTGAACCGATGGCTATTTTGGACTGCATAATATGGTAGCCCGCGCCCAGTGGATCGCTTTCCGGATTGAAAAATATCAGAACGCGGTTTTGTTGATAGGGCCGCAGACCAAAGAAATAAACTAACGGCGCCAACACCGCCGCGCCCCCGCCGCCGATTAGGAAATATTTCAGCGGCAGACCGGCAAGAAACCCGACGACGAGAACGCAAAATGCAAACACAATCGCGGCGTCAAAATCAGGCTGGATGATGACCAATATACATGGCAAAATCAGCAGCCCGGCCATGGGCAAGAACACATCGAAACTGTTGATCCGGTTCGCAGGCAGCCGGTCAAAAAACCACGCAGTAGCCAGGACCAGAACAGGTTTCATCAATTCGGACGGCTGTATCGTCATAAAGCCCAGATTGATCCACCGCTGCGAATTGCCGCCAATTTGGCCTGATACTTCCACGAATATCAACATGATCAGGGTTATCACATAAGCGGGGAATGTGATTTTCTTCCAAAATTCCATCGGCAACCGCGACATTATAATTGCCATCGCAAGGTACAATGCGAACTGGATCATGTGCTTGCCGGCATAGGGAGAGAAGCTGCCGCCTGCTGCTGAATAAAGCACGGTTGCACCGCAGCAGACAAGCGCGGTTAGTATCAAAATCACGCGCCATGGTAATCCCAGTATCGGCGCAGGAATGATGCTGCTGCTCATCGCGCGGGGTTCCGCTTTGGCGCGGCGGTCACAGCAGTGCTTGCTTCGTCAACCTGTGATACAGGGGGAGGAGGCGGCGCGTTAAAATTACTTAAACTGCGCGCCATGCGTTCTTCGATAGTCCCGCCCCATCCTGCTTCCAACGCCGTCAATGCCGCCATCGCCTTGTCGCGGTCATAAAGAAATGTGAGAACATCTTTAGCAACGGGTGCCGCCGCCCTTGCTCCGCCAAGCCCGTGTTCGATAACCACGGCAGCGGCATAACGCGGCTCTTCAACAGGCGCAAAACACACGAACAGGCCGTGATCGCGGTATTTCCACACTCCCGATTGCCCGCGCTGTGATCCTTCGATGCGGCGCACCTGCGCGGTTCCGGTTTTGCCTGCCATTTTAATGTCAGGAAAAGGTAACCGGCTGCGTGCGCCTGTGCCTGCGCTATTGACCACGCGGTTCATACCTTCGCGTGCCAATGCCAAATGTTCGGGAAGAAAGGGCAGGGCGGCCGGAGGCTTCCTTTTACCGGCGATAATATTGGGGATCAAATTGCGGCCCGATGCAATCCGCGCCGACATCAATGCCAATTGGAACGGGCTGGCAATCATATAACCTTGACCGATTGTGGCGTTCAATGTGTCCGACGATGTCCAGGCCTTGTCGTATTTTTTCTTCATCCAGGCGCTGTCGGGAACCGTTCCGTAACGCTGCGACGGGAAAGGCAGGTCAAACTCTTGCCCCAGTCCCAGCAGTTTCGCAACAGGTGCGATTTTATCGTATCCAATGCGGTTGCCCATGGCATAGAAATAGGTGTTGCAGCTTTTCATAATAGCGTTGGGCATATTGATCGAACCATGGGTGCCAAGGCATTTGAAAACACGATTGCCCAGCCGGTATCCGCCGCCACAATAGACTGTTTCTTCGGGATCGACGCCATTTTGCTGCAGCGCAATCGAGACCATCGGTTTCAAAGTTGACCCGGGCGGGTACAGGCCTTGCAGGCTTTTGTTTAGCAGCGGTTTGTGGTCGTCTTCGCGCAGCCATTTATATTCCTGACGACCAATGCCATCGGAAAAGCTGTTGGGATCATAGCAGGGCATCGATACCATCGCCAAAATGTCACCCGTCAGCGTGTCGAATACCACAACCGATCCAGACTCCGTGCCGAGCCGCCGGGCAGCATAATTATGCAGGTCAATGTCGATCGTTATCTGCACCGGTTTACCGGGCGTGTCTTCTTTGGTGGTAAGTTCGCGCACGATTTTCCCGCGTGCGGTAACCTCCACGCGCTTTGCTCCGGGCGCGCCTTGCAGGCTGGCTTCGAACATTTTTTCCAGACCGTCTTTGCCAATTTTAAACCCGGGGGTAATCAGCAGGGGGTTCTTGTTCTTCTTATACTCTTCGGCTGAAACCGCGCCGACATAACCAATCAAATGCCCAACGGCTGCACCGCTAGGATAATAACGCGAAAACCCCTGACGCGGGCTGACTCCGTGTAGCTCGGGCAACCTGACGCTGACCTTGGAATAGCTTTCATAATCAAGGCCGGCTGCGATCTGGACAGGCTGAAATCCGTCTGCCGTTTTGATCTCCCGTGTTATCCGTTCCATGTCGTCGGGCGTCAGGGCAAGTAGGCGTGACAATTGCGCCAACGTCGCATCCTTATCCACCATGCGGTCGGGAACAACATCCACCCGAAAATCGGCGCGGTTGGTGGCGATGGGTTTGCCATAACGGTCGATGAACCAGCCCCTGCGCGGCGGAATAAGCGTCAAATTGACCCGGTTGCTTTCCGATGCAAGCTTGTACTTTTCATTCTCGGCGACCGAAATATACGCCATCCGTCCCGCCAGCAGCAACCCGAGCGCGCCTTGCACGCCGCCCACAAACATGGTGCGGCGGGTAAATGTAAATTCTTGCTGCGCTGATGAAACCGGCTTTTCGTTGTTCATAGAGTCCGCCGGATCATGTTGAAAGTCGCCATCGATCCAATCGCGCGATGACACGAACGACAAGCGGATAAAGCAAAATAGACAAGGCAATTTGCGGCAATAGCGTAATAGCTGCTGGCCGTGCATAGGCCAAGCCGACAAAGAAATGACCTGCGCATATCGCAAGTATAATAACAACTGCCGCAATTAACCAGTCTTGCAAATAATCCCGCCAAACCGCGCGTGAATCCAATATTTCAATTGCCAACATAATGATCGACCATATCAACGCTGCGCTGCCAAACGGTTGTCCGCTGAACAAATCATCAAAGACACCGAAAGGCAATCCAGCCCAAGCTGGCCAAAGGCGGGGTCGAACCAAACGCCAAGCCAAAAAAAACAACAGTCCAAATGGCGGCAATATTACCTGCGTACTAAGTATAGGCAGTGTGGTGACGACGGAACCCAGTAATACCGATGCAATCGGGATTGCAATCATCTTGGTCGGGGACTGGACCTGTTCAATTCTTGACTGATAATCACGCCCAGAACGTAACGGCCGGGTCAGGCTGCTCAGTGTATTTTTCATGGTTCAACGTCTTGCCGGATAGGTACTGTTTCAGGCGTGGCAAGCAACTGCGCTGCGGGTGCTTCATATATTGGAAGCACCATGACATAAGGTGAAGTCGCCGGATCAGACAGCGGCCTCGCCAGCGCACCGTCTGCGGTTTTACGCACAACGATGGCATAGGGCACATTGGGCCGAAACACTCCGCCATTGCCCGAGGTCACAATGATGTCGCCGACCTTAAACGGGTTTAACCCAAAGCTTACTGGCCGCACTGTGACCATACCGTTGGCTAGTCCTTCACCTGACGCGGCGACACCGTCGGTGGCCCGCATTACAGGTACCGGGCTGTTGGCATCGGTAATTAACAGCACGCGCGAAGTAGTAGGTCCGGTTTCGATTATCCGCCCAATCAATCCATTCGGACTACGTACCGGTTGCCCTTTTGCAACACCCATATTGGATCCGACGGATAAGGTCGCCAGCCGCCGACTGCTGGACGCAGAGGAGCTGATTAATCGGCCGATCGCAATAAATCCGGTTTCAGTTTGCTCCAGGTCTAACAACTGGCGGAGCCGCTGGTTCTCAAGCTTGATTGCCTTGGCCTCGATCACTTTTCGGCGATTGGCTTGTACCTCTTTGTTCAGCGCGGCATTTTTGGATGCAGCGTCAAGATATGCAGACGTGTTCGATGCGACATCGGTAAATGTCTGCCGCACGCTAGAAAAGAAACGGGCGACCGGCGCGGTGATTTCGGTCCCGATTGTTCGCAACGCACCAAAACCGGCAGGATCGACGATTGAGAGGATAAGCAGCAACGCAGCTAAAAATGCTCCGGCAATCGCCAAGACATAGGTAGCGAATAAGCTAAATTGCGCCTTGCGGGAAAATCCCGGGCGCCGATTTGTCGGCGGCACCACGGCGCTGGTCCTTTATGCTGTTAACAGGACGCCGCGGAAGATCGGGTCTTCCATCGCCCTGCCTGTGCCAATCGCGACACATGTCAAAGGATCTTCTGCGACGGTCACGGGCAATCCGGTTTCATCACGCAAGAATTCATCAAGACCCTGCATCAATGCACCGCCGCCGGTTAACACTATTCCTTGATCGACAATATCCGCTGCCAATTCAGGAGCAGTATTTTCTAGTGCAATCCGAATGCCTTCCAATATCGTGCCAATCGGCTCGCTCAATGCTTCGGCAATTTGGCCCTGATTGATCATAATTTCTTTAGGTACGCCGTTGACCAGATCGCGGCCCTTGATGTGGATTGTGTGGCCAATGCCATCGGCAGGCGCGCGCGCGGTTCCAAAATCTTTCTTGATGCGTTCAGCAGTCGCTTCACCGATCAACAGGTTGTGGTGCCTGCGGACATAAGAGACGATGGCTTCGTCCATTTTGTCGCCGCCGGTACGCACCGATGTTGTGTAAGCCAGACCGCGCAGCGACAGCACCGCAACTTCGGTAGTTCCGCCGCCAATATCGACAACCATTGATCCGATTGGTTCAGTAACGGGCATGTCTGCGCCAATTGCAGCCGCCATAGGTTCTTCGATCAGGAACACTTCGGTGGCGCCAGCATTTGATGCGGCGTCGCGAATCGCACGCCGTTCAACGCTGGTTGAACCCGACGGAACGCAAATGACGATTTCATTGGAACTGAACAGCCGCGGCTTACCATGCACCTTATGGATGAAGTGCTTGATCATTTGTTCCGCGACATCAATGTCGGCAATCACGCCATCACGCAGCGGGCGAATCGCTTCGATGCTATCCGGGGTTTTGCCCATCATCAATTTGGCATCATCGCCAACCGCTTTTACGCGCTTGATTCCGTTCAAAGTTTCGATCGCAACAACCGATGGTTCGTTCAAAACGATACCCTGACCGCGCGCATAAACAACGGTATTGGCTGTACCCAAATCAATAGCCAAGTCTTGTGAGCCGAAACGAAACCAGGGAAATTTGATCATATATATCCTACAAAAAATAAGGGCGCATTGGGCCCAAAATTACAACGCACTGCCCCTCACGCAGCCCTAGCGGAATTTGCTGTTTTTAAAAACAGATATTTGGCTGGATTGCTTGCGATTAAGGAGTCGCTTGCTGAGGGCGCTTGGGCTAGGAATGCGGCGATGTCAATAAGAAGACTCCCAGAAGCGTTGATCAATCGGATCGCAGCCGGTGAAGTGGTAGAACGGCCAGCCAGCGCGTTAAAGGAATTGGTTGAAAATGCCATAGATTCAGGTGCGCTTCAAATATCGGTACGAATATCAAATGGCGGCTTGGACTTGATCGAGGTCAGCGACGATGGTTGCGGCATGACTGCCGGTGACATAGCATTGGCGCTGGAACGACACGCGACATCAAAGCTGGCGGATGATGCCATCGATTTGGTTGAAACCCTCGGCTTTCGCGGAGAGGCTTTGCCGTCCATCGCCAGCGTATCGCGGACCACTATAGAGAGCCGGATCAGGGGCGGCGACGGCTGGCGCAGGATCGTCGACCACGGTGTATTGGACGGCGACGGACCATCGGCGATCCCACCGGGCACCCGGGTGCGTGTTGAAAATCTGTTTGAAAAGGTTCCGGCGCGGCGCAAATTTCTGCGTTCGGCGCGGTCGGAATATGCCGCCTGTCTGGACGTAATCAAACGCCTCGCCATGTCGCGGCCGGACATCGGCTTTACATTGGAACATGACGGGCGGCGTTCTTTGTCGGTGCAAGCGGGAATGGACCGGCCTTCGCGCGTCGCCGCGCTGACCAGCAACGATCTGGCCGGGAACAGCGTCGGGCTGGATTATGAACGCGAGGGCATAAGGCTCGGCGGAATAGCCAGTGTGCCAACGTACAATCGCGGCGTGGCCGATCACCAGTTTCTGTTCGTCAATGGCCGTCCGGTAAAGGACCGGTTGCTGATCGGAGCGGTGCGCGGAGCCTATGCCGAAATGCTGGCGCGGGACCGGCATGCCGTGGTCGCCTTGTTCCTAGAACTGCCACCAAGCGAGGTTGACGTGAACGTCCATCCGGCAAAGACCGAAGTGCGGTTTCGCGAACCCGCGTTGGTGCGCGGGATGATCGTATCGGGGCTGAGGCATGCGCTGGATAGCTCCGGATTTCGAAGCGTGCAGCGCGCGCCCGAGTTTGCATTGGCCAATTGGCAGAGTGAGCCGATGGGCCCCGATCCGCAGCATAATATTTTTACGGCAGCAGGGCAGTTTGCAGGGCGAGTCATATACGCCATCGGGGCATATTCAATCGCGCCCTGCCTTTTCATCCTTCGCCGAAAACCGCTCCAGCTTTGCCGACATTGGTCGCGATTCAAGGCGACGATTTGGCCCCTTTAATGGGCCGCGCTGCCGAGGCGCACGAAGCTGTTCCCGACGGCGTTCGCCATCCCTTGGGCGTAGCGCGCGGGCAGGTGGCAAACACCTATATCGTCGCAGAGGCCGAGGACGGATTGGTGCTGGTCGATCAACATGCGGCGCACGAACGGCTGGTGCTGGAGCGGATGCGGCGGGCATTGGCGCAGGCGGGCGGCACGGTGCCTGCCCAAGCCTTGCTGCTGCCCGATGTTGTCGAACTCGATGAACCCGCATGCGACCGGTTGGAGGCGCGGATCGAAGAACTGGCCGCATTCGGGTTGGAGTTGGAACGTTTTGGCCCCGGCGCGATGTTGGTGCGCTCAACCCCTGCAATGCTGGGCGGCGGCGACGTACGCGGATTGGTGCAGGATCTCGCCGATGAACTCGCGGCCTATGATGAGGCGCTGTCCTTGAAAGAACGCATCGATCTGGTCGCATCCACCATGGCCTGCCACGGATCAGTGCGCGCAGGCCGCGTGCTAAACGTCGCCGAAATGAACGCGCTGCTGCGCGAAATGGAAGTCACCCCGCATTCGGGGCAATGCAATCATGGCCGGCCGACTTGGGTGAAACTGGCGCTGGGTGATGTTGAGAAATTGTTTGGGCGGAAGTGAAAAACTTACAGAAAAATATCGGCATTTCTCATATGCGAGGCTGCCTCGATTATCGAGCATCTGTTTTCGACCTATTGCTTCCATTCAATTACCAAAGCAGAATGGCTTCGAGGAGGCTATCATGACGCAAGTCGAAGTTTATGGGAAAGACGAATTGGGCCCGCTTTTTGAAGGAGAATTTGCCTTTATGCCTCGTATGGGTGAGACTATTTCTAAAGACGTTGGCGGCTATTTCGCTTACTATACTGTCGTTGAGATTTGGCACCGCGAGGAGGTTGAGACGGGCACGTTTCGCGCTTGCGTTCGAGTTGAAATCGACGATTAAGTAACGTAGGAAAAAACACTAGAATTACGGTGACAGTGCACTTAATTATAGCCGCCGATCATCGAAACGGCCTCAACCTCAATCCCCCCGCACCCTAATCAAGCCAATACTCACCATCGTCATCACCGCCACGTCATGCTGATTAAACACTGTAACCCGCCCCTGAAAGCTGCCCATTTCCGGTTTTGACACCGATTGCCGTTTGGACAAAATCTCGTTTTCGCATCGCAATGTATCGCCGGGATAAACGGGCGTCAGCCAGCGCAATTGCTCCAAGCCCGGTGATCCCAGACCCGCTTGTTTGTTCGCGTGCATATTGGCAACCAGCATCGCCATTGTCATCGCGCATGTGTGCCAGCCGCTGGCCGATACCCGCCCGAAATAGGTTTGCGCCGCGGCTTCATCGTTCAGGTGAAATGCCTGCGGATCATATTTGGTGGCGAATTCGATCACTTCTTCGCGGGTGACGGAATAGCTGCCAAACGCGCGTTTGGTGCCGACGACGATATCTTCGAAATAATGCATATTATGCGACACACCCTATAAATAGTGATCGAATTTTTATTATAAACCGTAGCCCTGAGCCTGTCGAAGGGCGCTTCCCTTTCAAACGCCCTTCGACAGGCTCAGGGCTGACGGTTTGCTTCAATCTAGTATCATTCCGCCGCGTTAATGCCCCAATGACAATTTGGCAAACACCGTCGCGCCCACCGGGTTCTTGCCATAGGCCGCGTTCAATGCGTCGGGTTTGGCAAAGGCCGAAACCGTGCCGCCCACCGCCAGATTCAGCGGTCCGGCTAACGGCATCCGGTACGCATATCCCGCCTGAAACTTGCTCACGCGGAAGGGGACTTCATGCAGCGGATTGTCATGATCGGGGAACAGTTCGTCATTTTTGACGTTTTCAATCCGGCCAAATAGGGTGTGATGGTCATCAATGTCCCAGTTGGCTTCTAACAAATATGCGGTCAGCGTTGGCCCCGGTTTGCGATCTTTGGCGCTGAAAGCGGCGGTGACGGACAGGCCTTTTCCGTTCGTATAATGCACGCTGGCGGTGGTGCGTGCTTCGTCTTCATCGGGGTGGATCAGGAATTCGGGTTGCTTGATGCGGCCATGACTGGCTTGCAGCGACCATTCTTTCGCGGGGTTCCAGGTGGCGCGCACCGACCAGCTGTCGAAACGCGGCTTTTCAATGTTCCAGCGCGCCTCATCGGGTTCGCGGCCAGTGAAGACGGAGCCTTCCAGCTGGAATTTGTGGTTCGTGATGCCAGCGGTCACAACGCCATATGTGATGTGGGTGCTGTCGAACCAGTGATGCGTAATCGGCGCTTCGGGGTTCAGATGGGAAGAGCTGCGATGCATAAATGCGCTGGGACCAAGCGCGGGTTCGCCAACAGGGCCGCCATAAAGGAACATGCTGGCATTATCGGCGATGTTAACGTCCACCCGCGCCGCGAGTTCCATGAACAAATCGTGCGGATGTTGGCGGTCGACCAGCGGCTGGCTGCCTGCGGTTTCGCCCGTCGCAAACAGGTTGGGGTAGCCGCTGTTCTTCATCAACGGTTCTAGGCTGAACATGGATTTCAGTTGGATGCGGCCCCATCCGGTTTCCTTTTGCGCGGTCAGCATCGCCATCGATTGGACATAGGCTTTGTCATCGCCGCGCGGGCCGGACTGGTCGGTGTATACGCCCCATGCAAAACCGTGCGCCATGACCATCCAGTCGTCGCCTGCGTCTATGTGCAGGCCGTGCATTGCGCCTTCATTCTCTGGCAACAGCGCGGTTCCTGAACCCGGGGACCCATGTAACATCATCGACGAGTTCAAGCAGGAGATATTAGACAGCTTAAAACAATCGGTCCCGATTTCCTCTTGAGGCTCCATATCTGCGTGATCCATCTGCGAATGGTCCATTTCCTGCGCGAGGGCTGGGAGGGGCAAGGCGGCGAGTAAGAGGGCGGCGAAAATTCCTCTCCGGAACGGGGAAGGGGACCGCCGAAGCTGGCGGAGGGGACGGGTGGTGAGTATAAGAGCGGCCGCAATCATGTTCCCCTCCCGCTTGCGGGAGGGGTTAGGGGTGGGCCAAAGGGAAGTGGGGGAATGCCCACCCCCAGCCCCTCCCGCACGCGGGAGGGGAGAGTTAAACATTAAACCTGAACAGCATGATGTCGCCGTCTTTGACCAGATATTCCTTACCCTCTGACCGCCATTTGCCGGCCTCTTTTGCGCCAGCTTCGCCGTTATATTGGACGTAATCGGCATAGCCCATCGTTTCAGCGCGGATGAAGCCTTTTTCGAAATCGCTGTGGATGGCTCCGGCTGCATTCGGCGCGGTGTCGCCCAAATGGACGGTCCATGCCCGCGCCTCTTTGGGGCCGACGGTGAAGAAGGTGATCAGGTGCAGTAGCTCGTATCCCGCCCGAATAACGCGGGCCAGGCCAGTTTCGGTTAGGCCCAGATCCTCCAAAAACACTTCGCGGTCTTCCGCTGGCATGGTGGAGATTTCCGCCTCAATCGCCGCCGATACAACCACGGCCTCTGCGCCCTCGGCCTTGGCTTTTTCAAACACGCGCGCCGACAGTTCGTTGCCATTGGCTGCACTCGCCTCTTCGACGTTGCACACATACAGCACGGGTTTCGCGGTCAATAATTGCGCTTGCTGAAACAGGCGTTCTTCGTCGGCATCATCGCGTTTGGTTAGCCGTGCTGGTTTGCCTTCGCGAAGCAGGTCGAGCGCTTTGGCCAATACAATCGCGGTTGCCTTGGCTTCCTTATCGCCCTGCGTGCCTTTTTTGGCCAGCGCTGGAACGCGCTTTTCAAGGCATTCCAAATCGGACAGCA
Organism: uncultured Alphaproteobacteria bacterium; assembly: GCA_963802245.1. Taxonomy (GTDB): domain Bacteria; phylum Pseudomonadota; class Alphaproteobacteria; order Sphingomonadales; family Sphingomonadaceae; genus Sphingorhabdus_B. Next base: position 11,111 of record CAWDID010000024.1, on the reverse strand, counting down.
TCAATTCGGTTTCCACCGTTTCGGCGTCGCTGATCGGGTCAATTTTCTCATCGACATGCTGGATATCGTCATCAATGAAACAGCGCAGGACATGAACGATTGCGTCGACCTCGCGGATGTTGCCAAGGAACTGATTGCCCAAACCTTCGCCCTTTGACGCGCCGCGCACGAGGCCCGCAATATCGACAAAACCAAGCTGCGTTTCGATGATCTTTTGCGACCCGCCGATTTTGGCAATCGTATCCAACCGCGGATCGGGCACCGCGACGTTCCCAATATTTGGTTCTATCGTGCAGAACGGGTAGTTTGCTGCTTGTGCAGCGGCCGTCTGCGTCAACGCATTGAAAAGAGTGGACTTGCCGACATTGGGCAGACCGACGATACCGCATTTGAAACCCATTTTTATTCCATTTCGCTAGAAGTAAACTATTTCGTCATTCCCGCGAAGGCGGGAATCCATCGCCGGACTTTGAATTTTACTTCACCCTTGCTTCGTGAGGAAAGCTTAGGTGATGGATTCCCGCGTTCGCGGGAATGACGACATATTCAAAGATTATATAGATAGCATAATCCTTCAATCCGCCAACCGCATCGCCACATCGTTCATAAACCGCACATCGTCGCCCTTGGCAAGCCAGTCCGCCTCCGCACTCACCGCGCCCAGTAAATCGGCCAGATCGTCAATCTCGCTTTTGTGGAAATTGCCGAGCACATATCCTGTGACGCGGTCTTTGTGGCCGGGATGGCCGATGCCCAATACGCACGCGTTTGAAATCTGCGCCGATATGGTCGATCATGCTGCGGATGCCGTTATGCCCCGCTGCGCCGCCGCCCATTTTTACCTTCACCTTGAATGGCGCGAGGTCGAGCTCGTCGTAAAAAACGGTGACGTCCGCCGAGGTGAGTTTGTAGAAATCCATTGCAGCGCGCACGCTGCGGCCGGATTCGTTCATGAAGGTCGCGGGTTTCAGCAGGATGATTTTTTCTGCGCCAATGCGCAGTTCCTGCACCCAGCCCTGGAATTTTTTCGCAGGTGTGGGCAGATCGTGAATCTCGCCTAAGGCATCAATGGCCATAAAACCGATATTGTGCCGGTGCATGGCATAGGTCGGTCCCGGATTTCCAAGGCCTACCCATAGTTGCATATCAATACTCCCCTCCCGCATGCGGGAGGGGCTGGGGGTGGGTCTGCAACAATTACTGCCGCTCGCTCACCTTTTGCTCGCCCCACCCCTAACCCCTCCCGCATGCGGGAGGGGAATTGGTATTAAGCCTCAGTTTCGCCTTCGACTGTTGTATCACCGCCGCTTGATTTCATCGCTGATGGTGCAACAATCGTCGCAATCGTGAAATCGCGGTCGGTGATTGCACTGACCGAACCAGCTGGCAATGTGACGTTGCTGATGTGGATCGAATCGCCGACGTCAAATCCGGTAACATCGATTTGGATGTCATCAGGGATCTTGGTGGCGTCGCAAATCAGTTCCAGTTCATGACGGACAACGTTCAACACGCCGCCACGTTTCAGGCCGGGTGATTTTTCTTCGTTGATGAACAGCACGGGCACTTGTACCTCGACCTTTGCACCTTTGGCGATGCGCAGGAAATCGACGTGCAGCGGGCGATCGGTGACCGGATGGAACGCAACGTCCTTTGGCAGGGTCGTTGTCGCTTTTCCGCCAAGATCAACGTCGATCACACTGTTCATGAAGTGACCCGACGACAGCAATTTGACGAGGGCTTTTTCTTCGACGTGGATCGTTTGTGGTTCTTGGTTGTTGCCATAAATTACGGCAGGTACTCGTCCGTCGCGGCGCAATGCACGGGAGGCTCCCTTGCCAGCCCGTTCGCGCGGCTCGGCCGACAATGTCAGCTGATCGCTCATAATATTTCTCCAGTTAAATAACGTATCTTGCCGCAACGCCTCCAGGGATGACCATCGCGTGCAAGCGTGCGCCCTTAGGCCGATGCGCAGCGAAATGCAAGCGCAGGGTTGTAATGCGTCAGTACTTAACCCGCTTCGCCTTCAGCTTCTGCTTCTTCAACAGTTTCTGCACACTGGTTTTACCGCCAAGATGCCCCGCGCCAACCGCGACAAAGACGGTGCCCGGCGTCGCCATGCGTTCCTTGATCCATTTCGCCCAGTTGGCATTCCGCTGCGTTAACAGCCGGTCGTACAAGACCGCATCGGTCAGGCCGTCGTTCATCAATTTGGCAAGCGCATCCATATCGCCGACCGACCATTTTGCGACCAGCGCGTCCATAACTTCTTTGCCCTTGTCGATATCAGCCGATCCATCGATCAGGAAACGTATCTGTTTTTCTTCGGGCAAGCGGTCAAAGATACCGAGTTGATATTCGGCCGTCTCCAATCCCAATATAGCCTTCTTTGCCTGCTTTGCCGCAGAAGTGATGACGCTTTCGGCACCGCTGCCGGGATCGAATCCGTCCTTTGAAAGCGAAAGCAATTGCAGCGTTACAGCCGCTGCCCAAGGATCAAAGGGATCAAACCGGGTGACCGGCATGCCAAGCTTGGTCAACGCGGCATCATATATTACGCGATCTTCATCGTTCAGTTTTGATCGCAAGGTCTTTCCGCTTTTGTCCAGCGCAAGATCGATGAACAACTTTTGCATCGCGGCTGCTTCGGGCTGTACCAATTCCAGAACGAGGGTATCCGATTTGTCGAAGGCCGCCTTCACCCCATCATCAAACCAGCCCAAATTTGGTTTCAGCGCGTGGACTGTGCCGAACAAATAGATTGTCGTGTCCTTGTCTTTGATCGCCCATAAAGCCGGATCGACATCGACGACCGTGCTCCGCCTTTCAACTGGATTAAGCTCATTCAAAGAGGCGGGATCGATCATCGCCGGGGCGCCATCCTGCGCCTGTGCTTGCGTGTACGACAATGGGCTGGAAGCGATCACAGAAGCGAGCAGAGCGGCAAGCAAATTTTTGGATATCATCATCCGGCCAATTAACAACAAGTTGCGTATGAATGAAAGTTGAACTTTGCACTTTTTTAAACGGGCTCTGAACATCTGTGCGGTTTCTGTGATTTTGCAGCACTGGTTTGTGTTGCCGCCATTCCAACGCTTGATTTAACGCGCGCCTTGCGCCAATGGCTTGGGCCATGAATGCTGCGATGCAACCAAAGGACGAAACGGGTCCGCTAAGCTTTCAGGATTTGATCCTGACCCTGCACGATTATTGGGGAAAGCAAGGCTGCGTTATCCTGCAACCTTATGACATGCGCGTGGGCGCAGGGACGTTTCATCCGGCCACGACTTTGCGCGCGCTTGGCCCCGATCACTGGAATGCCGCCTATGTCCAGCCGAGCCGCCGCCCAACCGATGGCCGCTATGGCGAAAACCCGAACCGGCTGCAGCATTATTACCAATATCAGGTGATCATGAAGCCTTCGCCGCCCAATTTTCAGGAATTGTATCTCGGGTCATTGCTGGCCATCGGAATTGATCCGCTCAAACACGATATCCGCTTTGTCGAGGATGACTGGGAATCGCCGACGCTGGGTGCATGGGGTCTGGGATGGGAGGTCTGGTGCGACGGGATGGAAGTGTCGCAGTTCACGTATTTTCAGCAAATGGGCGGGTTTGATTGCAAACCGGTTGCCGGTGAACTGACTTACGGTTTGGAACGGCTCGCCATGTATATTCAGGGCGTGGATAGCGTTTACGATTTGGCGTTTAATGATAGCGGTGTTTCGTATGGCGATGTGTTCCACAAGAATGAGGTTGAATTTTCAACCTATAATTTTGAGGTCGCCGATACCGCCGCGTTGTTTGACGGGTTCGCCAAGGCAGAAGCGGAATGCCAGCGATGTCTCGATGCGAACATTCCGCTCGCGGCTTATGACCAAGCGATTGAGGCGAGCCATTTGTTTAACCTGTTGCAAGCGCGCGGTGTGATTTCGGTGCAGGAACGCGCCAGTTATATGGGCCGCGTGCGCGATCTGGCCAAGGGCAGCTGTCAGGCGTGGATGGATAAGAACGGGTGGGGCGCGTGATGGCATTCAGGATGCCTTTGTCCAATACCGTAGTGCTGAGCCTGTCGAAGTACGTCTCTAGGTTTCATCTGCCGTGCATGTCTGAAAAGCGCCCTTCGACAGGCTCAGGGCTACGGTATTTTGGAAGGCGCTTCACATGACTGACTTCCTCCTAGAACTGCGCAGTGAAGAAATTCCGGCACGGATGCAGGATAAAGCCCGCGACGATTTGGCGCGGATGTTTGCCGCCGAACTCGCCAAGGCCGGGCTGGTTGCGGGCTCGATAGAAACTTATGCCACGCCGCGCCGCCTTGCATTAATCGCTCGCGACCTGCCGCTGCAAACACAGGCGGTTAGCGAGGAAACCAAAGGCCCCAAATCATCCGCCCCGCCGCAAGCATTAGAGGGCTTCCTGCGCAAAACCGGATTGACACAAGATCAGTTGGTGGAGCGCGACGGCGTGTATTTTGCCGTGACCGAGAAAGCTGGCCGCGCAGCCGCCGACGTATTGGCCGAAGCGATCCCCGCGATTATCCGCGCCTTTCCGTGGCCGAAATCTCAACGCTGGGGCGCGGCATCGGCCAGCACCGAAAGCCTGCGCTGGGTCCGCCCGTTGCAGGGGATCGTGGCGTTATTGGGCGATGATTTGGTCGCTTGTGAGGTTGACGGGATAGTTTCGGGTGCGGCAACAATGGGGCACCGCTTCCATCATTCCGGCGAAATCACAATTGGCAACGCCGCCGATTACGCGATGAAATTACGCGCCGCGCATGTCATTCTGTCACAAGATGAGCGCCGCGATATTATTCGCAGCGGCGCACAAAAAGCCGCGAGCGATGCGGGACTGACGCTGGTTCCGGACGAAGGCTTGGTGAACGAAAATGCGGGGCTGACCGAATGGCCCGTGCCGATGCTGGGGCGTTTTGACGCCGCGTTTCTGGAAGTTCCAAAAGAGGTTATCCAGCTGACCGCGCGGGTGAACCAGAAATATTTTGTGTGTCATGATGCGGATGGCGGGCTGGCCAATGCATTTGTGTGCACCGCGAATATCAACGCGCATGACGGCGGCGCGGCGATTGTGGCGGGTAATGAAAAAGTGCTGGCTGCGCGATTGAGTGACGCGAAGTTTTTCTGGGAGCAAGACGTCAAGGTCAAACTCGATGTCCAGCGTGAGAAGCTGTCGAGCATCGTGTTTCATGAAAAATTGGGCACGGTTGCCGATAAGGTGGAGCGCGTTGCGAAACTAGCGCGCTGGTTGGTTGAGGAAGGTATCGTTGCTCCCCTCCCGCCTGCGGGAGGGGCCGGGGGTGGGCATCTGCCTTCGTCGCTGGAAAGTTCGCCAGCGGCTCACCCCACCCCTAACCCCTCCCGCGAGCGGGAGGGGGACATTGCCGCGCAAGCCGAACGCGCCGCACGCCTGTGCAAGGCCGATCTCGTCACCGGAATGGTAGGCGAGTTCCCCGAATTGCAAGGCATCATGGGCGGATATTACGCCCGCGCGCAAGGTGAAGACGACGCGGTGGCAGACGCGATCCGCGACCATTACAAACCCGTCGGGCAGGGCGATGATGTGCCGACCGCACCCGTGACCGTGGCGGTGAGTTTGGCGGATAAGTTGGATACGTTGATGTGCTTCTTCGCAATTGGAGAAAAGCCGACGGGTTCCAAAGACCCTTTCGCGCTTCGCCGTGCTACGCTGAGTGCAATTCGACTTATACTCGAAAACGACCTGCGTTTCAGTTTGGACGACACCCTGGAAACGATGACAGACGTCATCGCATCGGGGTGGCCAGAGCCAACACGGCACGGTGAAGCATATCATCGAGCTCGCGAACTCGATGCTCAATTGCTCGATCAAATCGCTACGGGGGATGCTGGACTAGTTTCGTTCTTCGCCGACCGCCTCAAAGTCCAGCAGCGCGAGGCTGGTGTTCGGCATGACTTGATCGATGCGGTGTTTGCGCTTGGGGGCGAGGATGATCTGGTCCGGTTGCTGGCGCGGGTTAAGGCTTTGCAGGCTTTTGTGGGGACGGATGAGGGCGTGAATTTGCTGGCGGGGTATAAGCGTGCGGCGAATATATTGAAATCCTCCCCGGCACGGGGAGGGGGACCAGCGCAGCTGGTGGAGGGGCACGTTGAAGATGTCCCTACCTCGAAATCTCAGGATAACTCGCCCGTGCCCCTCCACCATCCTTCGGATGGTCCCCCTCCCCGTGCCGGGGAGGAACTGGCTCTGCAATCCGCCCTCACCACCGCCGAACCACTCGCCGCTGCCGCAATCGCTGCCGAAGATTTCGCCGCCGCGATGGCCGCACTCGCCAGCTTGCGCGCGCCCATTGATGCGTTTTTTGACGGCGTCATGGTCAACGATCCAGACCCCGACAAGCGCGCATTCCGCATCGGCTTACTCACCCGTTTCCGCGATGCTGTTCACACCGTTGCAGATTTTTCGAAGATTGAGGGGTAGGTAAGCATAAAGCCCCTCCCTCTTTAGGGGAGGGGTTGGGGTGGGGCAGTTCCAAATAGCTCAATCCCGGCTGACAGGCCCCACCCCCAACCCCTCCCCTAAAGAGGGAGGGGCTTATGGAGACAAAAAATGACCCAATATGTGTATCGTTTCGGTGGCGGCGTATCTGACGGGGACGAAAATGTTCGCGGCAACAAGAATATCCTTGGCGGCAAGGGCGCGAATTTGGACGGCATGGCCAGCATCGGTTTGCCCGTGCCCCCCGGCTTCACCATCACCACCGAAATGTGCACCGCATATTACGCGCACGGCCAAAGCTTTCCCGACAGCGTCCGCGCCGAAGTGGCCCACGGCCTGACCCATATCGAGGGCGTTACGGGGCGCGTATTTGGTGATCCTGCGAACCCGTTGCTCGTCTCCGTCCGGTCGGGCGCGCGGGTGTCGATGCCGGGCATGATGGACACCGTGCTCAATCTGGGCCTGAACGATGCGACGGTCGAGGGGCTAGCGGAATCGTCTGGTGATGCGCGGTTTGCATGGGACAGCTACCGCCGGTTCATTCAAATGTACGCCGATGTCGTGCTGGAACTGGATCATGGATCATTCGAAGAAGCGTTGGAAATCGCCAAGGAAGATCAGGGCTATTTTCTCGACACAGAGCTTTCCGCCGACGATCTGCGCGCGCTGGTCGCGGAATATAAAAAACTGGTCGCCGATCAATGGGGCAAGCCGTTCCCGCAGGACGTGCATGACCAATTATGGGGCGCGGTCGGCGCAGTATTTGGGTCGTGGGAATCAAACCGGGCAGCTGTCTATCGCCGCCTGAACAATATCCCCGCCGACTGGGGAACCGCGGTCAACGTGCAAGCCATGGTGTTCGGCAATATGGGCGAAACGTCGGCCACCGGAGTTGCATTCACCCGCGATCCGGCGACCGGCGAGAACGCGTATTACGGTGAATATCTGATCAATGCGCAGGGCGAGGACGTGGTCGCGGGCATCCGCACGCCGCAATATCTGACCACGGCGGCTCGGGCGAGGGCAGGGGCCAAGCCGCTGAGTATGGAAGAAGCAATGCCAGAGGTTTACGCCGAATTGGCGCGGGTATTTGCGATATTGGAAACGCATTACCGCGATATGCAGGACATTGAATTCACCGTCGAGCGCGGGCAATTGTGGATGCTGCAAACCCGCAGCGGCAAGCGCACCGCAAAGGCTGCGCTGAAAATCGCGGTCGATATGGTTGCTGAGGGGCTAATTACCGAGGCAGAAGCGGTGCTGCGGATTGATCCGATGGCGCTCGATCAATTGTTGCATCCAACGCTCGATCCCAATGCGCCGCGCGACGTGCTGACCAAAGGGTTGCCAGCATCGCCGGGCGCGGCATCGGGCAAGATCGTGTTTGATGCCGACACCGCCGAACGCCACGACGCGATGGGTGAGGCCGTCATATTGGTGCGCGTGGAAACATCGCCCGAAGACATTCACGGCATGCATGCTGCACGCGGCATCCTGACCGCACGCGGCGGCATGACCAGCCACGCGGCCGTAGTTGCGCGCGGCATGGGGCGGCCATGCGTTTCGGGCGCGGGCGGGATTGTGATCGACGCCGCAGCAAAGATACTGCGCGTTGCGGGGCGCGAATTGCGTGAGGGCGACATATTGACGCTCGATGGCTCCACCGGCGAAGTGATGGCTGGCGAGGTTCCCACGTTGCAACCCGAACTGGTCGGTGATTTCGGTACATTGATGGTGTGGGCCGACAAAGCCCGGCGGATGAAAGTGCGCGCCAACGCCGAAACGCCGCTCGACGCGCAAACCGCGCGCGATTTTGGCGCAGAGGGCATTGGCCTGTGCCGCACCGAACATATGTTCTTTGACGCCGCACGCATCACATCGGTGCGCCAGATGATCCTGGCCGAAGACGAAACAGGCCGCCGCGAGGCTTTGGCCAAGCTGCTGCCCGAACAGCGCGCCGATTTTGCGGCGATTTTCGAGGTGATGGCGGGATTGCCCGTCACCATCCGCTTGCTCGATCCGCCGCTGCATGAATTCCTGCCGCATGCCGAAAATGACTTTGCCGAGGTGGCGCAAGCAACGGGCATCAGCATCGAAACGTTGAAACAACGCGCCGCCGAACTGCATGAATTTAACCCGATGCTGGGCCACCGTGGCTGCCGTCTGGGCGTGACCTATCCTGAAATATACGAGATACAGGCGCGCGCGATATTTGAGGCCGCGTGTTCGCTTGCCGTGTCCCCCATCCCCGAAATCATGATCCCGCTGGTGGGAACCAAACGGGAATTGGAGCTGATGAAGGACGTCGTCGATAAAACCGCCGAGGCGGTATTTGCCGAGGTTGGTAAGCGCGTCGAATATCTGGTTGGTACGATGATCGAGCTGCCGCGTGCATGCCTGATGGCCGATGAAATCGCCGAGGTTGGCGCGTTTTTCAGCTTTGGCACCAACGACCTGACACAGACTACATTGGGCGTATCACGCGACGACGCCGCACGGTTCCTGAGCGCGTATGTCGACAAAGGCATTTACGCCCGCGACCCGTTCGTATCGCTGGACGTGGAGGGCGTAGGGCAACTGATCGAAATCGCCGCAACCAAGGGGCGGACGACGCGCCCCGACATCAAACTAGGCATATGCGGCGAACACGGCGGCGATCCGGCGAGCATCGCGTTTTGTGAGAGCGTGGGGCTGGATTATGTGAGCGCATCGCCTTATCGCGTGCCGATAGCGAGGTTGGCGGCGGCGCAGGCGGCTTTGGCGCGGGGGTAGGGGGTAAGTAAAGTGGTGTAATTCCGCCCTTGTTACTATCTTGAAAATGATAAAGTTGACGGCATTTAAAAGATATGTTTAAACTTAATACCAAACGAAAAAAATTACATTTTATTAGAAAGTAATAGATGTCTTTAAGTGGTGATCGTTCTAGTGTTTCAAATATTCAAAAATCAATAAGCGATTTACAACGCAAACAAGCCGATGAAGCGAAAAAGGTTGCCGAGCATACGAAAAAAATAAATACGGCAGTGGCTTCTGCATCAAGAGCAAGCAACCAATCTTCTGCAAATAATTATCTTAGTACTGCAGCACGCGAGTCAAAAAATGTTGAGAGTGCCCAGTCTAAGCTAGCTTCGTACGCCAACGACATTGCACGTAAAGCGCAAGACCTAATTCGCGCACAAACCAATGTTTCAAAAGGTGAAGAACAGGAACGGCGGAAGGCCGACGCATCCTATAAAAAACAAATCAAGGCTGACGAAGCATCGCGCAGGAGGCTTACCGATATGAATGCAACACTTATTAGAGATGTTGTTGAATTGAAGTCTCAGATTAACGCGGCCATTCTACAGCAGACCTCAAGTACGCCATCGTTTGTAGTAGAGAATGCTGAAGATAGGCAGCAGCCGTATGACTTTTTTATATCTCACGCATGGAAAGACAAAGCAGAGTTTGTCGAAGATTTTGTTCAAAAGGCAAAGGATGCGGGATTGAATGTATGGTACGATCAATCGTCACTCGATTGGGGCGACTTTATCCGGCAAAAAATAGATGCAGGTTTGCAACGGTCCTATTTCGGGGTAGTAGTACTTTCGCCTAATTTTTTTGAGCGGCCTTGGCCAGCTTACGAACTCGATGGTATTGTGCAGCGAGACCTTAGTGGACATGGTCGCCTATTGCCGATTTGGCATCGACTTACTCAAGATGATGTAGCTAAACATGCCCCATCGCTGGCTGGTCGGTTAGCGTTATCAACATCTAACTATTCTACTGATGACATTGTAAAAGAATTGGTTGCAATGCGAGATAGATTTAAGCCACTAGCCAATCAGGCAGTTCCGGGGCCACAACACTAACTTAAAACGACGAGTTCCGGGGACACTGCGAGTTCCGGGGACATTACACAAGTTACGGAAATACAATACTGAATAGGTCCTGCCTTGAGTTGCTACCGGACCGCCAAGGTCTATATCTAGGTTTCATCAGGCGGAGGGATGCACACTAATTAGGTGTTTAGTCCCGGAACTCTGAACACATTTTGGAGATGCATATGGGATTTGTATCGTATAACGAAGACGTTCAGAAGCGGTGGGAGTCCGACAATCATGAACTGCTTCGGAAACTTGAATTGGACACTGTTTCAATGCTTCAGCAGAAGCACGCGCTGCCAGAGTTTGAACTTCTGGTAGCAAAACTTGGTGAAATTCTTGCCGATCCAAGCCAGCCATACGCTATGCATCTCATGAAAATGCGAACGCGGGAACGAGACTTGGTAGAACAAAATGAAAAACTAAGTAAAAAACGCACAGAATTGTCTGACAAAAACTCTATGCTCAATGAAAAAATCCGATTATTGGAAAAAGATAATTCTAGTAGACTGATTTAATTATCAAAAACAATAAATGAGAATAAACTTCTAGAAAAGAAAATTGATGTCCTCTTTGAGAAGGAACGGCAGTATAAAGCAGAAATTTTTGGATTAGAGCGATCTGCAATGGAGGCTCAAGTTAACCGACGAGTTTGAGTTACGGTGATGTTGGGGAGTTCTCTGAATTACGGGGACAGGTGCGTTAACCCCTAATTAGACGTCGCAAACTCGCCGCACGAAATGCAAATTCAATAGAT
>CAWDID010000023.1:0-49024 GCA_963802245.1 uncultured Alphaproteobacteria bacterium | reverse complement strand
ACCAGTCCCAAATCCGCCACCTGAAAAATCGGCGCTTCGGCGTCTTTGTTGATGGCGACGATGACTTTGCTGTCTTTCATTCCCGCTAGATGTTGTATCGCGCCGGAGATGCCGACGGCGATATAGAGTTCTGGCGCAACGATTTTGCCTGTCTGGCCGACTTGATAGTCGTTGGGGACATAGCCCGCGTCAACCGCAGCGCGGCATAGATACCGGCCTTCCTCAAGGGAAAACAATGTTTATTCCGCAATAATTACAGCTGACCTTTATTGCGCCGCAAAATCAAGTTAGGGCTGATTTTGAGTTTATGGATATTTACCTTCCGATTGCGAACCTGTCGGTCAACGCGCTTGTGATCATCTTGCTTGGTGGTCTTGTCGGCATGCTGTCCGGAATGTTTGGTGTCGGTGGCGGATTTCTAACGACGCCGCTGCTGATCTTTTACGGCATACCGCCAGCCGTAGCAGCCGCGTCAGCGTCAACTCAAGTCACAGGATCAAGTGTATCAGGGGTGTTCGCGCATTTAAAACGCGGGGGCGTCGATTTCCAAATGGGCGGGGTGCTGGTGGTTGGCGGCGTATTTGGTACGTTGGCGGGCGCAGGGATCTTTGCGTTGTTGGAAAGTCTGGGGCAAATTGATACCGTCATTAACATTCTCTATGTGCTTATGTTGGGCAGCATCGGCGGCCTGATGGCCAAAGAAAGTTGGCAAAGCGTGCAAGCGTCGCGCAACGGAAACCCGCTGCCTGCCCGTAAAAGGCGGCATCATCCGCTGGTGGCAAGCTTGCCGTTGCGCTGGCGTTTTTACAAATCAGGCTTGTACATTTCGCCGCTGGCACCATTGATCCTTGGGTTTCTGACCGGCATATTGACCATGCTGCTGGGCGTTGGCGGCGGCTTCATCATGGTACCGGCGATGCTCTATCTTTTGGGAATGGGCGCGCAAGTTGTTGTTGGAACTTCGTTGTTCCAGATATTGTTTGTGACCATGTCGTCGACAATGATGCACAGCCTGACGACAAAGGCAGTGGACATTGTCCTGTCCGTTTTCCTTTTAATCGGAAGCGTTACCGGCGCGCAAATCGGGGCCAAGTTGGCGCAGCGGATGCAGCCTGAATATCTGCGATTGGCGCTGTCGGCTATTGTCTTGCTCGTTGCGCTGCGAATGGCAATAGGGCTTGGCTGGCGCCCCGATGAGATATTCACGGTGCAGCTATTGTGAAAACAGCCATCCTCTTGCTGCTGTTGCTGTTGTCGCCGTCCATAGCCTATGCGGTTGAACCAAAGTTGGTGCCCGACGTTTCCCAGCGCAAAATCCGGATCCAGGCCGGATTTACCGGAGCGCAGCTGCTGATGTTTGGCGCGATCATCTATCCCCGCGGAATTGCGCCCGAAGAGCAAGTCGATGTTGCAGTCGTGCTGCGCGGGCCAACCCAACCTATTACATTGCGCGAAAAACAAAAGATTGCGGGTATTTGGGTGAATGCGAAAAGTCAGGATTTTCGTTCCGTTCCAACCTATTATGCCGTCGCATCGTCGCGGCCAATAGAAGAAATTGTAGATACCAAAACCGCGGCAATTTATGAACTGGGATTGGACCGGTTGCAACTTTCGCCTAGCGGCGAAATTGTGAGCGCCGATCAAAAGCGTTTTATGGCCGGACTCGTCGGTCTAAACAGACGCAACGGATTGTACCAGCAAAGTGCGGGCACCGTGGAAATAACCGATAATGTGCTGTACCGCGTTCATCTTGATATTCCATCCAGTGTGCCGGTTGGACGTTATACCGCAGAGACACTGCTGATACGCAATGGCCGCGTGATCATCGCCGACGACAAAGTCGAAGTTGACATCCAAAAAACCGGCTTCGAACAATTTGTGACCGTACTCGCGGATAAATATTCGTTCATCTACGGCGCGATTGCCGTGTTTATCTCGCTATTTCTCGGCTGGTTTGCGGGTTTTGTTTTCAGGAAATTCTAGTATCTAAGCGGTGGTAATTTTACGGTGGTAATTTTTTCATCGAACGTGCGGCATTTTGTCGAACTCCCGCCTTGGTAAACAAATCTTTACCTGGCTCGGCTATCGGTGTTTTCAATCCTGGATTATTGAAGGCACGCTTAAATGGACAATATGGAACGAAACGGTTTTTCGAGAGGAAATTCGGCTGAAAGTCCAAACGGCGAAGGTGCGGCAATTCCTGCGCAGACTACAATATCGCTGGCCCCTGGCGGCGGGGTAGTTTTACCTGCTGCAAACGAACCATCCCAATCTGCACAACCGTCGGGCACCGCCAACCATGGCGGTTTGCACATGATTGGTTTCGTCACCGAAATTGCCGGATCCGGTTCACAGGTTGCACTTGATGCTGGAATTCTGCGTAAGTTGATCGACCATAAAGATCCGAGCATTGGGATGGCAGGGCAAGTTGGTAGCCAGATCAAGATCCGCATCGGTAACACCTGGTTGCTCGCCAGCATCCGGACCCAGAAATTGCATGACCGTGACAACAGCGCGATTGTCGCGGCGGTCGATTTTCTCGGCGAAGGCGATGAAGAACGGCTGACCGGAAAAATATATAATTTCCGCCGAGGCGTGACGCGCTATCCGGTTCCCGGCGCGGAAGTATATGCGGTTTCAACGGCCGATATGAACCAGGTTTACGCCACCGATGCCCGCGCCAACATTCAAATCGGCACGGTGTTTCCAACCCGCGACATCCGTGCCTCGCTGTATGTCGATGCTATGCTGGGCAAGCACTTCGCGCTGTTGGGTTCGACTGGTACCGGTAAGTCGACCAGCGCCGCGCTGATCCTGCACCGCATCTGTGACATGGCTCCCGAAGGTCACATCGTCATGGTCGATCCGCACGGCGAATATAGCGCCGCGTTTAAGGGCAATGGATCGCTGTACGATGTCAACAATCTGGCCATGCCATATTGGATTATGAACTTTGCCGAACATTGCGAAGTGTTTGTGACATCGAAGGGCGATGACCGGCAGATGGATTGCGACATCCTTGCCAAGTGCCTGCTGCAGGCCCGCTCCAAAAACCGCGTGGCGGAAACCGTCGGCAAGCTGACCGTGGATGCGCCGATCCCGTACTTATTGTCTGACCTGACGAATATTCTCCAGAACGAAATGGGCAAACTCGACAAAGCCACATCTTCCGCGCCATTCATGCGGCTCAAAGGAAAAATTGACGAGTTGAAGGCCGATCCACGCTACAACTTCATGTTCTCCGGCATGCTCGTTGGCGATACCATGACCGACTTTATCGGCAAAATCTTTCGCCTGCCATCAAATGGCAAACCAATCTCGATCATCGATGTATCCTCAATGCCGTCCGACATTACCGCAACCGTGGTCGCGGTGCTCAGCCGGCTGGTATTCGATTATGCGATCTGGTCGCGTAACGAGCCGCAGCGCCCGATCCTGTTTGTCTGCGAAGAAGCGCACAGATATATCCCGTCGGACAAGATCCAAGGCAACAGCGCGGTCCGCACGATATTGGAACGCATCGCCAAGGAAGGCCGGAAATACGGCGTGTCGCTGGGCCTGATAACGCAGCGGCCGTCGGATTTGGCCGAGGGCGTGTTGTCGCAATGCGGCACGATCATTTCGATGCGCCTGAACAACGACCGCGACCAAGCGTTCGTTCGTGCGGCAATGCCAGAGGGCGCACGCGGATTTCTGGACGCCATCCCCGCGCTGCGCAACCGCGAATGCATCATCTGCGGTGAGGGCGTCAGCATCCCGATTCGCGTTTCACTCGACAATTTGGAAGAAGACAAGCGCCCGGCATCCGAAGATCCGCTGTTCAGCGTCCTTTGGCAAGAAACCGGCGGTGAGCAGGAAATATTGGAGCGGGTTGTGCGGCGGTGGCGTAGTCAGGGGCGGTGAGGGATATGCTCCACAACTATTAGGCCCAGATCTACATCTGATATTATCAAGAACCGTAGCCCTGAGCCTGTCGAAGGGCGCTTCACTTAGAGACGTACTTCGACAGGCTCAGCACTACGGTTTTAGGTCAATCGTAAGTTATGCCGCTCGAGTGCTGGCTTACGGTCACCGCTTCTCAAACGGCTTCAATCCCCGGCCCAACCTATTCGCGCCCAGCTTTACCCGGTCGTCTGACCAATTGGCCAGAAACGTCGTTTCGCGATCGACATTTGGCGCAATGCGTGCGTCGTTGTCGGTAATGGAAAGGTCGTTGCTGTCATGCACTTTGCCTTCAGGCGCTACGGTGATGAAGGCGCTATAATTCTCTTTACTTGCGCCTTGCACGAATGTGTTGCCCGCGATGACGCCGTTTGCGCCGCCGGGCAAGTCGATCATGTAATTGGTTTCTTTGCCCCGGCTATCGTCAAAGGCATTGCTGCGAATGTTGACCCGCACCGCGCGGCTTTTGACATAATGGCCGCCTGCGCCGCGCTCGAACCTGCTGTTGGTAACAGTTAGCGACCCGTAATTGCCGATATAGATGCTGTGGGCGCAGGATAATCCCCGGTCACAGCGGCCCAATCCGGAAAATGTCGATTGATCGATCGTGATTGATCCTGTCAGGTCTTCGGCGGTCAATATGCCCTGCTCGCTGTCCCTAAAGATCGCGCGGGTAATCGCCAAATTGCCTTTTTCCAATCGGATGCCTGCACCATTCCCGTCGGGAACGGCCATGCGTTGAAAGATAATGCCGTCGACGCTGGCCCCGCGTCCGCGCAAGACGAGCGCGGCTTTGCCCTCACACATCGCGCGTTCAAACATTACCTGACCCGGGACTGCGGCCCGGTATGCGATGATCCCGGCCTGTTGCACCGCGCATTCCTGATACACGCCGGACCGGATGACGATGGTGGCCTGATTGTCGCCGACCGCGTTCACGGCGTCGGCCAAACTGTTAAAGCCGCGCCCAGATTCGGCGATGGTAAACGGCGCCGCTTCGTTTTGTGCACCGGCCGAGCTGCCTACTACCGCGAACATTGGAAGAAGATATAGCGATATTTTGCGCATGGTTCAGGCCTTTAATAAGGGAGCGTTGCCGATGGTATATTATGCGGCAAGCCATAACCGCCAGCCGATTAACCACAGATTATCAGGCGTGTCCTGCATGGGGACACGCCCGGGGGCGAGGTTTAACGGTGGGCTGGGGATGCCGCATTCCGGCAATAACTCCCGAAAAACCACTCGTCATTCCCGCGAAGGCGGGAATCCATCACCTGAATTATATAGTCTTAAGCAAGCTCGCTTAATGGCGATAGCACAGGTGATGGATTCCCGCCTTCGCGGGAATGACGGGAGATTTAGCGTTATAGCTCAATACTATACAACTCATCCCAACCCAACCCTAATCGTTTAAATTTGGCCGCAGATATTGTTTCGCCCGGTCCAGCGCGATACCGCGCCGCGCGGCGTATTCGGCAACCTGATCCTCGCCCACCCGCGCCACACCGAAATATTCGGATTGCGGATGGCCGAAATAGAAACCCGATACCGCCGCCGTCGGCAACATCGCAAAGCTCTCGGTCAGCGTGATGCCGGTGTGATGCGTCGCATCAAGCAAGTCGAACAAGATCGGTTTCAGGCTATGGTCGGGGCAAGCGGGATATCCCGGCGCAGGGCGAATGCCGCGATATTCTTCGCGGTTCAGCGCCTCCATCGTGAACTGTTCATCCGGCGCATATCCCCACAGGTCTTTGCGGACATGTTCGTGCATCCGTTCTGCAAACGCTTCGGCCAGCCGGTCAGCCAGCGCCTTTAGCATGATGTCTGAATAATCGTCGATCTGCGCTTTGAACTGGGCCAGATGCGTGCCGATGCCATGGCCACTGGTTACGGCAAACCCGCCGATCCAATCGCCGTTCGGGCTGATAAAATCGGTCAGGCACATGTTGGCTCGGCCCGCGCGCTTGGCAACTTGTTGGCGCAGAAACGGCAAGGTGACGTGGCTTTCGTCGTCCAAGTGGATAACAACATCGTCGCCGCGCCGTGTACATGGCCACAGCCCGGCAACGCCCTTTGCCCGCAGCCATTTTTCGTTGATGATCTTATCCAGCATGGCCTGCGCATCGGCGAACAGGCTGGTCGCGCTTTCGCCAACGACGGCATCTGTCAGGATCGCGGGATAGTTGCCGTGCAATTCCCATGCGCGAAAGAAAGGCGTCCAGTCGATATACTTTCGCAGGTCGGCCAAATCCCAATCGTCATAAACATGCACGCCGGGTTTGAGCGGCGCAGCGGGTTTTAGCGCCTCGTCGATTTCAAACGCATTGGCGCGGGCTTCTTCCAGCGTCGCCAGCGGTTTGGCGGTTTTGCCGGCGCGGGCGATGCGGATATGTTCATATTCGGCGCGGGTATCGGCAACGAATTTGTCCGCCATTGTTTCACTGACCAAGGTTCCGGCGACACCGACGGCGCGGCTGGCGTCAAGAACATGGATAACGGGTCCGGAATAAACGGGTTCAATCCGCAAAGCCGTGTGTGTTTTTGACGTCGTAGCGCCGCCAATCATCAGCGGCATCGTCATGCCTGCCTTTTGCATTTCTTCGGCCACGGTCACCATTTCATCCAATGACGGCGTGATCAAACCTGACAGCCCGATCATATCGGCATCATTATCCTTGGCGGCTTTCAATATATCGGGCCATGCCACCATGACGCCAAGGTCAACGATTTCAAAGCCGTTGCATTGCAGCACGACGCCGACGATGTTCTTGCCAATGTCATGCACGTCGCCCTTGACCGTCGCCATGATGATTTTGCCCTTGCCCTTGGCCCCGGCGATTTTTTCGGCTTCGATATAGGGGAACAAATGGGCCACGGCCTTTTTCATAACGCGCGCGGATTTCACCACTTGCGGCAGGAACATTTTGCCGCTGCCAAACAAGTCGCCGACCACGTTCATACCATCCATCAACGGCCCTTCGATAACTTCGATAGGGCGGCCATTTGCGGCTTTAATCTGAAGCCGTGCTTCTTCGGTATCATCGACGATATGCGCGTCGATGCCCTTGACCAACGCATGTTCCAGCCGCTTTTTCACATCCCAGCCGCGCCATTCGGCCTCGGCCTTTTCCTGCGCGACGTCTGTGCCGCGATATTTTTCGGCGAGTGCGATCAAGTTTTCGGTGGGGCTTTCGCCGTTTTTTGGAACTCGGTTCAGGATTACATCTTCGCATGCTATCCGCAATTCAGCATCAATATCATCATAGATATCAAGCTGCCCCGCATTCACAATTGCCATGTCTAGCCCAACCGGAATCGCGTGATACAGAAAAATCGAGTGCATGGCCCGGCGCACTGGTTCGTTGCCGCGAAAGCTGAACGACAGGTTGGATAATCCGCCCGAATAATGTGCATGCGGACACAGGTGTTTCAGTTCGGCCACAGCCTCGATGAAATCGACGCCATAGTTATTGTGCTCTTCGATGCCGGTGGCGACAGCGAAGATATTTGGATCGAATATGATGTCTTGCGGCGGAAATCCGATACCCACCAACAAGTCATAGGCACGCTTGCAGATGGAAACCTTGCGCGCCTTGGTATCGGCTTGTCCGGTTTCATCGAACGCCATGACCACTACTGCGGCCCCATAAGCCATGCACAAACGGGCATGGTGCAAGAACGCTTCTTCGCCTTCTTTCATGCTGATCGAGTTGACGATGGGTTTGCCCGAAACGCATTTCAGCCCGGCCTCAATCACGCTCCATTTTGAGCTATCCACCATGATCGGTACGCGGGCGATATCCGGTTCGGCGGCGATGCGTTTGATGAACTTGGTCATCGCCTCATGCGCGTCAAGCAGGCCTTCATCCATGTTGATGTCGATGATTTGCGCGCCGTTTTCAACTTGCTCGCGCGCGACCTCGACGGCGGCTTCATAATCGCCCGACAGGATCAGTTTCTTAAACTTGGCACTGCCGGTGACGTTGGTGCGTTCGCCGATATTGACGAAGCTGGATCCGGATGATTGGGTGGTGGTTGTCATTGGTTCTTTCTCTCCCTCTCCCCTTCAGGGGAGAGGGCCGGGGAGAGGGGGAGTCCTTCTACCTAGCATTATATTTTGGAATTGAGGGACTCCCCCTCTCCCTAACCCTCTCCCCTAAAGGGGAGCGGGAACATTAAGCTGCCATCACAAACGGCTCCAACCCGGCAAGTACCGTTACCGTTTGCGCAGCCGGAACAACCCGTGGCGCGCGGTCTTCAACGGCTTTGGCAATCGCCGCGATATGCGCGGGCGTCGTGCCGCAACATCCGCCGACCATGTTGACCAGCCCGTCATCCAGCCACTGCCCGATCAGCTGCGCCGTGGTTTCGGGAAGCTCGTCATATTCGGCCAGATCATTGGGCAGGCCAGCGTTGGGGTAGGCCAAGATCAGCGTATCGGCCTGTTTCGATAACGCCGCCAAATGGGGGCGCAATAGATCTGCACCGAACGAACAATTCAGGCCGACTGTGAGCGGCTTGGTATGCCGGATCGCGGCCCAAAATGCCTCGACCGTATGCCCAGACAGATTGCGCCCCGCCATATCGGTGATTGTCATGCTGATCATCAACGGCACATCGCGTCCGCACGCATCCGCCGCCTCTTGCGCCGCCATTGCCGCGCATTTGGCGTTCAACGTATCGAAAATCGTCTCGATCAAAAGGAAATCGACGCCGCCCTTGATCAGCGCATCGCATTGTTCACGGTACACGTCTTTGAGGTAATCGAAATCAATCTCGCGGAAACCGGGATCATTTACGTCGGGGGACAGGGATAAGGTTTTGTTGGTCGGGCCAACCGATCCCGCCACAAACCGCCGCTTGCCGTCTCTGGATTCGGCCGCGTCGCAGCATTTGCGCGCCAGTAATGCCGAGTCCACATTCAATTGTTCGACCAAATGTTCGCAACCATAATCGGCCATGCTGATTTTGGTCGAACTGAACGTATTGGTTTCGATCATATCCGCGCCCGCATCCAGATATGCGGTGTGGATCGCGCCGATGATATCTGGCCGCGTGATCGACAAAAGGTCGTTGTTACCTTTTTGATCATGGGTCACCGCCAAATCTCCGCGATAGTCATCCTCTTGCAGCTTATAAGCTTGGATCGCCGTGCCGTACCCGCCGTCAAACACCATTATCTGCTGCGCGGCGCGGTCGGTAAATGCTTGCCGCGCGCCGATGATGTGTGTGGTCATGCTGCTTGTTCCTTTAGGGCTGTTACCGGGCGCTTGCCCAGCAAATGGCAAATTGCGTAAGACAATTCGGCGCGGTTCAATGTGTAGAAATGGAAATGCCGCACGCCGCCGGCATAAAGTTTCCGGCACATTTCGGCGGTCAATGTTGCCGCAACCAGTTGCCGCGCGGACGGGTGATCGTCGAGTCCTTCATATAGTTCATCCATCCAGGCGGGGATGGTAACGCCGCACAATCCGGAAAATTTGCGCGCCTGCGCCACGTTGGATACGGGCAAAATACCGGGGACCAGTTCCTGATCTATGCCCGCAGCAGCAGCCGTGTCGCGAAACCGAAAGAAGATTTCCGGATCAAAGAACATTTGGGTGATAGCGCGGCTCGCGCCAGCGTCCATTTTGCGCTTCAGATTGTCGATGTCGCTTTGCGCGCAATCCGCCTGCGGATGGGTTTCGGGATATGCGGCAACCGAAATGTCGAAATCAGCAATCTCTTTTAGGCCCTTCACCAATGCAGCGGCGCTTTCATATCCCTGCGGATGCGGCTTGAAAAACTCACCCTCGCTGGGCGGATCGCCGCGAAGTGCGACTATATGACGCACCCCCGCTTCCCAATAGGCCTCTGCTACTTCGCGAATGTCGTCTTTGCTTGCTTCAACGCAGGTTAGGTGCGCCGCAGCAGGAATACCGGCTTCTTTGATGATCCGTGCCACTGTGGCATGCGTTCGTTCGCGAGTTGAGCCGCCGGCGCCATAAGTCACCGAGACAAAACGCGGCGCGAGCGGAGCCAATGTCACCACCGAATCCCACAATTGTTGTTCCATCTTATCCGATTTCGGCGGGAAGAACTCAAAAGAGATTTCGGCGTCGCCGGGCAATCCGGCAAACAATGGCGCAGCCAATGCACGGCCCGTTTCCCGCATTTGATCCATCGATAATATCATTTCAATATCCCTTGTTTTCATCTTGTTTGACAGATGTTTCATGTGCGGCAGAAAGCGGAGACGTAAAATCAGCCAGTTTCGGATGGCGCGCAGCCTGTCCGGTTTTCTTTCCCAGCCAGATCTTTACGCACAACTCCCCGCTATCGAGCGTTTCTTGCCGTGACATCTCCAATCCGCATGCGGCAAAGGCCCGTGCGATCATTTCGTCACGAAAGCCAAGCCTTGCATGGGCGTGTATGGTGCGCAATTCTTCGCGGTCATGCGCGGCGAAATCCACGATCAACATTCGCCCGCCCGGTGCCAACACGCGCGCTGCTTCTGCGATAACCCTTTCAGGAGCCTGCGCATAATGCAGCACTTGATGAAACAAGACCGTATCATAACTGACATCGGGCAACTGTAATGCATTGAAATCTCCCAGCATGATTTCGACTTTCGACGAATCGTTCGGCATCCTGGAGAGCTTGGCACGGGCAACGCGTAACATTTCTGCGTTGTTATCGATGGCGGTAAACTTGTCGGCACTGCCTGCAAAAAGTTCTATCATCCGCCCGGTCCCGGTGCCGATATCCAACACTCTGCCCAGCGCGGCAACATTCAATACTTCGCGCATCGCCTCTTCCACTTCGCTTTCGGCTACATGGAGCGAACGCAACTGATCCCATTCGCTAGCATATTGAGCGAAATAGGCAGCGGCCATGCTCGCGCGGGCAGCCCTTACTTCTTCCAACTTCAATAAGTCTCGCTGCAACATACGGACACCGCTGCCATCGGTCATTGCGAATAATGCGTCCATACGCCCGCTGGTCAAATGCACGCCGGGGCGCAGAAAAACCCAGCTGCCCTCTTTTCTTCGTTCAGCGATACCTGACTCATCCAATATCCGGATATGCCGCGAAACCCTAGGTTGGCTTTGCCCTAAAATTTGTACAACTTCGCCGACCGACAGCTCCAATTGCCGGATCAATAGAGCGATTCGCAGCCTTGTTGGGTCGGAAAGTGCCCGCATTATGTTGAGTAATTCGTCCATTTGGAATTCATATAAAGAAATCTTTATATGCTGTCAATTGGCTCAAATGCGAACTGTTCGAGCTTGCTCCACATACGCTTTGCCCCGTTTAAGGCGGCAGCGAACGCAATCATAAAAAAACTCGATTGCGTTCCTAAATCGAAGTCGCTAGAGACACATTCCGCAAGCATGCCTATGCATCTTATATGCTGCTTGTCCGGTTTCTAATAAGTTTTGCTAGGGGGTTTCCCAAATGAAGAAAATTGCCGTATCACTCGTACTCGCCGCTTCACTCGGTCTGGCTGCATGCTCAGGCGCAGAAGAAGCTGCAACTGAAACAACTGAAGCTGCTGCTGGTGCAGAAGCAACCGCTGAAGGCGCTGAAGCTGCTGTAGAAGGCGCTGCTGCAACTGCAGAAGGCGCTGGCGCTGCTGCTGCTGAAGCAACTGCTGAAGGTGCTGCTGCAACTGCTGAAGGCGCTGCTGCAACTGCTGAAGGCGCTGCCGCAACTGCTGGTGACGCTGCTGCAAAAGCTGGCGAAATGGCTGATAAAGCTGGTGACGCTGCTGCAAAGGTTGGCGAAATGGCTGACAAAGCTAAAGCTGCTGCTCAATAATAAGCTGGCTTTAGCAACACGCTAAAATAGTTGAAGGCTGCTCTGCAATCGCGGAGCAGCCTTTTTCTATGGAAACTGCGGCGGCACCGGTATATTGAACTGGCAATGATCAAGATCAACGCAACGATGTTCCGCAAAGCGACCTTCGTCGGCGCAGTATTTTTGGTCGGTGCGTGTGGTGATAACTTACCACAGACTGGCCCCGGCGGTTTGACGCCAGACGACGCGGCTGCGCTTGATGTTGCCGCAGAAAAGCTTGACGCCAAAGCGTTACCTCCGCCTGCCATTTCTGCTCCTTCAGCGGCCCCTGCTCAAGAAGCAGTTCGCGATGGCGCTCCCCCCAAAGCCAAATAGCGCATAGCACAGCCTTGTTCGCGCAACGCATTCAACGCAAGTTTGGCCCGATATGAATAATCTCGACTTTGGCGGCAACCAATTCCAAGCGGCGGGCGACACAGCCCTTTATTGGCCGATACAGCAAATGCTGTTGGTCGCTGATTTACATCTGGAAAAAGCAAGTAGCTTTGCGCGCGGCGGACAGATGCTGCCGCCTTATGATAGTTTGGCGACTTTGGAAAAGTTGGAGCGGCTGATTGCGCTTACCGGTGCGCGCACGGTCGTTTGTCTTGGTGACAATTTTCATGACCATGGCGCAGAAGGCAGATTGTCGGGCCGCGCGGCCGAAATCCTGAAACATCTAACCAGCCAAATTGAATGGATATGGATAACTGGCAACCATGACCCGAAAATGGAGGCGCAATGGGGCGGCCGCAGTATGGGCGAATTGCTGACCGGCGACGTCATGCTTCGGCACGAAGCGCAAGCAACATTCGCCAATTTGGAGATATCGGGGCATTATCATCCCAAATTGCGCGTCAATATCAATCGGCGGACTGTCTCGCGGCGTTGCTTCGTCGTCAGTCAACGCAAGCTGATAATGCCCGCTTTTGGTTCATTGGCAGGTGGAATGGATGCAAGCGAAGCCGCCCATATTGCGCAACCTGATTTGTGGAGCACTGGTTCGGCGCACGCAGTGCTGGCGCTGCCCAGCCGGTTTGCCTATTTCCCGCTGGTATCCCCGGCTAAAAAGCCAGCCACATTGAACCCGGCGACCGAGCTTTCTGTTTAGTCCTAAATCTTGCGTTCGCCAAACAATGCGGTGCCGATCCGGATATGCGTGGCGCCAAGCATGATTGCTTTGGGAAAATCGTCTGACATTCCCATACTCAATTGCGGTAGTTTATGGCGCGCTGCAATTTCGGCCAGCAACGCGAAATAGGGCGAAGCATCGACATGCTCTGGCGGTAAACACATTAAGCCTGCCACCGGAATTCCTTCGCCGATTGCCGCTGCGAGTAAGTCGCCGACGGCGTCTATTGCACAGCCACCCTTTTGTTCTTCTGCACCAATGTTGACTTGGATGAAGCAAGGCACCGGTTTCGCTTGCCTGCGCATTGCACCGCCCAGCGCAGTTATCAGCGAAATTCGATCCAACGAATGAATAATATCAAACAACGCGACCGCTTCGTCGGCTTTGTTCGATTGCAATTGGCCAATAAGATGAAGCTCGATGCCGGGAAATTCAGCACGAAGCGCAGGCCATTTTTCGGTGGCTTCCTGCACACGGTTTTCGCCAAATTGCCGATGCCCCGCGTTTAACAACGGACGAATTTCATCGGCATTGCGGGTTTTTGTGACCGCAATCAGATGGATATCCGATAGCTTTCGATTGGCGAGCCGCGCTGATTTGGCAATTTCGGCTTTGATGTGTAGCAACTTGCTGCCGCTATCGTCTTTTGTCGCATCGTCCATAATCGCAGGCTATAGAACAGCTTATGAATCATCGCTACAAAAAGCAGAAGGGCACATTGAAAGTGCCGCGCGTGTGGATGATGACTGACCCCCGTTTAGGCGGCAGCCTGTTGAAAGCGATCTCTCGCCTGCCGTTCCAGTCGGGCGTAATTTTTCGTCATTATGAACTCGATATGCAAATGCGGCGTAATTTATTTCGGCAAGTCGCCCGCATCTGCCGTCGCCGGGGTCACATTCTTTTGCTTGCCGACACAAGTACCACCGCCCGAATGTGGCATGCAGACGGCACACATAACCGGACCGAGGCGCGGGCAACTGCTTGCGGTTTGCGAAGTGCACCCGTTCATAATGCCGCAGAGATATTTGAAGCTCGCCGCAAAAAAGTAGATATCATGTTGCTGTCGCCGATATTCACCACCCGCAGCCATCCCGGCAAAATGCCTCTCGGCGCGTATCAATTTCGGCGGTTGGCTGCCTTATGCGGAAACGCCAAAGTGATCGCGCTGGGGGGTATGACCGCTCAAAAAGCGATGATGTTTAAAGGCAATCTGATTGACGGTTGGGCTGCTATCGATGCCTTTGCGCGTTAGAGCGCGATGACATCATATCGAATTATTTATCAAAAACCGTAGTGCTGTCTCCCGGCGGGTCGATGTCGAAGTACGCCTACCCGACAAGCGCGCTTCGACAGGCTACAGCACTTCGGTATTGATTTCACTTAATGTCATCCCGCTCTAGAAACGAATTTTCGTTCCCACATATACGGCTTCATTGTCTTTGCGCTCATCCACGGTGGGAGCAACACGGTCGCGTTCGCTGTTCACACGCACACCAGCGGTTAAATCAATGCGCCGGGAAAGCGAGAAGCTGCTTTCCAAACCGAACCTATATTCGCCAGCTGCGGCTCTTCCGCGCAGGCTGGGAGCGGCTTCTTTTGCATGGTCCAACTTGACGTCGGTCTTAAACCGGCTTTTCTTGGCCGGAACCCTGTCTTCTAACCGGAAGCCACCCGCAGCAACAGAGATGTCAGCGACCGGAGCCTTAAGAGCAGGCCGCGAAGTTTGTGGCAGTTTGAACCCTTGCCAACCGCGCGCTGCTTTCAGGCTGAAATCGGTTTGGTTCAATTGGACCATACTGACCGCGCCAGGTTCGAATGCGCGAGCAGCATTGCGCGTCGAAATTGCGTTTGCCGACAATGGCGAATCAGTGCGAGTGGCAATGGTCATCGTCCGCGCCGCGCCGCGGTTAATGCCGGCAGGCGTAAACGGAAATGAACGGGTCTTCGCAATTACGGCATTACGGTCCGTCTTAAGCAGTTTGAACTTCGCAGCAAGTTTGCGGTCAACGCCTGCGGCTGTATAGGTATCCAGCCAGCTATTTGCCGAAACTGCGCCCGCGCCATTTGATTTGGCCGCGAATGCCGGGAACAATACCGGCGAAAATGCAAGCGTAGCACTGACCAGCGCGCACGCTGTCCAAGTTGCATATTTGCTGCGATTTCCGGCGATTCCACGCATTGGCTTTTCAATTCGACTCCCTATCTCATCTTCTTATGCCTTATCACGGACTAAATAAAGGTCGCAAAATGTAAATTTTCCGATTTTCTCCAGTTGTTGCAAAACACGCACACTATCTAAACCGTAGTATAAATCGTCCACGTCGTGCTTTTCGGGGTGGTTCAGCATTGGGAAAGCTTGCCCAAGCCAGCAAAGCCGATATAGAGAGCATTCATCAAGCTTTAGCTGCAAGGACAGATCATGCACTGGAATCGTTACGTTGTTATTTTGGCCACAAGCACATTGTTGCTGACCGCATGTGGTAAGAAGGATCGGCCAAAAACCGACATCGCCGCGAGTCAGGTCAATACTATTGGCGTAAATAGCTATTTATGGCGGGCTTCGCTCGACGCATTGTCATTCATGCCTTTGCTGCAAGCCGATTCATCCGGCGGCGTCATAGTAACGGACTGGTACGTCAACCCAAGCAGCCCGGGTGAACGTGTTAAATTGACCGTCTCGATCATTGATCAGGATTTACGCGCCGATGCACTGCGCGTTGCCGGATCGCGGCAAGTTGCGGCCAATGGACAATGGGTTGATGCCCCCTTTCGCGCCGCCACGGTGCAGAAAATGGAAGGCATTATCCTAACCAAAGCCCGCGACCTTCGGCGCAGCGCCATAGCCGGATAATAATAGGTGAGCGAAATAGAGCGATTTAACCCGCATGTCGCAGACACGCGGTGGCAGAAAACTTGGGATGAACAAGGTACGTTTGTCGCTGATGACAATTCGGACAAGCCCCGCGCATACGTGCTGGAAATGTTTCCCTATCCATCGGGCCGAATCCACATCGGCCATGTCCGCAATTACACGATGGGCGATGTGCTGGCGCGCTATAAGCGGATGACCGGGCATGAAGTACTGCATCCGATGGGCTGGGACGCATTTGGCATGCCTGCGGAAAACGCCGCGATGGAAAAAGGCGTGCACCCTGGCGGTTGGACCCGCGACAATATAGCCAATATGAAGGCGCAGTTGAAACGCATAGGATTTGCGCTCGATTGGACGCGCGAACTGGCGACGTGCGAGCCCGATTATTACGGCCATGAACAGGCGTTGTTCCTGAAATTGTTCGAGGCGGGTTTGGTGTACCGCAAAGAATCGGAGGTCAACTGGGATCCGGTGGACATGACCGTGCTGGCCAATGAGCAAGTGATCGACGGCAAAGGATGGCGTTCGGGCGCAGCAGTAGAGCGGCGCAAGCTTAGCCAATGGTTTTTGAAAATCACCGATTTTGCCGAAGAGCTGCTCGAAGGATTGGGCGGACTTGAAAGCTGGCCCGACAAGGTCAAGCTGATGCAGGAAAACTGGATCGGCAAATCCAAGGGGCTGAAGTGCACGTTCAAGTTTGTCGGCGGCGCGGACGGAATTGATGTGTACACCACGCGGCCCGACACGATGTTTGGCGCAAGTTTTCTGGCGATTGCCGCCGATCATCCAGTCGCGCAAAAGCTGGCCAAAAACGCGCCCGCGTTGCAAGACTTTATCGCTTTGTGTAAAAAAGGCGGGACGACAGCGGCGGATATTGAAACGGCGGAAAAACTGGGTTTCAACACCGGATTATCGGTAGAACACCCGCTCGATCCCGCGCATCATTTGCCCGTCTATGTCGCCAATTTCGTGTTGATGGATTATGGCACAGGCGCGGTTTTCGGCTGCCCGGCCCACGACCAGCGTGATCTGGATTTCGCCCGCAAATACGACCTGAATGTCACCCGCGTGGTGGCCGATGGCGACCTGATCGACAGTGACTTTGACGGTGACGTGGCGTTTACCGGTCAAGGCCTGATCGTAAACTCGCACTTCCTGAACGGAATGAGCATTGATGAGGCCAAAGCCGATGTCATTGCAAAGGCGCAGGCCGAGGGTTGGGGCGCGGGGCAAACGCAATACCGCCTGCGTGATTGGGGCGTTTCGCGCCAACGCTATTGGGGCACACCAATCCCGATCATTCACTGTGAGGCTTGCGGCGTAGTTCCGGTTCCGGCCGCGTCATTGCCGATAGTGCTGCCCGAGGATGTGACGTTTGATATTCCCGGCAATCCACTCGACCGCCATCCGACGTGGAGCAAGGCCGATTGCCCAAGCTGCGGGCGGCCAGCGCGGCGGGAAACCGATACGCTCGATACATTTGCCGATAGTAGCTGGTACTTCATCCGCTTTGCCAGCCAGCCAAAGGACAAGCCGTTCGATAAGGCCACGGCGGAAAAATGGTTGCCCGTCGATCAATATATTGGCGGCGTTGAACACGCGATTCTGCATCTGCTGTACGCGCGGTTTTGGACGCGGGCACTGGCCCATGTCGGATTGCTGGACGTGAAGGAGCCGTTTGCGTCGCTGTTTACACAAGGCATGGTGACGCACCAAACCTATCAGGATGCATCCGGCAAATGGCTTAGCCCTGAAGAGGTCAGGCGAGACGGCGACATCTGGACGATCATCGATAGCGGCGCGCCTGCCACAGTCGGCCGCATCGAAAAAATGTCGAAGTCGAAGAAAAATGTCGTCGACCCTGATGATATAGTCGAACAGTATGGCGCCGACGCGGTGCGTTGGTTCATGCTGTCCGACAGCCCCCCGGAGCGTGATCTGGAATGGTCCGAAGCCGGGATTGAGGGATGCTGGCGGTTTACGCAAAGACTATGGCGGTTGGTTGGGCAGGTTTCTGGCGCGGAAGGCGACGACATAGCCCTAACCCGCAAAACGCATCAGGCGATTGCCGGGATTGCCGCGGATATAGAGGCGCTGTCATTCAACAAGGCAGTCGCCAAAATCTACGAACTGGCGGGTGCGATTGAAAAATCCGCGCCGTCGGCTGCGCGCGACGAGGCCATTCGCAGCATATTGTTGCTATCATCCCCGATGGTCCCGCATTTGGCGGAGGAAGCTTGGGCTAAACTGGGCGGCGAAGGCCTGATCGCCAATGCGCCCTGGCCGCAAGTCGATCCGGCGATGCTGGTGGAGGACGAGGTGACGATTGCGGTGCAGGTGCAAGGCAAATTGCGCGATACGATGACCGTCGCCAAAGGATTGCCACAAGACGAAATGCAGGCCCTTGCGCTGGCCCTCGAGAAGGTTCAATCTGCGATTGCGGGCAATGAAATCCGCAAAGTCATTGTTGTCCCTGACCGATTGGTGAACATCGTTTTATGATCCGTATTATCGCCCTAATGCTGAGCACCGCCGCCCTATCCGCCTGCGCCCTGCAGCCATTATACAGCGGCGGATCGCAAGGGCCGGTGGCCGCATTGCTCGAAAATATCGATGTTCAGCCGATTGAAGGCAAGGCCGGATGGTTGGTTCGCAATGCGATTAATGACCGGTTGAAAGCCGTCGGAAATGGCGAGGCACGGTACCGTTTGGATGTGAAGCTGGACGACAAAATCGAAGGTTTTGGCCTACGCACCAACGACACCGTAACCCGCGAACGCCGCACATTGCGGGCGCGCTATCAACTTGTTGAACTGGCGACGGGTAAAACGGTGCTGGACGCGACGGCAGGCTCCGACGCCGGAATCGATGTGGTCGGTAGTGAATATGCCACTATTGCTGGCGAGAACACCGCGCTCGAAAACCTGTCACAAACCGTGGCGCAGCAGATACTGGTGCGCCTGACGCTGTACGCCCGGACACAAAAATGAGCTTTCGCGGTGCCGCGAAAAAGCCCAGCGAGGGCGATTTCATAAACGGCATCACGGCGCGTCCCGACATCAGGCTGTTCCTGATCTATGGCCCCGACGAGTCTATGGCCGCTGATATGGCGGCGCAAATGGCGGCAAAGCTTGGCGCCGATGCCGAACGTATTGATCTGGACAGCGACAAAATTCGCAGCGACCCGGCGTTGTTAACTGATGAAGCATGCTCGCTCTCGTTATTTGGCGGCGCGCGTTATATCCGCCTCAATATGCGCCGCGAAGAGGGGCAACCTGCGTTTGAAAATTTGCTGAATGCGGCCAATGGCGGCTGCCCAGTAATCGCCATCGCGGGCGACCTAAAGAAAACCAGCAAGCTGCTTAAACTAGCCGAAGCATCAAAGCTGGCGGCAACTTTTATCTGCTATTTGCCCGACGAAGGTAGCGCGGCAACCGCGATTATGTCGCTTGCCAGCACGATGGGACTAAAGCTGGAGCGCGCGTTGGCGTTGCGAATTGCGCGTTACACCGGGCAGGATCGCAAACTTGCCGCATTGGAAGTTGAGAAACTCGCGCTTTATTATGATGCCGCACCAGACCGGCCTGCGACCGTTGAAATTGCCGCGTTTGAGGCGCTATCGGCGGAAACGGGCGAAGAAAATGTGCAAGCATTGGTCAACCAGGTGATGAGCGGCAATCTTAAGAAACTGGGCGCCGAGATTACCACGTCACGGCAAATGGGCGTTGATGCCATCCGCGTCGTTCGCGCGATGCAAAGGCGCGTGGTTACATTGGCCGGATTGCGCGCGCAAGTCGACGGAAACGCTTCACCCGCCGACGTCGTTTCCAAAACCCGTTCTATATTCTGGAAAGAACGCGGTGATTTCACCGATCAGTTGGGCCGTTGGCAATCATCCCGTCTTGCCGGGCTGAACGGCCATTTGTTGGATATTGAACAACGGTTGATGAGCATGAAAGCCGAAGCGGGCGTGGTGATATTAGAACAAGAGTTGACCAAAATTGCCCGGGCTGCTGCAAGAGCGCGTTGAAAAGTGGATAATCAATCGCGCCGTCCTGAACTAGAACGTAATGAAATTAAGCCCGCCCAATACCGTAGCCCTGAGCCTGTCGAAGGGCGCTTCATTTAGAGCCGTACTTCGACAAGCTCAGCACTACGGTTTATAATGAACGGCTCAATCTAATTTCGACAGGCTCAGCACTACGGTATTGGATCAACTTAATTTCACCCCGCCCTAACCGCGCTTCTTCTTGAACGGCACAAACGCGCCCAATTGGCATGTTGGTCCTTGGAAACCGCTGGTGCGGTCGACAAGACGGACCGTGTCGCCCTTGCAATAGCTGCTGCCGAACGCATCAAACACCATGATGTCATCGTCGCGTCCTAAGCCGCGGCAGGTATACGGCAAGGTGTTTTGATAAACGACGTTGCCAAAGGGTTTGTACAAGA
The DNA here is from genome assembly GCA_963802245.1 of uncultured Alphaproteobacteria bacterium. Taxonomy (GTDB): domain Bacteria; phylum Pseudomonadota; class Alphaproteobacteria; order Sphingomonadales; family Sphingomonadaceae; genus Sphingorhabdus_B. The sequence goes on along the minus strand of CAWDID010000023.1, from coordinate 28,811 downwards.
GAATGTCGTCGCTTATCCGGGTAAAACTAACCGTTGAGTTGCGTGAAACACAGTTGGTGGGTTTCCCCGCTTCGCGGCCTTCCAATGCTTTGGTCAGCATTTCGGCCTGCTTGTCGGTCAATGGCCGGGGGGCCGATCCTGTGGCCAGCGGCGCACAGGAGGCGATGGTTATGCATGCCAGCATTGCCGTGGGAATTATCAATTTGCGCATCGCCGACTCCTAATCAATCGCTGCTTCGCAATGGCAGTATACCGTAAGTCGCGGGTTCACGCCAGCACGGCAGAATTGCGCTTTTCGCCTGCGGTAACGTCAACCATGCGCGCCAAAATATCGGTACTATCATCAATCGCACTGGCATCCAGCACGGCCAGCGCCCGTGTGCCGTTTTCCATTTCCAGCAACAGCGTTGCATCGCCCGGCAAATCATTGGTAACCGGGCGCGTGTAGGTCAATATCTTGCCTGTGCCGTGCGGCGCATCGGCGATAGTCTGGGCGGCCGCTTGATAGCCGTGCTGTGTTCCCGGCCCATGGCTGATGCGGCTGCGATGCTGTGTATATTCCAGCCGCCTGTTTCGACATCACGCCGCCATTTGCGGTTAACAGCCCTGGCTTACTGCCATCATGGCGCAATGCCTGCACCATCGCGGCGATACCGTGCAAGCTATAGCCGTTACCGGGGCCGCCAAAGAAAGTGAGTCCGCCCGTTAGAGTATAATCACCGGGCGCGCGCTGCGGAACTTGCATGGTATCCACCGCCGCAAAAACCGCGCACGGAAAACAGCTGTAAATATCGATCGGCCCTAAATCGGAAGTGGTTAAACCTGCAGAATCAAGCACCGCATTGACCGCGAAAATCTGTGCGTCCGAACCGGAAAGATTGCTACGCTCGCTAATCGGCGGTTCGGCGGCTTCTGCGCTGGCGGCCAACCAGATCATTTTTTCTGGTGCGATATTCAACTCGCGCGCCGTTCCCGCGGTGGTCAGGATCAATGCGCCGCCGACGTCGACAGCATCTTGTGCGACCAGCCACCGCCGATAAATTTCGGTAAGCCGATAATTGCCATCAGCCGCGCCGGTTAATTCATCCACATTCCATTTACGCGCAAATTGGGCATGTTCGCGGCCCAGAGACTTTTCAGAAAAAGCCGACCATAGCCGCGCCATTTCGGTCTGGTAACGCACCTGATCAAGGCCCATACGGCCACGCCGCGCTGTTTCGATCAGGCTATAAGCCAAAGGCATTGAAACAATTCCGTGGCGAATTTCCGTCCGGCTTAGTATTGGAAAGTCTGAAATCCGGTTCTCATACGGCGTGTCAGACGGCTCGTTCCAGTCCAGTTCCACGCCTTGTTTGCGCGCGCGTTTCACTGTTCCGATCGCTTCCGCTCCGGCGATTACGACAGCGCGGTATTCTCCGCGAGAGACTGCTCCGGCTAATTCACCCACCAATGCTTGCGGACTTTGGCCACCGACATCGGCATAGACAAACGTGCACGGCGCTATCCCGGCGTGACCTGCATAAGATTGCGGTACGTTTGCGGGAGACCCTGTTCCCATTTTCAGACCGCTATCTTCAAAAGTCCGGATAGCGGCAATGCAATCAATCGCGGCTGCCATCGCCGCCGCCTGTCCGCAATCGGCCAACGCCGCCTTGATTGCTGCACCTGCGATCTGGCTGGGTGATGGCCAACTCAATGCAGCATTTAGGTTGCTTGCCTCGCCAACGCCGACCAATACGGGCGCATTTTGGTCAAATTCGGCCATATTTTGCCCGCTACGCCAGCAGGCCGCGCATAATCAGATCGACAGTATGTTCGCGATATTGGTCGCGCATGGTCTCGCTGATGTCCGACTGGTCGAAACAATGACGCAACACCAAACGCGCCGAAAAGAAACGATCGGCTGCACCCGTTACTGTAAAATAAAACAGTTCAGGATCAATCTTTCGAAATTTGCCCGCATCAATGCCTTCGTTGATCAATTGGCCATATAAGTCAGCAATGGGCTTTAGATACAAATCGGCAATGCGGGCCGCTTCTGCGGGGTCGCTATCGCGGACCAGCTGCATCAATAACCGGTTGAGATACGGGAACTGATAATAGGTGTCGATGACCGCGCCAATGTGGCGGCGCAGTTTTTCTTCGGGCGGCATGTCTTTGGCGACAAGTGCCCCCAAGCCAGCGACGATATTGCCCATATCCCGGTCAAGCAAAGCTTGCATCAGGCCGCTTTTGTTGCCGAAATAATATTTGACCAGCGCACTGTTCAGTCCCGCCCGCAGTGACAATTCGGATAAGGACAGGTTGATTGTATCGCCGTCGCGCATGATTTGACTCGCGGCAGCAAGCAACTGTTCGCGGGCCGAATTGTTTTCCGCCGCTCCGTCCACCAATTTTGGTTCAAATCCCGCCATGTTCCCCTCGCCCCTTATTATTTGTATTCCGGTTCATCCCACCATGGAAAAAAGTCGGGCATATCCGCGCTAACCTTATCTGGATACACCGGATCGCGCTTTTCGAGGAAGCTGGCAATGCCTTCTTTGGCATCGCCCGAGCGCGACCGCCGATAAATTGCCTTGCTGTCGATATTATGCGCGGCCATCGGATGGTCCGCCGCCGAGAGCCGCCACAACATCGCGCGGGTCAATGCAATCGAGACCGGAGCGGTGTTGTCGGCAATTTCCCGCGCCAGCGTATATGCGGCGGGCAGCAAATCTTCAGGAGCGTGGATTGACCTGACTAAGCCCACCTTGCAATGCCTCCCCCGCGCCGAATACACGTCCGGTCATGCACCATTCGAGTGCTTGCTGCATCCCGACAAGTCGCGGCAGAAACCAGCTTGACGCTGCCTCTGGCACGATGCCGCGCCGGGCAAAGACAAAACCGAACCGTGCCTTGTCGCTTGCCAAGCGAAAATCCATGGCGAGTTGCATGGTCACGCCAATGCCGACAGCTGCGCCGTTGATTGCGCCGATGACTGGTTTCTTGCACTGGAATATCCGTAAAGTCAGCCTGCCGCCGCTGTCACGCACGCGTTCATCCGAAAGCGAGTTTACCGGCGCTGCATTTGCAAAAACCTGGCCGCCGCCATCGGGCGTCAAATCGGCTCCTGCACAAAACGCCCGGTCGCCCGCGCCAGTAACGACGACAGCGCGAACCGCGTCGTCGGCGTCAACCAGATCAAATGCGGCCACCATCTCCTGCATCATGGTACCAGTGAACGCATTCATTTTTTCCGGGCGATATAAGGTCAGCGTGGCGATGCCATCGCTAACCTCATAACGGATTTGGGTGAAATCGGCAGCGGCTGTGTTTGTCATGGCTTAACGCGGAGCCATGCGGATTGCGCCATCGAGACGAACATCCTCGCCATTGAAATAGCTGTTCTCGATCATGGTCAGCGCCAGATGTGCATATTCCGATGGCTTGCCCAACCGTTTCGGGAACGGCACCGAAGCCGCCAGCGCGTCCTTCACATTTTGCGGCGCGCCGAGCATCAGCGGGGTTTCAAAAATGCCGGGCAAGATGGTGTTGACGCGAATACCTTCGCTCATCAAATCGCGCGCGATGGGCAACGTCATGCCGATCACGCCAGCCTTTGATGCCGAATAGGCAACCTGACCCATTTGGCCATCTTCGCCCGCAACCGACGCCGTGTTGACAATCGCGCCGCGTTCGCCGTCTTCATTCTGCGGCTCCAGAGTTAGCATTCCGGCGGCTGATTTGGCGATGCAGCGGAATGTGCCCACCAGGTTGATCTGGATCAGCCAGTTGAATGCGTCCAATGGGTAATGTTTAATCGACCCATCGGTTTTCGACCGGCTGGCGGTTTTCATCGCCGCGCCTGTTCCGGCGCAGTTGACCAATATCCGTTCTTGCCCGTTTGCGGCGCGCGCCTTTGCAAATCCGGCGTCAACGCTTTCGTCGCTGGTCACGTTGACTTCGCAAAAGACGCCGCCAATTTCCGCGGCCATTGCTTCGCCTTTTTCAACTTGCAGGTCAAAGATTGCGACCTTCACGCCCTTTGCCGCAAGTGCCCGGCATGTGGCCGCGCCAAGTCCCGATGCACCGCCGGTGACGACTGCTGATACTGATGAATTCAATTCCATTTTTCTATTCCTTGTTAGAATTTTTACGTTCAGATTTTTTACGTGTAGTTTCAGAGACGTTCGATGATCGTGACATTGGCTTGACCGCCGCCTTCACACATTGTCTGCAATCCATATTTTCCGCCGCGCGCCTCCAGTGCGTTCAGCAACGTCGCCATCAGCTTTGTTCCCGAAGCGCCCAGCGGATGGCCCAGCGCAATTGCGCCGCCATTGACGTTCAGCTTGCTGCGATCCGCACCGACATGCTTTAGCCATGCCAGCGGCACAGGAGCAAAAGCCTCGTTGACTTCATAGACGTCGATGTCGCCGATATTCAGTCCGGCGCGTTTCAGGGCGCGGTCGGTTGCGAACAACGGTTCCTCCAGCATGATCACCGGATCGCCTGCCGTTACGGTCAAGTTGTGGATGCGCGCGCGCGGGGTCAGGCCGTGGTCTTTCAACGCTTGTTCGGAACAAATCAGCACCGCCGATGCCCCGTCGCAAATTTGGCTTGATGATGCCGCCGTAATCGTGCCGCCCTCTTGCAAAAGCTTTACGCCCGCGATGCCCTCAAGCGTCGCTTCAAACCGGATGCCTTCATCGACCTTGTGCGTGTCCGCGCCGTCGGCGGTTTCTATAGCTATCGAGACTATTTCGCGGTCAAACGCGCCGCCATTGGTCGCTGCAATTGCCTTTAGATGCGATTCAAATGCGAATTGATCCAGATCATCTTTGCTAAAGCCATGCTTCTTGACGATCATTTCCGCGCCTTTGAACTGGCTGAACATGATGCCGGGGAATGCCGCTTCCAACCGGTCGGATTTATAGTGACCTAGTCCTTCTTTGATGAACAAAGTCGCCACGGTGCCCATCGGAACGCGCGTCATGCTTTCGATGCCGCTGGCCAGAACCATATCCTGCGTTCCCGACATCACACCCTGCGCGGCAAAGTGCATCGCTTGTTGCGACGATCCGCATTGCCGGTCGATTGTGACCGCCGGAATGCTGTTGGGCAATTTGGAGGCGAGCACCGCGTTGCGGCCAACGTCCATTGTTTGCTGCCCGCCTTGGCTGACGCATCCGGTAATCACATCGTCGATAGCCGCAGGATCAAATTGATTGCGGTCGGCGATGGCGTCAAATACGGCAGCACCCAGATCAACCGGATGGATACCCGCCAGCCGCCCGCCACGCTTGCCGCCCGCTGTACGCACTGCATCCACAATATAGGCAACTGCCATCATTCGTCTCCTGTCAAAATTTAATCAAACGGTTAAAGCGCGATTGCCAAAAGGTCAACCGGCACTAGAGCACGATGACATAAGGTTGAAACTTAACCGTAGTGTTGAGCCTGTCGAAGCACGCCTCTCGGTCAAGCATGCTTCGACAGGCTCAGCACTACGGTAACCCCATGTTAACTGGCCGTAAAGCGCAACGGTAATGTTTTCAATCCGCCCACGAAAGTCGAATTGGCGCGCTTTGGTTCGCCTGCCAGCTCGATGTGATCCAATCGGTCGAGCAATTCGTTGAACAGGATTTTCATTTCCATGCGCGCCATGTGCAGCCCCAGACATTGATGCGCGCCCGCACCAAAGGCAACATGCCGGTTCGGCGACCGCGATGCATCAAATTTGCGCGGGTTTTCAAACACGCGCTCGTCATGATTGGCGGACACATAGCTCAGCATCAACCAGTCGCCTTTGCCGATCATCACGCCGCCAACCTCGACATCGTGCGCTGCTGTACGCATGAAATGCTGCACCGGAGTTGTCCACCGGATCGCTTCTTCGACAATTCCGGGTAGCAACGACCGATCTGCTTTCAGCTGCTGGAATTGTTCGGGGTCCTGTGCCAGCGCCATCATCGCGCCCGCCGTCGACGCCGACGTGGTGTCGTGTCCTGCTGCTGCCAATATAATATAGTATCCCGCCATATCGCGGTCGTTCAACGGTTCACCATCGACCAAAGCATTGGCAATAACGCTGGCCACATCGTTGGTCGGGTTCGCGCGTTTTTCGGCGGTCAACTTTGCAAAATAGGCTTCGAAATCGGCGACCGCACCAACCACCAACTGCAATATTTGCTCAGGCGTCATATTCGCCATGCCCGATTGGTTCAGGTCTTCATCCTGTCCGCCAAACATCCGCTGGGTCAGGAACAACATGCGTTGCTCGTCCGCCTCTGGTACGCCCAGTATCTGCATCACGACATGCAACGGATAAGGCGCCGAAACCAGCGGCACAAAATCGCCTTCACCGCCCGAAGCCAGTAACCGGTCCACAGTGTGCTTGGCCAGCTGGCCGATCTCCGCCTCCATCAGCTTCAGGTTCTTGGGCATGAACCATTCCTGCGTCAGCTTGCGGTATTTGGGGTGGATCGGCGCATCAAGGGTCACCAGCGAACGCACCAGATGCGGGTCGCCGCCAGTGATGTTTTTAACCAGTTCGTCACCCGCCCGAACGCCAAACACCACCCCGCGCGGATTATTCAGAAACGTCGCATTATCCTTACTGATCCGCATCACATCATCGTGCCGGGTAATCAGCCAGAACGGATCGTGCATTTCGCCGTTTTCGATCCGTGCCACAGGCATGTGGTTACGCAATTGTTCGAACTGTCCCAGCAATCCATCCCATTCGGCATAGCTTTTGGGATCGATAACCGACGCTGCGATTTCGGCAGTTGGCGCGGGGCAGGGATGGGTTGCCATATTATTCTCCTATGCCTCTGGTGTCGCGGCGGGCTTGTTCCAATATTCATCGCGCAGCAGGCGCTTGTACAATTTGCCAGTATCATGCCTGGGCAATTCGGCGCGGAAATCAATCCGCCGCGGGATCTTTATCCCCGAGAGTTTTTCGCGCGCATATGCAGTCAGCTCATCGCGCAAAGCATCATCCGCCAACGCCATATCAACGGGTTGGATGACCGCAATCACTTCTTCGCCCATCTCTTCGTGCGGGCCGCCGATGACCGCAACATCCTGAACCGCAGGGTGGCCGATCAGATGGTTCTCGATTTCCTGCGGATAGATATTCACGCCGCCCGATATGATCATAAAGCTTTTGCGGTCGGTCAGATAGAGATAGCCATCCTCGTCCATCCAACCGACATCGCCCAACGTCGACCAGCCGCGTGCATTGCGGCTGGAAGCCGTTTTTTCGGCGTCGCCGTGATATTCAAAAACATTTTCGCTTTCAAAAAAGATCGTCCCCTCACTGCGCGCGGGCATTTCTGTTTCATTGTCTTCGCCGACAACATGGGCAACGCCCAACACGGCTTTTCCGACCGAACCCTTGTGCGCCAACCAGTCGTTGGAACCGATAAAGGTCATGCCATTGCCCTCGCTTCCGGCATAATATTCCTCAATCACTGGGCCCCACCAATCAATCATTTTCTCCTTCACCGGAATCGGGCACGGCGCAGCGGCATGGATGGCGCAGTCCAATGATGAAAGATCATATTTCGCGCGCACGTCACCGGGCATTTTTAGCATCCGGACAAAATGCGTTGGTACAAATTGCCCGCAAGTCACGCGGTATTTTTCAATTGCGGAAAGCACATTTTCAGGATCGAATTTCTGCATCATCACAACCGTACCGCCGATTTTGTGCATCGTCATCGACCAGCGCAGCGGTGCGGCGTGATACAAAGGCGCGGGCGACAAATATACGCTGTCCGGATTGAACCGGTAAAGCCCCATCGCCAACATCACCAGCGGATTGGTCAGCGCAATATCGGGAACTTCGGGAAGCGGAATGCGAACCCCCTTTGGCCGCCCCGTCGTTCCACTGGAGTACAGCATATCGACGCCGGCCCGTTCGTCAGCGACAGGGGTCTTCGGCATTTCGGCAACTGCATTTTCGAACCGTTCAAAGCCCGCGATATCCCCGCCGTGCGAATATCGTTCGATCGAGGTTTCTAACTGGCTGGCAAGCGGCGCAAGCGACGCCGACATGACCAGCAATTTTGCACCCGAATTTTCCAGAATATAATCTGTTTCGTCCGCAGTCAGCCGGGTGGAGATGCACACATAGCGCAGCCCCGCGCGCTGCGACCCCCAGGTCAGATTGTAATAATCTGGGGTGTTTTCCAGCATGATAGCCACGACGTCGTCATGGCCAAGCCCGCGCGCGCGCCAAAACTGCGCCACTTGGTTGGATCCTTCATCAAGCTGCTGGTAAGTCCGCGTCTCTCCGGTTTCGGCGATGATGATCGCGGGCTTGCCGGGATGCGTTTGGGCGTGGACAAATGGATGCATCGGTTACGCCCCCGTCCAGTTGGGCTTGCGTTTCTCCGCAAACGCCCGCGCGCCTTCTTTGCTGTCGTTGGACGCAAACACGGGCATAGCGATTTCGGCCTGTTTCTGCCACATATTGTCACTGGTCCAATCGGGGCGCTCATTGATAATCTGCTTTGTCGCGATCAGCGCCAGCGGACCATTGGCGGCTATCGCCAGCGCCAGCTCCATTGCGCCGTCCAATGCCACGCCGTCGGTGATCCGGTTAACGAAACCGACCTCATACGCGCGCTGCGCCGTGAAGAAATCGCCCGTAAGCGCCAACTCCATCGCCAACCTTTTGCCCATAATCGCGGGCAATGAAAGCAAGCCGCCGCCGGCCGCGACCAAGCTGCGTTTCACTTCCGGGATGCCAAATTTAGCGTCCTTGTTGGCGACCAGCAAATCACACGCCGTCGCAATCTCCATGCCGCCCGCCAGTGCATAGCCATCGACCGCACCGATCAGCGGCTTTTTCGGCGGTGCTTCGATAAATCCGGCAAATCCCTTGCCTTTGATCACAGGCAACTCGCCGCGCAGATACGCTTTCAAATCCATGCCTGAACAGAATGTTCCGCCTGCGCCGGTGATAACACCCGCGTTCAAGCTAACGTCATTATCCAGCTGTTCCATCGCTGCGGCAATTCCCTCGGCCACAGCCCGGTTGACGGCATTCTTCGCTTCGGGACGGTTGATCGTGATGATCAGCACGCCATCGCGGACTTCGGTTAGAACTTCACTCATATTCTACTCCTTGAATTTAGCGCGATTTTGGCAGGCCAAGTACATGCTCGCCGATGATGTTTTTCTGGATCTGTGATGTGCCGCCGCCAATGGTGGCGGAAAAACTGTTGAGATAGCCGCGGTGCCAGAAACCATCGTCCTGCGCTTCTGGATCGCCGACATAATAGCCCGCTTTCGTCCCCTGAAACTGCAGCGAAAACTCGGTCAATTCGCGCACCAGCTCGGTTCGGGCCAGCTTGTTGATCAACGCCAGGCCCATCGGCCGGTCTTGTGTTAGCGGCGGCATACGGCGGCGCTGATTGTTCAGGTTCAGTGCCTGGATATCGATCATGTAATTGACGATCCGGTCGCGCATCACCGGATCATCCAGCAACGGTTTGCCACCGCGCGTTGCCTGCCGCGCAAGATCGACGATGTTCATCACGTCCATTTCCTTGGCGAAATATCCGCCAACCGGATTGACCTTTGCGCCGCGTTCATATTCCAGCGTCTTCATCGCCATTGACCAGCCCTGGCCTTCTTCGCCAACTAGGCCACTTGCCGGGATGCGCGCGTCGTTAAAAAAGCACTGCACGAAACCATATTCGCCGGTCAGTTTTTTCAACCGCCGAACCTCGACGCCGGGAATTTTCATCGGTGCCAAAAAGAAACTCAAGCCCGCATATTTGCTCGGGCCTTCATTGCCGGTGCGCGCCAGCAGGATCATATAGTCCGCCCGGTCGCCCAGCGAGGTCCATATTTTCGAACCGTTGATCACATACTCATCGCCGTCCCTGACCGCCTTGCACTGTGCGTTGCCAAGGTCGCTGCCATGTTCAGGTTCGGAAAACCCCTGACACCAGATTTCTTCCGCGGACAGCATCGGTTTGATAAACCGGCGTTTGTCCTCTTCGCTGCCAATGTCGATCAGCAACGGCCCGGTCCAGCCATTTGCAATCGCGTTGATCAAAATCGGCGCATCGTGCGCTTTCATGATCCGCGTGGCTATTTTCTGATAATCCGGATGCATGCCGCCGCCGCCATATTCGGCTGGCCAGCTCATGCCGATATAGCCCGCCTCGTAAACCGTGCGCTGCCAATTGCGCAAGAAATCGAACTGCTGATCGGTGGACACCTCCATGAATGTCAGCGGCAACATGAACCCGGGATCGGCGGGCGTGTTGGCGGCAAACCACCCCTCGCACTGCGCACTAAAATCGGCCAGTTCCTGTGTGCTTGGCTGGGACGCATATTGCTGCATCAAACGACTCCTCTTCTTGGACATTTAACTGCGCGATTAAACAGCGGATTGCAAGGGGGCTTCGTACAAATCGGCAGGAGCGGCGTTGGCTAATAACTACCCGCGCTTAAACGGGGCCATCTCGCCCAGAAACTCGATCTCGCGCGCAACGGCGGCTTTCTCGCGCACCAGAAAATCGGCAATCGCACGGCGAAATCCGGGGTCGGCGATATAATGCGCCGAATATGTCGGCACTGGGACATAACCGCGCGCCAGCTTATGTTCGCCCTGTGCGCCCGCCTCAACCCGCGCCAATCCGTGTTCGATGGCATATTCAATGGCGCGGTAATAACACAGTTCGAAATGCAGAAAGGGCACATCCTGCGCGCATCCCCAATAGCGTCCATACAGACAATCGGGCCCGACAAAGTTCAACGCGCCCGCCACCAGTTGGCCATCCATCAGCGCAAGGAACAACACGACCGCGTCACCCATTTTCGCGCCGATCTGGTCAAAAAATGCGCGGCTTAAATACGGACGCCCCCATTTGCGTGCGCCGGTATCCTGATAGAATATCCAAAACGCATCCCAATGTTCGCGGGTAATTTCAGCGCCTGTCAGGATTAGAATTTCAACCGCCGCATTCGCCCCGGCACGTTCCTTGCGGATTGCCTTGCGCTTGCGCGATGACAATGCCGCCAGAAAATCGTCAAAATCCGCATAGCCATCATTGCGCCAGTGAAACTGCGTACCCGTCCGGATCAGCCAATCGGCAGCGGCGAACGCGGGCAACTGTGCCTCCTCGACAAACGTGGCATGCGCCGATGACAGCCCGTTTTGCTGCACCACCGCCTCTGCCGCTGCCAGTATATGCGGCGCTAGCGATGGATCGCGAAGCAGCAACCTTGGCCCCGGCACAGGTGAAAACGGCGCGGCGATTTGCAGCTTGGGATAATATTGCCCGCCAGCACGTTCATACGCGTCGGCCCAATGATGGTCGAAAACATATTCGCCTTGGCTATGTGATTTCAGGTAAGCAGGCAGCGCACCCGATATCGCCCCGGCTTCGTCGCGGATCAGGATCGGCGCAGGTGACCAGCCGGAACCAGCCCCGACGCTGCCCGACGTTTCCAGCGCGGAAAGGAAAGCGTAAGAGGTAAATGGATTGCCATCATTCAACGCGTCCCACTGCGCCGCGTCAATCGCAGAGACGCCGCTGGCGATTTCGGCGATGATGCTCGCGTCCATTACCGCAGCCCTGAGCCGTCAGCGTCCTGCGCTGACGAAAGTCGAAGGGCGCCTATAGGTCGCGCGATCTGCATCTGGCTAACTCGGATACCCTGCTCCAATCCCGCTCAATCAATGCTTCTTTTTTCGCTCGGCCCCATCCTTTGATTTGAAGCTCAGCCGCTTTTGCTTCATCTCTAGTTTGAAAAGCATCGTTCCACATCAATTCAACTGGCCTACGTTTATAAGTAAATCCTGTGAATAAACCGCTTTGATGTTCAGCGAACCGGCGCTCCATATCATCACTATGGCCGACATAATATTTGCCATCAGCACATTTCAATATGTAGCAATGAAACATCCAATCGCTCGTCATAGTGTTTGATTACCTTAACTTAGACTATACCGTAGCCCTGAGCCTGTCGAAGGGCGCTTACCGGCTAGTCACCCTTCGACAGGCTCAGGGTTACGGTATTTGTTGGACGCAGTGCGCGGTCACAGTGCGCAAACCGTTTACCCCCGCACCTTCACCACAGCGTCAATCTCCACCATCGCATCCAGCGGCAGCACCGGCACCGACACCGCCGAACGTGCGTGTTTTCCGGCATCGCCAAACACCGCCTCCATCAAATCGGATGCGCCGTTGGCGACCTTTGGCTGGTCAGTGAAATCGGGCGTGCTCGCGCAAAATACGCCGAGCTTGACGATCCGTTCAACGCGGTCGAGCGATCCCAGCGCCTTTTTCATCTGCGCGATCAGCATCAATGCGCAGGCTTTGGCTGCGGCCTGTCCGTTTTCAAGGCTGTGGGCATCGCCCAGTTTTCCGGTCATCAATATACCGTCCAGAAACGGCAATTGGCCAGAGATATAGAGCATGCCGCCTGCCTCCACCGCCGGAACATAAGACGCCACCGGCGCGGCGGGTTCAGGCAGGGTCAGGCCGAGTTCGGCAATACGGGCATCGATGGTCATACAGTCTCCATTTCAATCGCGGGCGCAGGCGCACCCTTGGTTAGTTTATCGGCAATCCAGTCATGCGCCGCCGCCCAATCATCAATCCGCGCATGCGCGTGCGGTGCGGGCGCAAAATGCGGGGCCATCATCGGTTCGCCGACCATGTGCAGCCGCCACACTTCGGGATGGACCTCGCCAACAGATTCGTGGTGCCCGGCCATATCGTCGATAAATACCGCGACCGACGGCTGATATTCGGCAATAATCCGCGCCAAGGCATCGCCCTTTGGCCCTTGATTGGTATAGATCGGCGCGTCGATTCCGGCGGCCTTTAACTGCACACCGCGCGCGGCGTTGCGGTGATCCTGCAAATTGGTCAGGATCGCAATGTCGGCGATTTGCGACAGCTTGGTCATCGACTGGATCGCGCCCGTTATCGGCAACTGGCGGTGCATCTGCGTATCGAAAAAACCGCCAAGGAACCCCCAAATATCCGCAGGCTCGACCAAGGCCGCAGTGCTGCGATGGGTTAACGCCTTTGACCAGTCATGCGTGTTGAGCGCAAATTCGATGTCGTGGGCCTCGTCCAGCCAATCGCGAAACGGAACGACCATGTGCAACAATACCTCGTCACAATCGCTGATGATTAACGGCCGTTTTTGGGGTATTTCGGTCATTCGTAATAGTCTCCACCATCCTGGCCGCCATCCAGCGCACGCCGCGCCGCGACCAATTCCGCCGGACTGGCATCAATCGCCACCGCGCAGGCGATTAAGTCCGGCTCGTGGCTTTCCAGAAAACCCAATATCGCCGCCTGCAATCCGCGCTCGCTTATGCCGCTGCGAAGACCATCGGGCGTCAAACCCGTTAGCGATAACAATCGCTCCGACCGTTTCTCATCGGACAGCGCCCACACCAATGCCTGCAACGCCAGATGCGATGCGCTGGCCAGATTGTCGTTTATTTCCTGCATAATTTTGGTTTAAGCGTTGTGCCAGCAAGCACAAGGTGAGAAAGACGGTATATGCCAAAAAAAGTGATGATCGTTGAGGATAATGAACTCAACCTCAAATTGTTCACCGACCTGCTCGCCGCGCACAAATTTATCGTCGATGGCGTCCGCGACGGACGCCTCGCGCTGGAACAAGCCCGCATGTTTGCGCCCGACCTGATCATCATGGACATCCAATTGCCGCATGTCAGCGGGCTGGACTTGATTGAGGCGATGCAAAAAGACGCCGTGCTAAGCGCCATCCCCGTGCTGGCCGTAACCGCCTATGCCGGAAAAGGCGACGAAGACCGCATCATGGCGGCGGGCGCGCGGGGGTATCTGTCAAAGCCTGTGTCGGTGATGAAGTTTTTGGAGGCGGTGCAGGGGATTGTTGGGTGAAGATGATGCAAGATAGCGACGAAGAGGACAATGACAAGGGCTCGGGCCTGCCGGGCTGGATCATTTGGTTTGCTGGTTTGCTCGCATTAGTGGCGGTTGGTGTTTATGTTTATGGAATACGTTTAGAAGATACCGCCGACGTCGGAACACTTGGAGATTTTGTCGGCGGCACGCTGAATCCCTTTTTTGCATTTATCAGCTTCTTGGCGCTTCTTTACACTATCAACAACCAACTTAAAGAACTGTCGTTTAGTCGTCAGGAGCTGCACCTAACGCGGGAAGAGTTGAGCAAATCAGCCGATGCCTTGCAGTCGCAAAATGAAACATCCAAGCGGCAGCGTTTTGAAAATACGCTTTTCAGTATGATTGGTGTATTGAACCAGATCGTTATAGATATGGATATTGGCGGTCAGAATAACACTAAGTCGGGCAGGGACTGTTTCAATGTGTTTTTTACACAACTTGAATCGCTCTATTCTGAGCGAAATTATAATGTTGCTATGGGTGACAATCCTGCACTTATAGAAAAGAGAAAACAACACAGCAAATTGCGACTTAATACTGCATATGATAAATTTTATTTAGGCACTCACACGGAATTGGGACACTATTTTCGCGTCCTCTTTAACATATTTCGATATATTGACAGGTATGAGATTGAAGAGGATATTTACCACAAACTTTTCAGAGCACAATTCTCAGATCAGGAATTGCTTATAATTTTTTATAACACGCTTTCCCAGCAAGGGCAGCCTTTGATGGAGTATGCGAAGAAATTTGCGTTGTTTGATAATCTGAATACAGAAACGCTCTTTCGCAAAGAACATATGGACCTGATGGACCCAGAAGCCTTTGGCGCTAATCCTCGCTTGCTCCCTCGTGAAGACGCTGGCCACACTTGGATAGATGATTGATACACAATTGCTTTGACCCAATCGTCATTGCGAGCGAAGCGCGGCAATCCAGAGTTTGTGTACGCACGCTCTGGATTGCCGCGTCGCTTCGCTCCTCGCAATGACGGCGGATTTAATGCTTAATTGCCATCAACCCGAATCAAAAAGGGCGCCTTAAGCGCCCCTTCGTAACCATCATCAAGCGGCGTTTGTGCGCTTACTTAACCTTGGCTTCTTTGAACTCGACATGCTTGCGCACGACGGGGTCGTATTTGCGGAAGGTCATTTTTTCCGTGGTATTGCGCGGGTTTTTCTTGGTTACATAGAAAAAGCCAGTGTCAGCAGTGCTGAGCAATTTGATTTTGATAGTGGCTGGCTTCGCCATAACCCGTTCCTTTTGTTCGAATCGAAAATGATGCAGGGGCGAACACGCGCCCCCATGAATGCGCGGCCAATGCGGGTTTGGAGCGGATAAGTCAAGTGGGTTTGCGCGGTCACATTCCCGCAATGCACCCTGTTTACCACTTATTAACCATGTTGGCCGATACCTTCATTTGGGTAACTTTTTTGGGCAACAGGCGTTTTGGGGGTAGGAACATGGATTTTGATCAGGATCGGTTGTTACTGGCACGGGCGCAGATCAGCGATCTGTTGGACGCATTGCGCCTGACCAATTTCGACACGAGCCCGGTGCAGTTTTTCATGCGGCTGGATGCGATCCGCCACACCGCGATCAGCCACCGGTTTGACGCCGTTGCCGAAATCGCGCTGCATTTCGAAGAAGCAATGCAGCGGTCATTGCACCAGTCATTGCAGAGGGGCGGCGGCAGTGCGATTGTCGCGCAATATTATACCGAGATCCTCGACGAATCCGTCGGCTGCGGCAATATGGGCGCGGAAATCGCGCAGTCCTTGCTGGCTTCGGTGGCCTTGCGTCTCGGCGCATGACCGCGCCGCTGCGGCGGTATAGCAATTCCTTCACCTAATTCTGCTAGAGCGTTGCATTATGGACGCCTTGCTTTCCACCCTGATATCCGTGTTCTTCGCCGAAATGGGCGACCGCAGCCAGATTTTGACGGCGGCATTGGCGATCCGTTATCATAATGACCGCTCGGTTTTGGCCGGATTGACGCTGGCGACATTATTGAACTGCACGATTTCGGCGGCCGCCGGTTCGCTGGTCGATGGTTGGATCAGCGAGGAGCCGGTGCGACTGTTCACCGCGCTGGCCTATATTTTCGCCGGTGTTGGAATGTTGCTATGGCGGCGCAAAGTGGACCTGCTGGAAAACTGGAAATTGAGCAGTTTCACCACAAGCTTTCTGGGGTTGTTCATTCTGCAATTCGGCGACAAGAGCCAGTTCCTGATCGCGGTCGGTGCGGCCAATGCAGAATATTGGGGATTTGCTCTGGCAGGCGGCATTATTGGCGTCATGGCGGCGTGTGTTCCTGCGATAATCCTGCGCGAACGGCTGGCGGCGCTGGTACCGATTCCGGTTATTCGTGCCGTCGCTGGTGGTGTTATGTTGCTATGGGGCGCGGTGCTGGCGCTGGGCGCGTTCAATCTGATTTAGTAATTTGCCGGCTGCGGATATCGGCCGACTGCATTGCGTTCTGATTGACATGCGGCAAAACGTCTGAGCAATATCGCTTCCATGAATGATTTAGACAAAGCATTAGACGCCGCCATCACTAGCGGAAAAATAAGCGGCGCGGTGGCGATGATTGGTGACCGCGATGGTGTGATCCAAACCGCCAGCGCAGGTATTGCCGACGCGGCAACCGGGACGGCAATGCAAGCCGATACTATTTTCCAGATCGCTTCGATGACCAAGGCGCTGGCGTCGGTGGCGGCGATGCAATTGGCCGAACGCGGGGCATTGACGCTTGACGATCCGATTGGGACATTGCTGCCAGAGTTGGCGGACGTACAAGTGCTGACGGGGTTTGGCGCGGATGGCGCTCCCATGCTGCGCCCGCCCGCATCACCGGTTACGTTGCGGCACCTGCTGACACACACCTCGGGGCTGGGCTATAGCTTTATGAGCGCAGATATGGCGCGGGCGCAGGGCCAAGTTGCGCCGGGCAGCATCGCCAGCATTACGTCGCCGTTGCTGTTCGATCCGGGAACGCGCTGGGAATATGGGGTGAGCACCGATTGGGTGGGCCGCGCGGTTGAGGCGGCGAGTGGGCTATCGCTTGGCGCATATATGGCCGAAAATATAATTGAACCGCTGGGAATGGCCGACACCGGATTTTCGGTTTCATCGCAAAATGCGCCGCGCCGTGCGGCGTTGCAAATGCGCGCCGATGGCGGCGGTTTCGTTCCATTCCCGATCGAAATTGGCGGCGGCGAATCGGCTGAATTTCACAGTGGCGGCGGCGGCCTTTACAGCACCGCAGGCGACTATATGCGGTTTCTACGCATGTTGCTTTGCGGGGGGGAATTGGATGGGCATGAAATTCTGACGCCGGAAACGGTCGCAGAGATGTCCCGCAATCAGATAGGCGGATTGCGCGCCGGGCAGATGGACAGCATCGTTCCGCAGTTTTCGGGAACTTTCGATAGCTTTCCCGGCATGGACACCAAATGGGGGCTGGGTTTTCTGATTAATCCGGAACGTGGTCCAAATGGCAGGGCACCGGGCAGCCTTGCCTGGGCCGGGATTGCCAACACTTACTATTGGCTAGACCCGCAAAGCGGTATCGCGGGATTGGTGATGATGCAGTTTGTGCCCTTTGGTGATGAACACGCGCTGGACCTTTTTGCAGCCGTGGAACGCGCCGCTTACAAGCTGAACTAGACACACTGAACTGAACACAAAAAAGGGCGATGACTTCAATTTTGATAACATCGTCATTGCGAGCGGAGCGAAGCAATCCAGAGCCTGCTTAAGCTAACCCTGGATTGCTTCTTCGCTTCGCTTCTCGCAATGACGATTCAATCAGTTGTAATCATGATCTAACATTTTTCGAAATTTATTCGGAAAGTGCCTTTAGATTTGTGGCGGAATATTTGCCGCGACGATCAATTTCAATATCGAAACTCAATCGGTCGCCCTGCACAACGGTTCCCAAACCTGAACGTTCCAATGACGAAATGTGCACAAACACATCTTCACCGCCATCGTCGCGCTGAACGAAACCAAAGCCTTTTACGTCGTTAAAAAACTTGACGGTTCCATTGGCGTGTTCGCCATTTGCATCATGCTGCGGCTTGGCAAAGCCGCCGCCCTGACGGTCACCGCGATCTGGACGGTCGCCGCGTTCTGGTCGGTCCGGGCGCGCTGGCGCATCGGGTACCGGAATCGGATCGCCGTCAATCACCAAGTCGGACGCAGATACTTTACCGCCGCGATCAACCAGTGTGAATTCCAGCGGCTGTCCTTCGGCAAGACCGGTTAGGCCGGCTTGTTCAACCGCGCTGATGTGAACGAACACGTCTTCGGGCCGGTCATCGCATTGAATGAAACCAAAACCTTTCTGGCCATTAAAGAACTTAACGATTCCCTTGCCCGAACCAATGACTTGGGCGGGCATCGCCGGGGCTCGTTCGCGCGGAGGGCCGCCACGATTTGCGCCGAATCCGCCGCCACCTGCGGGTCTACCGCCGCCAAAGTCGTTCTGAAATGGGGATGGTGCTTGGTAACCGTCGTAACTGTCGTCGCCAAAACTATCTCTTTTATCCCGGCCTTTACCACGCCGCTTACGATCAAAATTCATAACTGCATTATTACTTTCAAATCGCCCCGGCTCTTCGTTCAAAACAGGGACGGGCGATCATCCTGCATTTCACGGGCGCAATCCAACTATTACGCACAGTCGATTTATATCCTATTTGTTGCAACTGGTATAGCGTTATTTAGAATGCATTTTTGATGCTGATCGTTTGATTGCCCAATCTGTTTTTTAGCAGTTGTTTTTGGTCGCGGGCCAAGTCTCGCAGCGCGCCAGTTCGCCTTGAATGGCGTATTCAGCCGATCCGGGCCAATCCGCGCCAGCTGCGGGTTTGGCAACTTTTTGGCCGATGCTTTGTTGCGTTGGCCGGCGAACGCGATGGCCGCAAGAATTGCTGAACATGCCAACATTCCCAAGCAAAAACTTGCTATCGATTCGATTTGGTATCAAAGAACCATTCCATGAGCGTATATTTGCACGAAGAAGATTTGCCCGAAGGCGCGCTGAACGGCAACATCGTTGCGGTCGATACCGAAACAATGGGCCTGATTACCCCGCGTGACCGGCTGTGCCTGTTGCAGATTTCAGACGGCAATGGTGACGAGCATCTTATTCGGTTCGGGGCCGATAGTGACTTTGCCGCGCCAAATCTGCGTAAGTTGCTGGGCGACAATAATGTTCTCAAATTGTTTCATTTTGGTCGTTTCGACTTGGCCGCGATTGAACATTATTTGCAGACGGTCGCTGCCCCGGTGTTCTGCACGAAGATTGCTTCTCGGCTTTGCCGAACTTACACTGATCGTCACGGGTTAAAAGAGCTGGTGAAGGAGATGTTGGGTACCGACATTTCCAAACAGCAACAATCCAGCGATTGGGGCGGGCCGATATTATCGGATGCACAAAAAGATTATGCGGCCAGCGACGTGCGGTACTTACACCGTTTGCATGAACAGTTTGTTCTGAGGCTGGAACGCGAAGGCCGGACCGAATTGGCGCAGGCATGTTTCGATTTTCTGCCCCACCGTGCGCGGCTTGATCTTGCCGGCTGGCCGGAAATAGACATTTTCGGACACAGCTGAGCGTCGGCCTAATATGTCAGTGCTCGCCGATCAACAACGCACACAGCGTCAAATCTGGGCTTCGCCGGCCGGACGGCATGACCGGATGATCGCCGCGCTGCGATTTCTGCTGCCGGTTTCCATCGGGATCTTATTTGCGCTTTTGGCCTTTACGCCGTTTTCTGGAAACAGCGAGATCAGTTTTTTACTGGATAAATCAAAGGTAAACATGGCCACCGAAAGGCTGAGAGTGTCCGAGGCACTATACCGCGGTGAAGATGACAAGGGACGCCCGTTTTCGTTGCGCGCCGGTAGTGCCGTGCAAAAAAGTTCGGCAGAACCGATCATTCGTATGACCGACCTTGATGGCCGGATATTGCTTGATGAAGGTCCGGCCAGCGTACTCGCCGCCAATGGCGCTTATGATCTTAGCAATGAAACAGTGCGCGTCGTTGGCCCATTGTCGGTAAAGTCGGGTGAAGGCTACTCGATCGTCGCGATTAACGTTGTCCTGGGCCTAAAGGATCAGCTGATGCGTTCGGCAGGGCAATTGACTTTCGATGATGGCAAAGGTTTTAATTTGGTCGCAGGCAATGTGGCCGCCAATCTGCGAACGCGTCAGGTAACCAGCGACAACGGTGTTAGCGGCCGGACCAACATCGGCACATTTAGCGCGGACACTATGTCGGCAAATCTTAATACACGGGTGGTGACGTTGACCGGAAATGCCCATTTGCACATTGACCAGAATGGGATTAGGTGACCGATATGACGTTAAAGCATCCCTTTTCGGTTATGACAGCAAGTTTTCTGGTAACGGCGGCGTTGATCTCCATTGCCGCACCGGCACAAGTTATTCGTAACCATAACAGCAATGCGCCGGTTGATTTTGACGCAGGCCAGATTGAATTGCAGGACCGTGCCGACCGCGTGATCATGTCGGGCGGGGCGACCGTTCGGCAGGCGGGCTTAACGATCAACGCCGCCCGCATGACGGCGGCATATTCCAACAATGGCAAGATCGACGTCAATCGTTTCGATGCGATCGGCGGCGTACTGATAACCAAAGATGATCTGCGCGCCTCCAGCAATGCTGCGATCTATGACGTTGATAGCGCGACGATTACATTGCTTGGCAACGTTGCACTTGTGCAAGGAGCCAACCGGCTTAATGGCGGCAGAATCGTCATTGATTTGAAAGCCGGACGGTCCACAGTTTCCGGCGGCGGATCGGCCGTTCCCGGCGCTCCAGTTACAAGCGGCGGTAAGGGACGGGTTTCGGGCACCTTCACCGTGCCGCAGCGCAAAAACTGATTTCGCCCACAATAGCGATATTTGATTTCTTATCATGCAAAAATCCTGCCAATTGCAAATGTGGCAAGGATTCTTTAGCGTTGTTCGCGTAGCAATGCCCAATAAGATAATATTACGGAAATTGAATTGATGGATAACCTCGTCAAAGATCCCAAAGCGAACGCAACATCGACAGACGCGACGACGGCTGCAGGGCTTTCCGATGGTTTGGGCGTTGTCTCTATCGCAAAAAGCTATGACAAACGCGCTGTGCTGTTGGATGTTTCGCTTTCGGTGGCAAAGGGCGAAGTGTTGGGGTTGCTGGGACCAAACGGCGCGGGCAAGACAACCTGCTTTTATTCGATCATGGGTCTTGTGAAGCCTGACAGCGGCAGAATAATGCTCAATGGCGAAGATATTACCCGCCTGCCAATGTATCGTCGTGCAATTCTGGGTCTGGGCTATTTGCCGCAAGAAACCTCAATTTTTCGCGGAATGACCGTTGAACAAAACATCATGGCGGTGCTGGAAATGGCCGAGCCGGATAAGGAGGCCCGCCAAAGCAGGCTCGATACATTGCTCGACGAATTCGGCCTTACGCGGCTGCGCAGTGCAGCGGCGATGGCGCTATCGGGCGGCGAGCGGCGACGCTGCGAAATTGCCCGCGCCTTGGCTGCCAATCCGTCGATCATGTTACTTGACGAGCCTTTTGCCGGGATTGACCCGCTATCTATTTCTGACATTCGTGACCTGATCAAAGAACTAAAGACGCGCGGTATTGGTGTCTTGATTACCGACCATAATGTCCGCGAGACGTTGGATATCGTTGACCGTGCTTGCATTATCTATGGCGGTCAAGTGCTGTTTGCAGGAACTCCCGAAGCGTTGGTTGCCGATGCCAATGTTCGCCGCCTGTATCTGGGCGAAGGGTTTGAAATGTGATGGTAGCGTTTGGCTGCACTGAAATCCTTTCTATTCGTCCTGAGCAATTCGAAGGACGAAACCAAGCGCGTTTTCGTCCTTCGAATTGCTCAGGACGAATATGTAACTGAGTATACTGGGCCAAAATGGCACTAACCCCGCGCCTCGATTTGCGACAAAGCCAGTCACTGGTAATGACCCCGCAATTGCAGCAAGCCATCAAGCTGCTGGCATTGTCGTCGCTTGAAATCGAAGCATTCATCGCGGAAGCTATCGAAAAAAATCCGCTGCTGGAATCGGTGTCGGCTGATTCAGGCGGTGAACGCGCCAGCGACAACATCAGCGAAGATCCCAGCCAATTTGCCGCGCCGCCTAGCGCCGAACGCGGCAGTGACGAAGTTTTGAACAGCGGCGATTTGGCCGCGAGCGAAGCATTGGATATCAATTACGGCGCTGAAACATTTCACCATGATAGCGTAAGCGACGGCGCAGAAGCAAACCGCAGCGGTGACGGTATGCTGAGCCTGTCAGGTGGTGGCGCAGCGGGTAGCGGCGCTGAATTTAGTGACGGGCCAGACTTCGACAGCTTTGCTGCTGCGGACATTTCGCTGCGTGATCATCTGCTCGGTCAGGCCGGTGCGACATTGTCGGGGCGCAAACTTTTTCTAGTGCAACAGTTGATTGAGCAAGTTGAGGCCACTGGTTATTTGGGCGCTGACATGTTGGCCACTGCCCATAGATTGGGTGTGCCTGCCGCGGAATTGGAAGACGCGTTATATTGCCTGCAAAGCTTTGATCCGACCGGCGTGGGTGCCCGCGATTTGGCAGAATGCATCGCGCTGCAAGCCAAAGAGGCCGACCGATATGATCCGTGCATGGCCAAGCTGATCGACAATCTCGATCTGGTGGCGCGCGGCAGTTTCGATCAATTGAAGCGCTTATGCCGCGTCGACGATGAAGATTTGCGCGATATGTTAAACGAATTGCGCAGCTATGATCCCAAGCCCGGCAGCCATTTCGGCGAAGACGCAGCGCAAGCGGTTACGCCCGATATCTTTCTGTTACCGCGCGGCGATGGCTGGATAATCGAGCTGAACAGCGCCAATTTGCCCCGGCTGCTGGTCAACCGCAGCTATGCAGCGCAACTGGGCGGCGACGGCGCGGATAAAGCAACAAAGGCGTGGCTCAATGACTGCCTGGCCGACGCCCATTGGTTGATCAAGGCGATGGACCAGCGTCAGCGCACAATCATCAAAGTCGCCAGCGAAATCGTCAAACAACAAGCCGCATTCTTCCGCAAAGGCATCGCCCACCTACGCCCGCTCACCCTGCGCCAAGTTGCCGAAGCGATTGAAATGCACGAATCCACCGTCAGCCGCGTGACCAGCAACAAATATCTGTCTTGTGAACGCGGCATGTTTGATCTGAAATTCTTCTTCTCCAGTGGCGTCGCGTCGGCGGACGGTGAAGGCGCGTCGGCAGAGGCCGTGAAAAGTCACATCAAAACCTTGATCGACGCAGAAGGAATAAAGATTTTGTCCGACGATACGTTGGTCGACCTGCTGAAAGAACGCGGCTTTGATCTCGCCCGCCGCACCGTCGCAAAATACCGCGAAGCCATGGGGATAGGGTCGTCAGTGCAACGGCGGCGGTCAAAGAAGATGGGCGGGTAGCGGTGCAACGTTCGCTAAATCTTGATTTGGTACGCAGAAACCTCAATTTAACCGATTGTTGTTATTACAAAAATTGTAATTAAGCCGATATTGGCTACGCGCAATCCGCGCAAAACTTCCTCGCGTCGCTCCATCTCTCACTGCAATTAAACGCTAATGAAGTTGGAGGCCCGACCGAGAATCGAACTCGGGTGCAAGGATTTGCAGTCCTCTGCGTCACCACTCCGCCATCGGGCCAATGGCGCGCAAATGCTCAGCTTTTAGGTGTTTGTCAAGCGGCACTTCGCGGCACTTCCGGGGCAGGGCGCAATTCGAGCGCATTTTCCGGCATTCGCGTGCTTTACAGGCAGCGCCGGATCGCGCGATAGGCCAATGATTTGCCCAGATTGCGAGACGGGAACGCCGCCGGATTGCGCGGACGCATTCCGAATTTTCTGATCAAATGGTTGAATGCGCGGGTGTCGGCCTCGGCATAGCTCCATTCGGAACGCCATGTGATCGACAACGAGATTGATACTTCGGGACCATTTTTGACCCAATGCGGCGCTTTCACCGGCACATGGATTGCTTCACCGGGCGTCAAATGAACTGCTTGACCATGGCCCGCAAATTCATCGCGCCACGGCAAATTGCGGTGATGTTCGCCCAGATGAAACCGTTCATGCACCTCGGCAGGTGCGGTCGTGTCGTCACCGGCGGTGAACACGGTCATTGTTTTTGAACCGCGCACTTGCAGCAATATATTATGTTCCGGATCGAAATGAAACGGCGTAACCGCGCCCGGTGACGATATGAAAATAAAGCCTTCATGGCCAAGCATCGCGCCGGTGCGCTGTTTGACAAACGGTTCAAGTTCGCCAAGCGTTTCTTCTAACAATTTGGCATAATCGGGATGTTGTTCGATGCGTTTCAATACCATCCACGATCCGTTTTCTTCGATCGACCGGATTGTGTCTTCGATGCTCAATTGCGGCGCAGGCACGTCTTCGGGATTGATGCCGATGGGCAGGTTGCCTTGATTATACTCGACGCTGCCCCCCGGTAACTGCGCCGCCAACCGCACCAATTGTTCCAACGACAGCAAAGGATGGCCGGTCAGGTTATGATCAAGCTTTACGGCGCGAGCCGGATAGGCGGCTTCTAATATAGAAAAGGCGCGTGGCGAAAATACGCGGTTTTCCATTGGTGTCTGTCTCCATGCTTTGGCCGCAATACGCTTGGCCTGACCACAGCGAGTAGCAGAACTATCCTAATTATCGGTTAGCGCTGTTACCGGACTGTCTGCTGCGGCGATCGTGGTCCGGTGCAGCAGGCGGTGGTGGCCATCATATCCGCCAGTTGCGGCATGCAAAACCGAACGGTTGTCCCACATGATCAGCATGCCGGGTTGCCATTTGTGGCGATACTGAAATTCCTCGCGGCCTTGATGCTGGTAAAGCTCAATCAGCAACGGCAGGGCGTCGTCGTCAGCCATGCCTTCAAACCCGATTATATAGCCAAAGCAGCTGAACAGGCCTTCGCGGCCGGTTTCCGGATGACGGCGAATGAGGGCGTGAAGCTGGGTTGCCTCGGCCGATTTAGATGGGCGGATATCCATCGACCGCTTCGCCTGATCGCCGGTACCATAAGCGCCATCGGGCGCATAAGCGCGTTTGGCCGAATGGACCGCAATCAGCCCTTGTAATTTTAACCGCAATGCATCGGGTAATGCGTCCAGCGCCGCATGTTGATTGGCAAATAACGTGTCGCCGCCGACTGGCGGAATTTTGATTCCATATAAGCAGGTTCCGGCGGGCGGGCGTGCTTGGAAACTCCAGTCGCTGTGCCAGTTTTCCGCAAACAACGGCGACCGTTCATCGGCAAGCCTTTCCACCGCAATAACATGCTCACGCCCGGGCACCGGCGCAATGAACGGGTCATCGCCAAAGCCGCCGAAATAGAGCGTGAAGCGTTCAAGATCATCGTCGCTCAAATCCTGATCGGGAAAGGCAAGGACATGATGTTGCAGCCACGCTGCGCGGATTTCAGCGACCGTATCGCCGTCAATTGGCCGTGACAGATCTATGCCCGTCACAGCCGCGCCGCACGCTTGTCCAGATGGCGTAACCTTGATCATGCCCGTTATCTTGGGCGGGCTACTGCGCCAAGTCCAGCGGTAATTAACACGGCTGTTGCCGCGCCGTCGAAGTTGGCAGTGTGCCAAATCTCCGGCGGATTGATGGCATATTGGTGCTACGCCGTGTGCAAAAAACCACACAAAGCAGTCTTTTGAAAGGCCCATTTACAATCAGGACTGTGCGCCGCATATTGTCCGCAAAAGGGGCGGGATTGATGAAAAAACCGGAAGATGTGTTGATATCGGCGCGGCGCGCTGTGTGGCTTGCTTTGGCTGGCCTTGCGCTGATTTTGGCGGGGGCATATTTGGCGATGGCCGTGCGCACTGCGGGCGGTGTATCGGTGCAGGACATCCATTTTGCGGGCGCAAACAATACCCGGATGAGCGCGCTGCTCTATGTGCCAAAGGCAGCGACGGCGGCGACGCCTGCGCCGGGCATACTGGCAGTGCATGGCTATATCAACTCACGCGAGACCCAGGATGGATTTGCAATCGAGTTTGCCAGGCGCGGCTATGTCGTGTTGGCGATTGACCAAACCGGGCACGGTTATAGCAAGGGCGCTGCGTTCTCCAATGGCTTTGGCGGGCCCGATGGCCTGCGATATTTGCGTAGCTTGCCGATGGTGGACAAGACGCAAATCGGACTTGAGGGTCATAGCATGGGCGGGTGGACGGTGTTGGCCGCGGCGCAGGCAATGCCCGATAGTTATACGTCGGTGGTGTTGCAGGGTTCGTCCACTGGCGCGCCATTTGCCGCCGATGGAACAGCAAGTTGGCCGCGCAATCTGGCGTTGGTGTTTAGCAAATATGATGAATTTTCCGCGCTGATGTGGGGAACGTCGCGGGCAATGGATGTCGGTGACAGCGCGAAATTGCAAACGGTTTTTAATACCACATCGCGGGTTGCAGCGGGCAAGCAATATGGTTCAATCGGGCGCGGGACGGCGCGGATATTGTATCAACCCGCGACCACGCATCCCGGCGACCATTTGTCGGTTGCGGCAATCGGCCATGCGACCGACTGGTTTGCTAAAACGCTGAAGGGCGGGACGCAAAAACCGGCGAGTGACCAGATCTGGGTTTGGAAGGAATTTGGCACAGCGATCGGTCTTATTGGCTTTGTAATGCTTCTACTTGGATCGTTTGACCTGTTGATCCGGCTGCCGGTATTTGCGGCGTTGCGCGGTGTGCCGGTTGCCGCGACCGCACGGCGCGACGGCCAGTGGCGCAGCCGCTTTGCGTGGGCAACGCTGGTTCCCGCTTTGTCATTCTTTCCGGTATTTAGCGGGCTGTATTTGTTGTCGTCCCGGTTCCCCTATTTCCCGCAGGTGGTAACCACGCAAGTCGCGGTTTGGGCGTTGGTCGGTGCAGGCATTGCTTGGTTGCGGATGGGTAAGGATAGAGATCAGGCCTCCGTTTCATCTGCTGCCGTTATACCTGCTGCACGCTGGCTGCTGGCGCTGGCATTGGCGGTCGTCACATTGGCGGTGTGCTATGCCGTGCTGATTTTTATCGACGCGGTTTTTGCCACCGACTTGCGGTTCTGGATTGTCGCGATCAAGGTTCCGGCGGAACATCATTGGCGGATTATTCTGCTTTATATTGTGCCAATCACCGCCGCTTTTCTGGTGACAACGCGCACGATTACGAGCGTGTTGACGGTCGCGGCAGATTCCACATCTGCGCGCTATATTTGGGCGATGTTGGCAATGACCGGCGGCTTTTTGTTGCTGCTGCTTCCTGTCTATGGCTATTTTTTCGCCAGCGGCAATTTGATCACTGCATTCGATCCGTTAAGCACCGTCATCGCCTTGCAATTTGTGCCGGTATTGGCGGTATTGGCGATAATCAGCATATTCACCTGGCACCGCACCGGCAGTCACCGTGTCGGCGCGTTAATCGCAGGCATTTTTGTGACGTTATACGTTGTGGCGGGCACAGCTACGCAGTTTCCAATTTAGCGTTTCGGGTGGCGACGCGCCGCGAACTAAGGAAATTGCCCTTGTTGGGCAGTTAACTTAATGACATTGCAGCTATTCCTTTGGTATCAGCATAAGATGCAACGCAATCAAAGCATGCGGAGTTCTGTACTGAATGGCGGTGACAGAATGACAATTACAGAATCGCCGTGACAGTGCACTTAATTTTGAGATATTGACTGACTGGCCGCGTGCCTTGGATAATTTTTCCGCATGAGATTTGATAGTGTGGCATCAAATTGCCCACGACGTAAGACGCGGCAATCGCAACAATACGCTTGCAATGTAGGATTTGTTTTGGGAACGTGGATATGCCTGCTTTTTGGGGCTGGTTCTTTGACACGTTAGGCAGCTATTCGACACCACCACCGACGTCTTCGCATCGGCATTTGGGATGGGGTTTGTAGGCACATTTTGGGTGGCGGCAAAGAACCAGCGTGACCGCGATGTTGGAAATTATCTTTCACCGGACTGCTGATAAATGTCAAAATAGGCGTCAATCTTGTCAACTAGGTGTCAACTTGGCGAAATTGCGGGTTTCGGGGTGGCGCCAAATTTGATCCGGAAATTGCGATATAAAATGGTTCGCGGGTAACGAATCAAGCCTGAATCGACGCTGCCTTTCGTCGCACCTTTATACAGACAGAACCGCGCCTGCGGATTATGTTGACCGAAGATCCGACATCATCCCGGTACCCGCCCAAAAAAATATGCTCTTTTCAAATGGCCGCAATCATGGCTAATCACTGGATATGTCAAAAACCTCCTTCCGCAGCCGTCTTCGCGCGTTTCAAGCCGTGCGCGGCGATCCGCTCGAACCCAACTTCGTCTCCGATCTCGAATTTTTGGAGAACAGGGATATGGACTTGTCGATCCGGTTGGGTGCTATGTTGGCGTTCAACGCGCTGATGATCACCATCGGTACCCACCCAATCTCCGCTTCACCGGGTGCCCCGCTCAGCATCGATGCCGCGACCCAGCAATGGGAAGTTCTCGCCTGTTGCGCCGCTTTGCTGCCGTTGGTGATTTCGTGCACGCTTTGCCTGCGCGCGATCCTGTTTGGCGAGGATTTTGACAGCGAAGGATTGGAAGGCGACGTCGCGATCCGTCAGCGCCTGTTCGCCGCCTTCATCCGTTCAATCGACGTGCAACACCACAATCTGCGCGCGTCGATCCAATGGACCTTAGCGGGCGGCGCGCTGACAATATTGGTATGGATATGGATCATGGGCACAAAAATGATGGCGTGATATGGCATTGATGCCAAGCCGGCCAAGATTTTGTGGCGAAGCCCGGGGGCTGT
>CAWDID010000022.1:0-35627 GCA_963802245.1 uncultured Alphaproteobacteria bacterium | reverse complement strand
GCGGAGACGGAGGGATTCGAACCCTCGAAGCCCCGATAGGAGCTTGCCTCCTTAGCAGGGAGGTGGTTTTAGCCGCTCACCCACGTCTCCGGTGCTTGGCATTTCCGGCGCTATAGCTGGGCAAATTCCTTGCTGCAATGTCTTTCGCATAGTTAAATTTGGGCGGCCTCAATTCATGCCAATTTGCACGTCATCTGGTCGGTCATCAGGCAAGCCGTCGGCAAATCGACTCGCCTTGACGCAAATAAGACTCTGCTCATCGCCGGTTCATTGTACTGCATCTATCGACAACGCAAGAAATTGGCAGTTTTCCGGAGATCACGCATGAAGAACAATATGTTGGCGTTATTACTCAAACGGGTAATGATCCTGTTGTCGTTCGGTATTATACTTGGCGGTTCACCGGCCATGATGTTGGCAGCTTCGCCGGCGATGGCGCAGATTAGCCAGATTGATCCCAATGAGGCAATTGGCACAGATAGCGGAACACCGCCGCCAGTTGGCAATTCGCCCAGTTCCGGCTCGCCAATTGACGGCCCAATCGATGACGGCGTACCAACCGATCCGATCCCGAATACCGGAGTGGATTCTGGTTCTGCTGCTGGAACTGTCGAAATGCCGGTCACTAATGATCCTGACAAAACTTTCCAGAAAGACGATCTAATCGGTGCCGCCGAAGGTGTTTTCGGCAAAGGCGCAGCCGGGCTTGGCGGATTGATCGAGAAAATTCTGAAGAAACAGGGTCAGCCCAACGGCTATATCATTGGCCGTGAAGGCGGCGGTGCGTTTGTGGTTGGATTGCGTTACGGGTCCGGCACATTGACGCACAAAGTCGAAGGTGAGCGTCCCGTGTATTGGACGGGGCCGTCGATAGGTTTTGATGCAGGGGCCAACGCCGGAAGTACATTCGTGCTGGTCTATAATCTATACGACACCGAAGATCTTTACCGCCGCTATCCGTCCGGTGAAGGCGTGGCTTATTTGGTCGGAGGATTCAACGCCAGCTACTTGCGGCGCGGCGATATCGTTCTGATCCCCATTCGCGTGGGTGCAGGTTTGCGGCTGGGCGCGAATGTCGGCTATATGAAGTTTTCAAAGAAACAGCGTTGGTTGCCGTTCTGATAGGATTTTTGCGGGGCCGGGCGTATTTATTGCGCCGCCCGCAAATCTTCCATCCGTTTAAGATATCGCGCCAACACATCGATTTCCAGATTGACCGCTTGCCCAGCAACTAGCGCGCCCAAGTTGGTGACCTCGCTGGTGTGCGGGATGATGTTGAGTGTGAAGATCGCAGTGCCACTTTCGGTATCGCGGACATCATTGACCGTTAGCGAGACGCCGTTGACCGTAATCGAACCTTTTGCCGCGATATAGGCAGCAAGCGCAGCAGGCGCTTCAATCTCCAATGTCCAACTATCCCCGCTGCGTTCAAAGCGCTTGACCGCCCCAACGCCGTCAACATGGCCGGTAACAATATGGCCGCCCAGTTCATCGCCGACCTTTAATGCGCGTTCAAGGTTCAGCTTGCTGCCCGCGGCCCACATGCCCGTGGCTGACCGTGCGATGCTTTCGCCCGATATATCGGCGGCAAACCATCCGTCGCCGTCCCCGTTCTGGCCCTTATCAACGACGGTTAGGCACACGCCCGAACAAGCAATTGATGCGCCAATGGCAACGCCGGACATATCATAGCTGCAGGCTATTACCGCGCGCAAATCGCCGCGTTGGTCGGCGGATAATATGGTGCCGATATCGGTAATTATGCCCGTGAACATTTTTTGATTACTCGCGCGGTTGTGTGGCGTTGGAATAAACGTCCAGCCGGTCCATGCCAAACATCCGGCTATCGCGCAATTGCCATTGTCCGTGCACAGATCCAAGGTCCGTCACACCGAAGTCTCCCAAGCACGGCACGCCGCCGCCGATCAGGATAGGTGCGCGGTATATCAGCAATCGGTCGGCAAGGCCTGCGCGCAAAAATGATGCGGCGGTTTTTGCCCCGCCTTCGACCAGCAGATGATTACATTGCAGCGACGCAATGTCGTGCGGCTGGCGGATCACTTCCCAGCCAGCGGGCGGATCACCGCTGCCCAGCATGACACGGCGCGGGCTGCGCGTTTCCAATCCGGGCAGCCGGACATCAAGCGAGGGATTATCGGCACGCACAGTTCCCGCACCGACTAGAATTGCGTCGCATCTTGCACGTTCAAGGTGGGTGTGCGCGCGCGCAGCTTTTCCGGTGATCCAGCGGCTGCTGCCATCGGCCAATGCGATTGCACCGTCGAGCGAAGTGGCCAGTTTGATCGTGACGTAGGGACGGGCTTTTGAGCAGCGACTGAAGAAACCGGCAAGGTTTTGTGTGGCCCGCGCCGCCAACACTCCGGTTTGGACGTCGATGCCCGACGCCGACAACAAAGCCGCGCCCTTGCCAGCGGTTCGCGGGTCCGGGTCCAAACACGCGATCACGACTCTGGCCAGACCTGCACTTGCGAGCAATTGCGCGCATGCTGGTCCGCGTTCGCTTTGGTGCGCGCATGGCTCCAATGTTACATAAGCAGTGGCGCCTTGTGCGGCGACCCCGGCCTGCGCCAGTGCCATGGCTTCGGCATGTGGACGGCCACCGGCCTGCGTCCAGCCGCGCCCGACAATCCGGCCCTGATTGACGATGATGCAGCCAACTGACGGGTTGAGCCCGGTGCGGCCAACGCCGCGTTCGGCCAAAGCAATCGCCGCCGCCATAAAACGGGCAGCGTGCACATGGGCGCTGGGCTCCAAAGCTATTGCGCTGCTCCGGCTTCGGTGCCTAATTTTTTCGATTGAGTCGCCGCGACCTGCGCCTTTTTGGTGACTTCGGCGCGGGCCGCTTGCTCGCGCAATGCCATCGCCTCGCGTTCGATTTTTTCAACGTCCATGCCAACGGCGCGACCAAGAGCTTTATAGCTTTGCCGTTGCTTTTCCATCAGAGCATCCTTCAGCTTTTGACGTTCGGCAATTGCCGTTTTTGTTTCCTCGATACTCCGGTCAAGCGGCCAACTTTCGATATAGGTTACTGTTGGTGGCGGCGGAATCGATTTTTCAAATGCATCGAGCGAGAGCATGTAAAACAGCAAAACCGGCGGCAGGCACGAGGCAACAACCAGAAACGGCTTTAATGGCCGGTCTGCGCGAAAATAGTCAAAAATATCGCGCAGCGCGCCCGCCGGGGAAATGTCGTTCTTGAAACTCATATTCCCCAAATAGTCGGTTACGGGCACAATTTCCAGCGTTGCTTTGCAAACCGCTTGTCTTGCACGTTTTTGCTATTCGTTGATGTCAAAGCGCACTGTTAATGTCTGCCAATCTTCTACCGGCCTGCCATCGCGGGTTGCCGGTTTGAAACGCCACTCGGATAGCGCCTGACGCTGGGTTACCTTGGCAAAATCCGGATGTGTTGCGGCGATCACATTCGCCTCACGAACGCGGCCATCGGTGCCGACAAGAACCTTGATTGTGACTTTGCCCTCAATTTCGCGCTGCAACAATGCGACGGGATAGTCGGGTTGAAAATCGCGCGCAAACTTTGGATCACGCGCCGCCGCTTTATATATGGGCGGCGGCAAGGCGCGCTCGATAACATCCTTTACGCCGATGTTGATGGCAATTTTTGGACCATCTGGCTCCGTCACAAGCGGCGTTTCGCTGAAAATGTTGGTGGTGGTGATTCCGCCGTCATTCTTTACCGGGATATCGACGATCGGCTTTTCGGCGAATGCGGGTTTCGGTTTTTGCGGCACAATTTCTTTGTCGGTTTTCGCAATTTGCTCTGGCGGAGGCTTATCGGCTGGAACGTCAAAGGTCTTGATGCCCGGATCCTGGATTTTTGGCAAAATGTCGGTCGACATCAAAAACGCGGCGGCAACAACTCCGCCATTGATCAATATCGTTGCGGCTAGACCTGCGGGATTGGTACTTTGTTTCTGGGTTACATAACTCATTATACAACTCCTCTCTCGGCTCTGCGCGGCCCGGAAAAGGAATTATTACACTACGAACATTCCCATTCGGACGACGTAATTGGTATGTTATACTATTTCATCAATTCTGCAAGCGAGAAGTTAGTCCTGCAAAATTACCCGCTACGGAATGCGTTGGTAATGGGATAACGCCGGTCGCGGCCAAAATTGCGTGTGCCCAGTTTTGTGCCCGGAGGTGCCTGCCGCCGCTTATATTCGGCCAGATACAGCAGCCGCTCAATCCGGATGACTGTGTCCCGGTCATGGCCGCGTTCAACCAGATTATCGACCGATGCTTCCTGTTCGACAAGGCCAAGCAATATGCTGTCCAGTTCCGGATAAGGCGGCAAGCTATCGCTGTCTTTTTGATCGGGACGCAGCTCCGCGCTCGGCGGACGGGTAATGATGGCTTCGGGTATCACAGGTCCATCGCGGCCAAGGCCGATGCGCGGCTTGTGTTTGTTGCGCCAATCGCTAATCGCAAACACCGTCATTTTATACGCATCTTTCAGTGGGTTATAGCCGCCTGCCATATCGCCATAAATGGTGGCATAGCCAACGCTCATCTCGCTTTTGTTGCCTGTGGTTAGCAGCATGTGACCAAATTTGTTGGACAGCGCCATCAATGTGACGCCGCGAATGCGCGACTGGACATTCTCTTCGGTGATATCGACCTCTTTATCAGCGAAGCTGCCCGACAGCATTTCATCGAACGCCTCTACTGCCGGACTGATCTGGATAGTATCCAGTTTGCAGCCGATCATTTTGGCGCATTCGGCGGCTAGATCAAGGCTGAGTTGGCCGGTATACCGGCTGGGTAGCATCACGCACCACACCCGGTCAGGACCGAGAGCATCGGCGGCGATTGCCGCGCAAATAGCACTGTCAATTCCGCCGGACAGGCCAAGGACAACGCCGGGAAAGCGGTTGCGTTCAACATAATCGCGCAACGACAGCACCATCGCGCTGTAAATGTCGGCGGGATGGTCTTCCCATTTGGCCAGCGGTCCCTGCTCGCAAACCCAGCCCGCGTCGGCGCGCTGCCAGTTGGTAATCACCAGTGCCTCTTCCCAATCGGGCAATCTGTGTGCAGTGCTGCCATCGGCGTTGAGCACAAACGAGCAGCCGTCAAACACAAGCTCATCCTGTCCGCCAACCCGGTTTAAGAAAATCAGCGGCAGCCGGGTTTGTTTCACACGCGATGCAAACACCACAAATTCGCGGCGGTCGTCCTTGTCGATCTCATAAGGGCTACCATTGACTGAAATGAGTAGTTCGGCGCCTTGCCCTAACAAATGCCCGCATACTGCTGGTAACCAGCCATCTTCACAAATCGGCAAGCCCAATTTGACGCCGCGAAATTCCACGGGCGCGGGCAAAGGTCCGTGGGCGAATATACGCTTTTCATCGAACGTCCCGTAATTGGGAAGCTCATGCTTATAGCGTACCGCCGCAATCTTGCCGCCATCAAGGATCGCAACGCCGTTGTACAACGCGCCGTTTTCCGTAAAGATGCTGCCGACCAACATCGCCGGGCCGCCATCTGCTGTCGCCTTGGCCAGCGTTTCCAGTTGCAAAGCGGCGCGCTTGGCAAACTCTGGCTTCAACACCAAATCTTCGGCAGGATAGCCAATCAGCTGCTGTTCGGGAAAGACGATCAAGTCGGCATCCGCCGCCTTTGCCCGCCATTCCAGCATCGCTGCGGCGTTGCCGGCAAGATCGCCTACGCGTTGATTTATCTGGGCCATTGCAATCGAGAGTGTGTCAGTCATTGGTCACACATATTGCTGCAAACAAAAGGGAGCAAGGCGATTGTCATATTCGCGCCGCGCGGCTA
Organism: uncultured Alphaproteobacteria bacterium; assembly: GCA_963802245.1. Taxonomy (GTDB): domain Bacteria; phylum Pseudomonadota; class Alphaproteobacteria; order Sphingomonadales; family Sphingomonadaceae; genus Sphingorhabdus_B. The sequence goes on along the minus strand of CAWDID010000022.1, from coordinate 29,798 downwards.
GAGCGGCAACAGAATCCATACATCCGGACGGGGAACCAAAATCCATGAAATTAATGTCAGGCAATTCCAACCTGCCTTTGGCCCGTGCGGTTGCAGGATATCTCGAAATAGCGTTGACCGATACCTCCGTGCGGCGATTTGCCGATGACGAGATTTTCGTTGAAATTCACGAAAACGTGCGCGGCGAAGATGTATTTGTCCTGCAACCAACCAATCACCCCGCCAACGACAATCTTATGGAATTGCTGATCATGATTGATGCGCTACGCCGCGCATCGGCCAAGCGCATTACGGCTGTGATCCCGTATTTTGGCTATGCGCGCCAAGACCGAAAGCCCGGACCGCGCACGCCAATATCTGCCAAATTGGTCGCTAATCTGATCACCGAAGCAGGCGCCGACCGCGTGCTATGTGTTGATCTGCACGCCGGGCAGATCCAGGGGTTCTTCGATATACCCACAGACAATCTTTATGGCGCGCCAGTGATGAGCGCGGACATATTGTCACGTTATGGCGGCGAAGATTTGATGGTTGTATCCCCCGATGTTGGCGGCGTTGTGCGCGCCCGTTCATTGGCTAAACGGCTTGATAATGCGCCTTTGGCTATCGTCGACAAGCGGCGGGAAAAGGCGGGCGAGTCCGAAGTTATGAACATCATCGGCGACGTCACCGGAAAATTCTGCATATTGCATGACGATATGGTCGATTCAGGCGGTACATTATGCAACGCCGCAGAGGCGCTGAAAGCCAAGGGCGCAACCGACGTTGTGGCATATTGTACGCACGGCGTCTTATCTGGCGGCGCGGCGGAACGGATCAGCGCATCGGTGCTAAAGGAATTGGTGATTACCGATACCATCCAAGCCACCGACGCGGTCAACGATGCGCCCAATATCCGCCATCTGCCAATCGCCCCGTTGCTGGGCGAAGCGATCCGCCGGATTGCCGATGAAAGCAGCGTGTCGAGCTTGTTTGATTGACGCCGTCTGATTTAGAACTCGCCGCCCGCTTGGCCGATGCCGCCGGAACCGCGATCCGGCCGTTTTTCCGAGCCGATTTTGCGCATGAAGCCAAGGGCGACGCGACGCCTGTTACCGAGGCTGACCGTGCCGCCGAAGCCGCGATGCGGGCGATGTTGGACACGGAATGCCCTGATGATGCAATCGTGGGCGAGGAATTTGACGACAAAATTGGCAGCAGTAAACGCACCTGGGTGCTCGACCCCATCGACGGCACGGTCAGCTTCATGGCGGGGCGACCAATTTTTGGCACGCTGATTGCGTTGATGGAACAGGCATTCCCGGTCATGGGAATCATCGATCAATGCATTAGCGGCGAACGCTGGATTGGCGCAGCGGGCCGCGACACCACGCTCAACGGCAAAGCGGTTCGCACCCGCACCTGCCGCCAGCTATCCGACGCCGTATTGGCCAGCAGCGGGCCACAATATTTCGGCGAACATGACGCCGAACACTTCATGGCGCTGGCTGCAAAGACTAACAAACGAACGGTCTGGGGCGGTGATTGCTATAACTACGCCTTGCTCGCCACCGGCCAGATCGATGTGGTGGTGGAGACCGGCCTGAAACTGCATGATTTCGCCGCGCTTGTGCCCATTGTCGAAGGTGCAGGCGGCATGATGTGCGACTGGAACGGCGACCCTCTGCATGCGGCGTCGGGCGGCGATGTGATTGCACTGGGCGATCCGGCAAGGCTGGAGGAAGTATTGGAAGCATTGGCCTGCGCGCATTGATAGAAAAATCGCCCTACAGCGTTCAAATAATACGTTATTAACTATATTTTTGGAAATTCGCCTCTATAGCCGCCGGGCGGTGGGGCGGTTCCCCACTATTTTGGGGAAATATCTGTTATGAATAAGTTTGTTGTCTTGGCCATTGCCGCCACTGCTATCTCCACGCCCGCGCTGGCTCAGGATGAAAGCCCTGCCAAAAGTGGCGCGCGTATCGAAGCCCGCGCGATGTACGAAACACCAACAGTCAGCAGCGTTATTGATAATAACGACGTTTTTAAAGTCGGCAGCGCCGTCGCCTTTGGCGCGGAAGCAGGATATGATTTCAAATTGGGCAACACTGTTGTCGCCGGACCTTATGTGAATTTCGAAAAATCCTCGGTTTCAGCCTCCGATGCTGGCGACGGTATCGACGTTAAAGACAATTTCGCAGCAGGACTGCATTTGGGATTGGCCGTGGGCGAAAAAGGCCAAGTTTATGCGAAAGTAGGCTATGCCAAATTGCGCTTGGAAGCGTTTTCGGGCAACGTCCGGGTTAAAGAAAGCGGTTCTGGCGCTCAAGGTGCGATTGGTTACGAACATTCGTTCGGCAAAAATTTCTATGGCCGGGTTGAATTCGGTTATGCCGACAATGGACAAATTGGCGGAATTAATTTTCAACGCCGTCATGCCGGCATTGGTTTGGGCGCACGTTTCTGAAACCATCTAGTTATGTCAAATGAAGGGGCGTCCGTTTTGGGCGCCCTTTTTCGTTTGCTGCGCTCTAATGGAACCGAAATAGCAACCCGAATCACTTGCAATTCCTTTGCACACCGTTATACGCGCGGCTTCCGAATAGATGGGCTGGCTAATAGGGCTGCCATGTCGATCTGATACGGACTCAACCAAAGGAGACCAAAATGCCCAAGCTGAAGACCAAAAGTGGTGTGAAGAAACGCTTCAAACTCACCGCAACTGGCAAGATCAAGCACGGTGCCGTTGGCAAACGTCACCGTCTGAACAGCCACAACGCGAAATATATCCGCCAGCACCGCCGCACCGATACAATTTCGGACGCCGATGCAAGAACAATCAAGAAATGGGCGCCATACGGGCTGTAAGCCTGCTGCGACTTTTCGAAAACTGTGAGCATGGCGAGAAAAAGTGGGAACCGGTTTTTCGGTTAAGCCATGCGACCACTAAAGATATTAAGGATATAGATTATGGCACGCGTAAAACGGGGTGTTACCACCCGCGCCAAACACAATAACATATTGGATCAAGCAAAAGGCTTTCGTGGCCGCCGCAAAAATACGATCCGGATCGCGCGTCAAGCGGTCGAAAAAGCCGGGCAATATGCCTATCGTGACCGCAAGGTAAACAAGCGCAATTTCCGCGCATTGTGGATCCAGCGGATTAACGCCGCCGTCCGTGCCGAAGGCATGACTTACGGCGTATTCATGCACGGCCTGAAACTGGCGGGCGTAGAGCTTGACCGTAAAGTGATGGCCGAAATGGCGATGCACGAAGCCGCGATGTTTAGCACCATCATCGCGCAATCGAAGGCCGCGCTCGCGAAAGCAGCGTAAGCTTCACTCTTCGAACAATGCGCAAAAGGGCGTGAACGGTACTTGCCGTTCGCGCCCTTTTGCTTACGGCTTTATCGCTTCATTCTCTTCGTCACCCCCGCGAAGGCGGGGGTCCATCACCGGACAGATAGTATGCGTGAAATCTTCCAGCCGACAGTCTACATCATGGCAAATCGACGCTATGGAGCTCTCTATACTGGCGTTACGTCAAACTTGATGCATCGCGTCCAGCAGCACAGAGAAGAGACGTTTAAGGGACATAGCGAGCGAGTGGAGGCGAAGTTACTGGTTTGGTATGAGCAGCATGCAACAATGGAAACCGCGATAATCAGAGAAAAGCGGGTCAAAAATTGGAACCGGCAGTGGCGGGTCAATTTAGTTGAAGTCGAAAATTCGGAGTGGAAGGATCTAGCAATAGATTTTGGGTTCCCTCCGTTGTGGACTTTGGGCAGATGAATGACGTAACGGGTTGTTGATATAGCAAGGTGCCGTCATCCCCGCGCAGGCGGGGATCCATCACCGGATTTATAAATTTAAACGGCGGGTGATGGATTCCCGCCTTCGCGGGAATGACGATGGACGATAATGAACTAAAACTGCTGCTTTCAAATGCTGAGAAGAGTTACTTGTGGGCCATTGGCGAAGCCTCGAATTCTGAAATATTGGATAATATTCGCATTCAGGCTTTGGGTAAGCAAGGCGAAGTATCGGGTTATCTAAAGCTACTTGGCGCAATGTCTGCCGACCAGCGCACGGAGTTAGGCCCCCTCATCAACGGCCTGCGCGAAACTGTAACCGCCGCTCTTGCCGATAAGAAGGCGGCGCTTGAAACCGCCGCGCTTAACCGGCGCCTCGCCACCGAAGGTCTGGACATGACGCTGCCTGCGCCCGCGACCCCGCGCGGCAGCGTCCACCCGGTAAGCCAGGTGATGGACGAGCTTGCCGAAATTTTCGCCGACATGGGATTTGCCGTGGCCGAAGGTCCCGAGATCGAAGACGACTGGCGCAATTTTGGCGCACTCAACATTCCCGAAACGCATCCTGCGCGCGCGATGCATGATACGTTTTATTTCCCTGACAAGGACGATCAGGGCCGCGCGATGTTGCTGCGCACGCACACATCGCCGGTCCAGATCCGCACTATGACCACACAGCCGCCGCCGATCCGGATCATTGCGCCGGGGCGCGTCTATCGCAGCGACAGTGACGCGACGCACACCCCGATGTTTCACCAGATCGAAGGACTGGTGATCGACAAGGGCATCCATCTAGGTCATTTGAAATGGACATTGGAGACATTCTTAAAGGCGTTTTTCGAACGCGACGACGTCGTGTTGCGGCTGCGTCCGTCCTATTTCCCGTTCACTGAACCCAGCGCGGAGGTCGATGTCGGCTACAGCATCGTCAATGGCAAGCGCGTCATTGGCGGATCGGAAGGCTGGATGGAAGTATTGGGCAGCGGCATGGTGCACCCCAAAGTAATCGCCAATTGCGGCCTCGACCCCAACGAATATCAGGGCTTCGCTTTTGGCACCGGTGTCGACCGGCTGGCGATGCTGAAATACGGCATGGACGATCTGCGCGCCTTTTTCGATGGTGATGGCCGCTGGTTGGGCCATTATGGATTTGATGCGCTGGATGTACCAACTCTGTCGGGAGGAGTAGGCGCATGAAATTTTCCTTAAGCTGGCTCAAGGCGCATCTCGAAACCGATGCCGATATACACCAGGTCGCCGATTGCCTGAACCGCATTGGTCTGGAAGTTGAAGGTATCGAGAACCCGGCGGATAAACTTGCCGCGTTCAAAATCGCCAAGGTTTTGAGCGCCGCTCCGCATCCGCAAGCCGACAAGCTGCAGATATTGTCGGTGGATGCAGGCGGCGGGCCTTGCCAAGTGGTATGCGGCGCGCCTAACGCGCGCGCCGGAATGCTGGGCGTGTTCGGACCTGCTGGCGCGGTTGTTCCGTCAAACGGCATGGTGCTTAAAGTCGCAGAAATTCGCGGCGTTGAATCCAACGGCATGATGTGTTCGATTGCCGAACTGGAACTGGGCGACGATCATGACGGAATTATCGTACTTGATGAAGGCGCACCCGTGGGCGCAGCCTATGCGGCATGGGCGGGGCTTGACGATCCGGTGATCGATGTTGCCATTACACCGAACCGCCAAGATTGCATGGGTGTGCGCGGCATTGCCCGCGATTTGGCGGCGGCGGGGCTTGGTACTTTCAAACCTTTGGTCGCTGTCCCCGTTTCCGGTACCTTCCCATGCCCAACCGAGATCCGCACTGATGATGCCGAAGGCTGCCCGGCTTTCTATGGCCGCGTCATCAAGAGCGTGACCAACGGCGCGTCACCCGATTGGATGCAGGCAAGGCTTAAATCTGCCGGGCAAAAACCGATCAGCGCATTGGTCGACATTACCAATTACGTCATGCTCGATCTTGGCCGCCCTAGCCATGCTTATGACGCGGCGAAGATCACTGGCGCTATTGCCGCGCGCCGTGCAGTCGACGGCGAAACCGTGACCGCGCTTAACGGCAAAGAATACACGCTGACGTCTGCGATGACCGTGATTGCCGACGACAACGGCGCACATGATATCGCCGGTATCATGGGCGGCGAGGATTCTGGATGTTCGGATAGCACCACCGATGTGTTGTTGGAGGTCGCGTATTTCACGCCCGAAAATATCGCCAGAACCGGACAGGCTCTGTCGCTGACCAGCGACGCCCGCACTCGGTTTGAACGCGGAGTTGATCCGGCTTTTCTGGATGACGGGCTGGCGGTTATCACGCAGCTGATTCTCGAAATTTGCGGCGGCAAAGCGAGTGAATTCGTGCGCGCTGGTTCGCCGCCGGTGGCGGCAACAGTCATCGCCTATGATACCGGACATTGCGCCCGGCTGGGCGGTATTGATGTCGCGCCGGACAAACAAAAGACAATATTGGAACGCTTGGGCTTTGAAGTCGATGCGGCATGGAATGTGACCGTCCCCAGCTGGCGGCGGGACGTAGAGGGCAGCGCCGATTTGGTCGAGGAAGTTGTGCGGATAATCGGCCTGGATAACGTGCCTTCCACGCCGTTGCCGCGCGCCGACGGCGTGGCCGAACCAACCGCCACGCCGATGCAGAAAATCGAACGCAAGATGCGCCGGACGGCTGCATCACGCGGGATGAACGAAGCGATCAACTGGGCGTTCTTGCCGGAGAAGGAAGCGGCGGCATTCGGTGGCGGTGACTGGACATTGGCCAATCCAATCAGCGAAGACATGAAAGTCATGCGGCCAAGCATGCTGCCCGGCTTGCTATCGGCCACGTGTCGCAATTTGGATCGCGGCGCATCATCGGTGCGGTTGTTTGAACTGGGTCGCCGTTATTTCAAGGCCGCCGACGGGACAAGTGATGAACGTCTGACCTTGGGTCTGATATTGGCTGGTGATAAATCCCCGCGCAATTGGGCCATTGGCAAGGCGCAGAAATTTGATGCTTATGATGCCAAAGCCGAAGTGCTGGCGTTGCTGGCGGCGGCGGGTGTTGCAACCGACAATCTGATGATCATGGGCGATGCCGGTGATCATTATCATCCCGGCCAATCCGCGACATTGCGTATGGGACCAAAGATCATATTGGCGGCTTTCGGCACGTTGCATCCAGCCGTTGCCAAGGCGTTTGATTTGTCGGCAAACATCATCGCTGCGGAGGTTTTTGTTGACGCCATACCCGCCAAAAAAGCTGTCGGCGGCTTCATGCGTCCAGCCTTTACGCCGCCAGCTTTGCAATCCGTCACTCGCGATTTTGCGTTTCTGGTTCCTGCCGAATTGGCTGCGGGTGACCTTGTGCGGGCGATCAAGGCCTGCGACAAAACCAACATTAGCAGTGTCAATCTGTTCGACAAATTTGCCGGGCAAGGTGTTGGAGAGGGGCAGGTTTCATTGGCCGTCGAGGTGATTATGCAGCCGGTAGACAAGAGCTATACCGACGAAGAGTTGAAGGCCATCGCCGACAAAGTGATCGCCGCAGCGGCAAAGCTGGGCGGCGCTCTGCGTGGTTAAAGTGATTGCCAATCAGATGGAATCATCTGATTATTGAGAAATCGCATAACATCAAAAAAAACTAGGCCCGCATTTTGGTTCAACCATGATGCGGGCCTAGCGCGCCGTTATTCAGCATTCAGAAAGCCCAGGTTGAATAATCTGCTTTCACAGTTGGGGCGAAGCGGGTAGCTTGCGGGCAATGTTTGGGGAGCGTTGAATGTCACGGAAACATTTGAGGAATATCGTCTTCGCATTGACCGCAGCGGCGACAACCGCTGCGTGCGGCGGGGGCGGTACGCCGTCCAGCGCGGTCATTGCACCGCCGATAGGCACCACACCGCCAACGCCGCCAACGTCCGCGACATGCAGCCTGAAATCGCGTCAGGACTGGGCATTTGGCGTGCTGAATGAATGGTATCTGTTTCCTGAAACCCTGCCGGCTACGCTCGACACTGCGCCGTTTACGTCGGTAGAAGCTTACATCGACGCGCTGACCGCAACTGCGCGCGGACAGCGCCGCGACCGCTTTTTCACTTATCTGACGTCGATCAAAGAAGAGAACGCATTTTTCGCATCGGGAGCGACCGCAGGATTTGGCGTCCGGTTATCTTACGATACCGCTATTGGCCGTGTTTTCATTGCCGAGGCGTTTGAGGGGGCACCGGCATTGGCAGCGGGAATTGACCGCGGAACGGAAATTCTGGCGGTCGGAACAACAGCCTCCAATTTGCGGACGATCAGCGACATTATCGCCACCGAAGGCAATGCCGGTGTGTCCAATGCGCTTGGGCCGAGCACGGCAGGCACCACAAGGGTATTGCGGGTCACAGACGCCAGCGGCACCCGCGAGCTGACAGTGACCAAGGCCGACTTTGATTTGACGCCAGTGTCTTCCCGCTATGGCGCGCGCATAATCGACGATGGCGGACGCAAGGTGGCGTATTTGAATTTGCGTACCTTCATCTCGTCAGCCGACAACGAACTGCGGACGGCATTTGCGGATTTCCGGGCGCAGGGCATCACCGACTTCATCATCGATTTCCGTTACAATGGCGGCGGATTGGTTTCGACCGCCAATTTGATGAACAATTTGCTCGGCGGTGCACGCGCGTCAACGGACGTATCGTCGTTCACGACGTTCCGCGCTTCAAAATCGGGCGAGAATGAAACCACGCGGTTCGCTCCGCAATCCCAATCCGTCAGACCCGTCAAGATTGCCTTCATTGGCAGAGGCGGCACGGCATCGGCAAGTGAGCTGGTGATGAACAGTTTTGTGCCCTATTTGGGAACAAACGCGGCGCTGGTTGGCACCAATACATATGGCAAGCCGGTGGGCCAAATCGCACTTGACCGGGCAACATGTGACGACCGGCTTCGTGTAATTGCTTTTTCATTGCAGAATTCGGCCAATCAAGGCTTCTATTATGACGGTATGGCGGGCGCTATGCGGGCGACTTGTCAAGCCGCCGATGATTTGACCTTGCCGCTGGGCGATCCTGCCGAGGGTTCGGTGAAGGGCGCGCTCGATTTTATCGCCGGACGTGCTTGCACACCGATCAGCACCAGCACCAGCACGTCGAGATCGCGGACAGCGCAAGCACCCGAACGCGAATTGCTTGCACCCGATGCTCCGTCACCAGCACAGCGCGAAGTACCCGGATTGTTCTAGGGGCGGACCAAGACCAACTTATCCCCCGATAAGCATGGACGCCGCCGCTGCGAACCGCTAATCGCGCGCCTATGACCAACAATAGACGTACCTTTGCGATTATCTCGCATCCCGATGCGGGCAAGACGACGCTGACCGAAAAGCTGTTGCTGCAAGGCGGGGCGATCCATCTTGCGGGCGAAGTAAAAGCGCGCGGTCAGGCGCGGCAGAGCGCGTTCAGACTGGATGAAGATCGAACAGCAACGCGGGATTTCGGTGACCAGTTCGGTGATGACTTTCGCCAAGGACGGTATAATTTTCAATCTGCTTGATACGCCGGGGCATGAGGATTTTTCGGAGGATACGTACCGCACGCTGACCGCCGTCGACAGCGCGATCATGGTCATCGACGCGGCAAAAGGGATCGAGCCACAAACCCGCAAATTGTTTGAAGTATGCCGCCTGCGTTCGGTTCCGATCATTACCTTTGTCAACAAAGTAGACCGCGAAGGCCGGGATTGTTTTTCTTTGCTCGACGAAGTTGCCGACGCATTGCAACTTGACGTGTGTCCGATGAGTTGGCCGATTGGCATGGGCGGCGAATTTGAGGGGGTATATGATTTTGCCCGCAACCGGTTGATGCAACCAACCGGCCCTTCCAAGGAATATAACGGCAAATGGAGCGAGCATAGCGGCATAAATGATCCCGCCTTGGCCGATCATTTGTCCGAACGCGGGCTGGCGAAATTTCGCGATGAAGCCGAATTGGCGCAGGGCGGTTACGCCGCATTCGATCTGCAGGCATATCGTGCAGGCGATCTTACGCCGGTTTTCTTTGGATCGGCGCTGAAGGAGTTTGGTATATTTGAAATGATTTCCGCGATTGCGGACCATGCCCCGCCGCCGCGGCCGCAGCCAAGCAGTGTTGGCGAAATATTGCCGAGCCGCCCCGACGTGACCGGATTCATATTCAAGGTGCAAGCCAATATGGACCCGCAACACCGCGACCGGATTGCGTTTATGCGGTTATGTTCAGGCACGTTCAAACGCGGTATGAAATTGACGCCTTCGGGCCATGGCAAGCCCGTTGCCATCCATTCGCCAATCCTGTTTTTTGCGCAGGACCGGGAAATTGCCGACACCGCAGAGCCAGGCGATATCATCGGCATTCCCAACCACGGCACCTTGCGCGTCGGCGACACGATGTCGGAAAAGAACGATGTGCGTTTTACCGGCCTGCCCAATTTTGCTCCCGAAATCTTGCGGCGCGTCGTACTCAGGGACCCCACCAAAACAAAGCAATTGCGCAAGGCGCTGGATGACCTTTCCGAAGAGGGCGTGATCCAGGTTTTCTATCCCGAGCTTGGTTCTAACTGGATCGTCGGTGTGGTCGGGCAACTGCAACTTGAGGTGCTGATTTCGCGGCTGGAGGCGGAGTATAAAGTTGAGGCGGTATTGGAGGCTGCGCCATATGACACGGCGCGCTGGTTGATCGGCAGCGAAACCGCGCTCAAACAGTTCGCAGATTTCAACAGCAGCAGCATGGCCAAAGACCGGGACGGCAACCCGATATTTTTGGCCAAATCGATTTGGGATGTCGGTTATCAGCAAGAAAAGCATCCCGATCTGAATTTCAGCGCGACCAAAGAACGGTGACGATACGAACTCCCGAACGCGCTTGACCAAAATGCCCGTCCGCTTATGGATAAGGGCTGATTGAAAGCAAAGTTAGGGAATCCGATGTCACAAGCCACGTCCACACAGCGCGATGAGTTCGTCCCTGTTCCTGCATCCGCCATCGCACGCACCAACTGCACGGCGCAGCAATATGACGCGATGTATGCGCAAAGCCTGACCGATCCCGATGGATTTTGGGCACAGCAGGCAAAGCGGATCGACTGGATCACGCCGCCTGCAAAAATTTCTGGATGGAGTTTCGATCCGGTCGAAATCAAATGGTTCGAAGATGGCGTCCTCAACATTTGCTACAACGCGGTTGACCGGCATGTGGCGGCAGGCAACGGTGATGTGATCGCGTTCATTTTTGAACCCGATGATCCGCAAAGCGAATGCCGCAAGATCAGCTATGCGCAGCTTCAAACCGAAGTCATTCGGATGGCAGGAACGCTAAAGAAAATGGGTGTGCAAAAAGGCGACCGGGTGACCATCTATATGCCGATGATTCCCGAAGGCGCGTTTGCGATGCTGGCATGCGCCCGGATCGGGGCCATTCACAGCGTTATCTTTGGCGGTTTTTCGCCAGAAGCAATCGCCGGACGCATCGAAGATTGCCAAAGCGACTGGGTCATCTGTGCCGACGAAGGGTTGCGCGGGTCAAAGACGATCCCGTTAAAAGCCAATGTCGATGCGGCGCTGAAAAAGGTAGCGGTAAAATCGGTCTTGGTGGTCAGCCATACCGGCGGCGACGTCGCGATGGTTCCGGGACGCGATCATTATTATCACGAATATTCAGCAGACGTTTCCGGAGAATGCGCCTGCGAACCAATGCATGCGGAGGACCCTCTGTTCATCCTGTATACGTCGGGGTCGACAGGAAAACCGAAAGGCGTTTTGCATAGCACGGGCGGCTATGCGGTATGGACCGCGGCCACATTTCACTACACATTCGATTACAGCGCGGGAGAGATTTTTTGGTGTACCGCCGATATTGGCTGGGTCACCGGGCACAGCTACATTGTCTATGGCCCGCTGCAAAATGGCGCAACGGCATTGATGTTTGAGGGCGTTCCGAATTATCCAAACCATGACCGTTTCTGGCAGGTGATTGACAAGCACAAGGTCAATATTTTCTACACCGCGCCAACCGCGATCCGCGCGCTGATGCGCGAAGGTGACGGCTATGTGACCAAGCATGACCTGTCATCCATTCGGCTTTTGGGGTCGGTCGGCGAACCGATTAATCCCGAAGCATGGCGTTGGTATCACGATGTTGTCGGCCATGGAAAATCACCCATCATCGACACATGGTGGCAGACCGAAACCGGCGGCGTGATGATCACGACCTTGCCCGGCGCGCACGCGATGAAACCGGGCAGTGCAGGCAAACCTTTTTTTGGTATACAGCCGCAATTGGTGGACAATGAAGGCGGTGTTCTGGACGGCGCGGCATCGGGAAATTTGTGCATCACGCATAGCTGGCCGGGGCAAGCGCGCAGCCTGTATGGCGATCATGAAAGGTTCGTGCAGACCTATTTCAGCACGTATCACGGCAAATATTTTACCGGCGACGGATGCCGCCGCGACGCGGATGATTATTACTGGATCACTGGCCGGGTCGACGACGTAATCAACGTGTCCGGCCACCGGATGGGTACCGCCGAAGTTGAAAGCGCGCTCGTTTTGCATGATTTTGTCGCCGAAGCTGCCGTTGTCGGATTTCCACACGACATCAAGGGACAGGGTATCTATTGCTATGTCACGTTGAACGCCGACGTGGAGTCCAGCGACGAACTGGCGGTCATATTAAGAAACCATGTGCGCACGGAGATTGGTCCGATTGCCAGCCCAGACCATATCCAATTCACGCCTGCCTTACCCAAGACCCGTTCCGGTAAAATCATGCGGCGAATATTGCGCAAGATTGCGGAAAATGACTTTGGCGCTTTGGGGGACACATCGACATTGGCCGACCCATCGCTGGTCGACGGATTAATCGAGGGCCGCAAAGTCGTTTAACCCGGCAATATTGCAAACCGGTTTGCCGCCCAGATCAAAAGCGCGCAGGCAATCAGTGCGGCATAAGGCAGCATACCTGCGCGCCGGGTCACCACGTCTTCACGCGCGGCATAGCCTTCTTCGAGCATGACTTTTGGAAACACGCCGCGATCTTGCACATAATGCCGATATAGAAAGACCGGGATAATAAGCGCCGCAGCTATCAGGCCATTTCGCAAGGTTCCTTCGCCCCACACATTCGCGCCCGCCCCCATGAAGATCATGTTGACGAAGCCAAAGGCGGCGGCAAGCGCAAGCAGCCAGGTTGGACAGCGATAGGGCCGTTCCCATTCTTTGCGGTCAATGCGATGAATCCATCCGGCTTGCAGATTGAGAAAATTGAAGATGAAATAACAGACATTCGACATCATCAGCACAGCAAAATAATCCGACGCGAGCAACAGGATCAGGTTGAAACCCAGATCGGTCCACATAGCCGACGTCGGCGCGCCGTGCTTGTTCACGCGGGACAGATAACGGGGCAGCCAGCCGTCCACCGATGCCTGATATAAAGTACGCGAAGACCCCATCATCGATGTCATCACAATCAACAGCAGTGACAAAATCAACGTCGCGATGAAGATGTTGGTGATCACAACGCCGCCGCCCAGTATCTTCGCCAGCGCCAGCGCCACGCCCGAACCGTCATAGATTTTGGGATCAAGCATGCCGTCCAGACCCAACGTCGCTTGGAATGCCAGCGGGACAAGCGTAAAAATAACGATGCAGAGCAATCCCGCCGACAAGATCGCTTTGAACGTATCTTTCTTCGGATCCTTAAACTCCCGCGTGTAGCAGACCGCGGTTTCAAATCCATATGTTGACCAGCCAGCGCCAAACATTGCCCCCGCCGCAAGGGTTAAGCCCAGTCCGTCCCATGTCCCGAATGTCATCTGCCCTGCTGCGTCGCGGATCATCGGCAACAGCGGAAACAGGTTTTGCGAGGGCAGGTCGCCGGTCACCAGCGGCACAACTCCGACCAGAATCAACGGTGCCAAACAAATCAGTCCCAATATTTTCTGTGCCGCCGCAGCGCGTGCTGCGCCATGATGTTGGAGCAGAAAGGTCAGCAGCAAGAAACACGCCGCGATGATCGAGACCAGATTGATCCGCAAATTCAACCCTTCGCGCACCATGCCCAGATCGAGCAGCTTAATTTGCCACAGGTTAATCGCAGCATCGGGTGCAAACAGGCTTGCCATGATATAGCCCGCACCCAGGCTGGTACCCAGCGCCATGACCGGCGACCACGCCAGCCAATTGCACCAGACTGATATTGGCGCAATCATCTTTCCATACGGCAACCATGCCGACGCCCCGTACACAGAAGCTCCGCCCGATTTATGCGGATAAAGTCCGGCAATCTCGGCATAGACAAAGGCTTGGATGAAACCCATCATGATCGACACAATCCAGATCATCCATGATGGCTGACCGATGATTGTGGCGATACCGCCCATGGTCAGCAAAACGCCAGCGGGAACCCCGCTCGACGCCCAGAATGCACCCCGCCAATCGAGTTGACGGTTCAGTTGCTGCGGTACTGCCGTGCTCATTCTGCGCCGAAGCGCATTTTGGCATTAAGGCCCCATGTCCGCGGCTTGGCATAAACACCCGCAACCACCCCGGCGAACAGCGACGAGTCAAATGCATAAGCGCGGTATTCCCGGTTGAACAAATTGTTCACATAAGCCGCAATTTCCCAGCGATTGTCCGCCGATGCAAAACCGACCCGGATGTTTTCGGTGTGATAAGCAGCTTCGCGCTCAACCGGTGCGCACAATACTGTGAAACAGAATTTGCCGGTAAACAGAGCGTCTGCCTGCACCGACGCGGTTCCGCCGCCAAGTCCGAATTCGTAACGGATCAAGGCATTGCCCGATGCGCCGGGGGACTGCGGCAAATCATGTTCGACAATCGACGTCAAATCGGGAAGCAAGATATTCTTCACTTTGCTCTTCAGGAATGAAGCACCAATTTGCAATGTCAGGCCATCAACAGGCCGTGCAGTCATCTCGGCTTCCAGGCCCTGTGTTTTTGCCGGCAAGTTAATCACCGATTGAATCGGGCCGACTTGGGCGAACGCCTGATAATCCTTATAGTCGTAATAGAAGGCGGCGAGATTGAACGAAAGTGCGCGGCTCGCCTTTACCTTAAGCCCGAGTTCAAAGGCGTCGAGCTTTTCTGGGCGGTATGGAATGCCGTTGAGGAATGCCGCTTCAAATCCTGCAAACGGCGTGCCTGTCGAAAATGTGAAGCCACCGCTTTTGCTGCCCCGGTTGAAACTGGCGTAGATCAATGTGTCGTCACTCGGTTTGTAATCGAGTTCAGCGCGCAGGGTGATGCCGTCAAATGTTGGCGTCGCCGCCGCTCCGGTAACATTGACTCCGGTGGTCTGTGCGGGGCCGCCAAAGCTGGTGAAGTTTGTTCCGGCGCTGGAAAAATTGATGCCAACTCCGGTGCTGGCTTCGGTGCCGACATAGCTGCCGATCTTTTTGTCTTTCCAATAACGAATACCGCCGATGGCCTTGAATTGGTCGGTAAATTCATATTCTGCCTGTCCAAAAAAGGCGAAGGATTCGGTGCGCTGCGAAAATGCAACGCTGGGGTCATACGCGTAGAAGGGTGACGCAAACTTACCTGTATAGTCGCCGTCAATAATCAGACCATAAGCGCCTGCAACTAGGTACGCGGCGCCGATCTTGGTTGAAGCCCGAAACTCCTGCGACACCTGATGTGATTTGGCACCTTGAAAAAACACCACGCCAAGATCTGGCGAAGAATCCCCGCCTTCGGTGTAAAATTTCCGCAGCGTTTGATAGTCAGTGATTGAAACCAGATCGACATTACCAGCAGCGACATCAAGACGCAGCGTCGATCCAAACAGTTTCCGGTCCACATAGGACGGCGAGGTTTCGCGCGTTGCAAAGGGCGTGCCGCCGCGTGACGGGGTTATCGAATCATCGCGGAAACCGCTGGCGGCGGTACCAGGACCGGGATTGCCCACGCCAAAATTGACCCAATAAGCGCAGGTCGCGGTGGGCGCCAAAAACTCGCCCTGAAACTGTGCATTGGGGCAGGCGGGTTCGCTTGAATAAAGGCCAGCCTGACGTTCCTTGTCGGCCTGCGCATAGCGAACGGTCAGCTTGGCCTTGAAACTGGCCGATGGTTCCAGCGCCAATATGCCGCGCAATGCCCAATGGTTGTTGGCACCCAAATCCTTGAAACCGGGGACGCGATGTTTAATATAGCCATCATCGCGGTCGTAAATTCCAGCGATCCTGATGCCTGCATTGTC
Source organism: uncultured Alphaproteobacteria bacterium (assembly GCA_963802245.1). Lineage (GTDB taxonomy): Bacteria > Pseudomonadota > Alphaproteobacteria > Sphingomonadales > Sphingomonadaceae > Sphingorhabdus_B. The sequence continues at coordinate 13,763 of CAWDID010000022.1, read as the reverse complement.
GCCTAGTGGCGCAGAAACCGCGCCTTCGATGATTGCCTGATTATAGCGGCCATAGGTGCCCGAAATATAACCGCCAAACTCCTTCGTCGGTTGATTGGAAACGAATTGGACAGCGCCGCCTGTGGCGTTGCGGCCAAACAATGTCCCTTGCGGTCCGCGCAGCGCCTCTACCCGCGCCAAATCGAATACCGGAAAGCTCGCGGTGTTGATCGAGCTGGCATAGGAATCATCCTGATACACCGCGACCGGCGGTTCTTGTTGGTCACCATAATCATTCTGCGAAACGCCGCGCACGTTGAACACAACCTGCGATGACGAATAGGCGTTGAATTTTAGATTAGGTACGGCGCGGGTAATATCGGTAGCATTTGAAATGTTGAGATTGGCAAGCGCCTCTCCGCCCAGAACCGTTGCTGAAACGCCGACATCTTGCAGCCGTTGTTCGCGTTTCTGCGCGGTCACCACAATGTCGGCTTCGTCGGCGGCTGTTTCATCTACTGGTGTTTGCGCCCAAAGCGTCGTCGGCGATGTCGCCAGTAATATTGCGGCAAGCGATAGTTGGCGGCGCGGAAATATTTGAAGCCCACGAAGGCTGGAATTGCTGGTCACTGTATCTCTCCCTTGGTGCAGGTAGCCTTTTTGGCCTCACCCAATATCCCCATGAAATAGATAAATCCTCAATTCTGCAAGCCGAATAACGCTGCGGTTTAGTAAGCGCGCCATCGGGCAACGCGAAACAAACCTAAGCTACTCATATTATTGGTGTGTTCATGGCATTTCTGGCGAATGCCGCAAATTTAATATCAACAATTAGTTTTGGTAATTGGCGCCGATCGATGGCGATAATGCTCTCTAATCTGGCTTTGCGGACGAATGCGCAGCTTTCCACTCCATCGCAGCGCGCACGCGCCGTTCAACCGAGGGATGGGTGTAAAATAGGAACTCTGCAACCGGATTGGGCCGCGGATTGCGATATTCAGCGGTCTTGACCAATGCCCCCGCCAACGCATCGGGCAGGTTCACGGTTCGCAAGGAATAAGCGTCTGCCTCGCTTTCGCCCATGCGCGTCATTCCGTTTGTTACCGGTAAGGCAAACAGGCCAAGCAATGACACGATGAATATCAGCACGGGAAATCCGGCCGGATCGGAAATTGCCGCGCTGCTACCGAACAGCCGGGCAAATCGTGGGAACAGCCGGTCCGCGAGGAAAAACAACAGGACCGCCAGCACCGAAAATACCGCCACGCTGCGCCAAATATGGCCCTGAACATAATGGCCGATCTCATGCCCGGTTACGGCCTTAACCTCGTCCAGCGATGCTTTGCCCAGCGCAACATCCGATATAGCGATCCGCGCCGACCCGAACACTCCCGAGACATTGGCGGTAAAATTGTTCGATTGGCGCGATCCATCATAGACAAAGATGCGGTCATGCGGAATCTTTGCTTCGTCCGCCATATCGAGCAAAGCGGCGCGCACTGGTCCTTCAGGAACTGGCTTATATTCGTTGAACAGCGGCTCGATCAGGATCGGCGACACGAGCAGTCCGGCCGAAATGGCAAATGCCGCCAACCCGCCCGACCACAGCCACCACGTCCGGCCAGCCTTGCGGATCAGCGCATAGACGCCGAAGAAGAAAAGGCCACCTAGAACTGAGCTAATGACCAAGCCAATCGCGCCTTGGCCAAGGAAATCGGCGAGCGGTTGGCTGGTTCGCCCATAGCTCGTTTCGCGCCAAAAATCCTCGTACAGATCCCACGGCAAAGTCAGCAACGACGACACCAGCATAAACGCCGTGCAAATTAGCCAAGTGCGCAACGCAAAACCGCGCGCCGCCAGCTTGTTCGAGATCTTTTCAAGAATGCCGGTCCGGATGATAATCCAGCTAACAAGGCCGGTAACAATCAGACCCCACAGCAACAACCAATGGCCGCCGCTGGTATAATCCGCCGCCTTTTCCAATGCCACAGGGCCAAGCCCGTCAATGTACTTAGCCGTCGCTGCCGCCGGATCGATTGTCATAATGCCGCCCCCTTACTGTGCTGTATTAGGCGTATAGTACAGAATAACTATGGCCGGGCAAGCGGTTTTCCGCGCCTCTGTGCAGTTCCACTGATGCTTTGCGTCAACGCTGTGATGTTTGCCAATTCGGTGCGATATGGAACGGCGCGTTGGATGGGGCGAGCAAGGGCTTGCCCAGTATGTGGTCTGCACCTTTTTCGCCAATCATGATTGTTGGCGCGTTCAAGTTGCCCGTGGTAATCGATGGCATCACAGAACTGTCGACGACGCGAAGACCCTCGACGCCAATCACGCGCAATTCGGGATCGACGACGGCCATCGGATCGCTAGGGTCACCCATTTTGCAAGTACAGCTGGGGTGCAGCGCGCTTTCGACATGATCGGCGATAAAGGCGTCAATTTGTGCATCGGTCACGCAATCTGCACCCGGCTGAATCTCGCGGCCCCGGTAAGGGGCAAAGGCAGCCTGCTGAAAAATCTCGCGCGTCAGGCGGACACAGGCGCGCATTTCTGTCCAGTCGTCGGAGTGGCTCATATAGTTGAACAGAATCTTGGGCTTATCATGCGGATCGCCGCTTTTCAGAGTTACAGTGCCCCGGCTCTTTGACCGCATCGGCCCGACATGCGCCTGAAAACCATGTTCGGTAGCAAGCGAGCTGCCATCATAATTGATCGCCATCGGAAAGAAATGATATTGGATGTCGGGATATTGGATGCCCTCACGGCTACGGATGAAACCGCAACTTTCAAACTGGTTGCTCGCCCCTTCGCCCGATCGCAGGAACAGCCACTGCGCCCCGATCATCGCCTTGCCCAGCAGATTGGCTTTGCCATACAGCGTGATTGGCTGTGTACAGGCCATCTGGAAATAAAATTCGAGATGATCCTGCAAATTTGCGCCAACGCCCGGCCGGTCGGCAAGTACAGCGATGCCATGCTCCGCCAGCTCCGCCGCTGGACCAATGCCGGACAGCTTAAGCAACTGCACCGAATTGATCGGCCCGCCTGACAGGATCACTTCGCCCGATGCACGAACCTGATGCAGTTGTCCGCCGCGCTCATATTCAACGCCGACCGCGCGCTTGCCTTCAAACATTATTCGCGTGGCGAGCGCGTGTTCAATCACGCGCAGATTGGACCGCTTGCGAGCTTCATACAGATACGCCTTGGCCGCCGAACAGCGTGTGCCATTGCGCACTGTCATGTCCATCCGGCCGAAGCCTTCTTGGGCATAGCCATTATAGTCTTCGGTTAAGCCATACCCAGCCTGTTGCGCGGCATCGAGCCACGCACGGTGCAGCGGATTTTTTAACGTGCCATAGGTCGTCGACAGCGGGCCTTCGCCGCCGCGATATTCATTGCCGCCTTCGGCCCGCGTTTCCGCGCGTTTGAAATAGGGCAAGACATTGGCATAGCCCCAGCCGCGTGCGCCGTCCTCATTCTGCCATTTCTCAAAATCGAGCGCATTGCCGCGCACATAAACCAGCCCGTTGATCGACGACGATCCGCCCAGCCCCTTGCCGCGCGGACAGTGCAGGCGCCTGCCACCCAGATTCGGTTCAGGTTCGCTTTCATAGCCCCAATTCCACCGCTTGCTGTTCATCGGGTAGGCGAGGGCGGCCGGCATCTGGATAAAGATCGACCGGTCCGACCCGCCATATTCGATCAGCAAGACTTTGTGTTGGCCATCTGCACTCAGCCGGTCGGCGAGCACGCAGCCTGCTGATCCTGCTCCGACGATGATGTAATCAAACGTCTCAATAGGGCGCATCAATCGGTTCCATCGCGACATAGACGCTTTTCAGTTGGGTATAATGTTCAATCGCGGCGCGCCCGTTTTCGCGGCCCAACCCCGATTGCTTGTTACCGCCAAAGGGCATTTCAATCGGCGTGATATTGTAAGTGTTGATCCAGCAAGTACCCGCGTCCAGCTCGGCAATAACGCGGTGGGCGCGGGTCAAATCGTTGGTGAAGATACCCGCAGCCAGCCCGAAATCGGTGGCATTGGCGCGCGCGATCACTTCGGCTTCGTCCGCAAAATCGAGCACTGCCATCACCGGGCCAAAAATTTCCTCGCGGACAATGCCCATATCATCGGTGCAGCCGGTGAAGATGGTGGGCTCAACGAACGCGCCCTTGGCAAGATCGCCCGCCGTCACGCGCTTGCCGCCCAGAAACAGTGTCGCCCCCTGTTGCTGGCCGAGCGCGATGTAGCCGAGCACTTTTTCCATGTGGGCCTGCGAAATCAGCGCGCCGACATGCGTTGCGGGATCAAGCGGATCGCCGATAATCATCTTTTGCGTCCGCGTTTTCAGCTTGGCCAGGAATTCATCGCGGATGTTTTTGTGCACGAAAACCCGCGTGCCGTTGGTGCACACTTCACCCGCCGAATAGAAATTGGCAAGCAAAGCGCCCGATACCGCCTCATCCAGATTGGCATCCTCAAAAACGATCAATGCCGATTTTCCGCCAAGTTCTAGCGTGACATATTTGAGCGTGCTCGCCGCGTCGATCATCACTTTCTTGCCCGTGCCAACTTCGCCGGTTAGCGACATTTTGGCAATGCCGGGATGCAGGCTGAGCAACCGGCCGGTATCGCCTTTGCCTTGCACGACCTGAAACAGCCCCTCCGGAAGCCCTGCTTCAAGGTAGATTTTTTCAAGCTCGATGGCGGTCAAGGGGGTCAGTTCGGCAGGCTTGAATATCATCGCATTGCCGCACGCAAGAGCTGGCGCAGATTTCCAGCAGGCTATCTGGACCGGATAATTCCACGCCCCGATCCCGCCGACAACGCCCAATGGCTCGCGCCTTGTATAACCAAACGCACCCGTGCCAAGATCAAAATGTTCGCCCGAAATCGTCCGCGCAAGACCCGCATAATATTCGATACAATCGGCGCCGGACAGCACATCAACCGCGATCGTTTCTTGAATTGGCTTTCCGGTATCCTGGCTTTCCAGCCGCGCCAGATGATCATTACGCTCCACCAGCAACGCCGCCGCGCGGTGCAATATCCGGCCCCGTTCTGCGCCCGGCACCTTGGCCCACAATTTTTGCGCAGCAGCGGCGCGGGCAACGGCGCGGTCAATATCGGCGGCGGCGTCAATGCGGATCGTCGCCAGCACTTCGCCCGTGGCCGGATTGACTGTGTCAAAACTTTGTTCCGGCACTGGCACTGGTTTAGCCCCAACATTGCGGGCAATGAAATCCGATATCAAATCGCGGGCGACGCCGCTTTGCAACGCCGACCCTCCGGTCATCGCCGAACGCAGCCAGACGCCGTCAATCATCGACGCAATCGTCTCCGCTATCCGGCCAACCTCTCCCGGTTCAACCAGACGGCGCAGATCATATCGCAAGTTGGACAGCAACCTTTGTTGGTGCGCGCGCTGCACCCGGGCCAGCTTTGGCACGTGCAGTGCATGTCCCCAAAATGACAGCCAGACCCGCGCGGTTTCCTCGGCAAAATCATTATGGCCAAGATGCGCGTCGACCAGCGCCTCGACCCGCGCGCGCGGTCCATCTGCCATGCCGATCCGCGCTGCTGCATAAGCATTCAACCGCCGGGCAACAGTGCGAAACGCCGCCTCCAGCAGCGATTCCTTGTCGCCAAAATAATGCACGACCAACCCCGCCGACACATCCGCCCGCGCCGCCACCGCGTTAAATGTGAAATCAACAAGACCAATTTCAGCCAAAGTTGCAATAGCTGCATCAATAATTTGATGGCGGCGGGTTTCCGGTTCTGTGCGCATGGAGGGAGGATATGCCAAATTGAACGGTTGTTCAATAGCGTTTGGTGGGGTGAGGGGATCCCAATTTCGCAATGCGGCATTTATTGTTCTGTAGTGCGGGAAAAGTAAGCCGGTTCAGTCGAGATGCTCCATTCCGTCCCCGGCAATGCTCACCCAAGGGCGCTTTCGGCGTTCATAGAGCGAATAAACCGGGGCAGGCAATTCCCCTTGTGTGAACGCGCCCAATGGGATGGCTATTACTTCCGGCCATGCGTCGATCTGATAGGCAACAGTCGATCCACAGCTTGGGCAGAACTGGTATGTGAGGTTGCGGCCGCTGTCGGCTGTGCGGATGAAGGTGCTAAATGCGCCTTCAACTTTCACGCTGCCCGTTGGAAAACGCGCTTGCGCCGAAAATGCGCTGCCGGTCCGGCGTTGGCATTCGGTGCAATGGCACACGCTTACACGCACAGGCTCTTCGCTGCATTCGGCGCGCAGGTTGCCGCAGCGGCAGGTCGCTACGCGCATGAACTGGCTCCCGAATGATCCGCGCCGCCGCCGAACAGTTTGCGAATGTAGCGGCTGATGTCCTCTGGCCACCCGTCTACGATCCCGAAAAAATCTTGCTCGCGCGCCGCATAGAGCGCGCGCAGCGCCTCCTCATAGCCCGGCATGTCACCGCACGCGGCTTGCATGAAACGATAGACCGCGTCGCGGCGCTCGCGTTCGCTCAATCCTTTGCCCCGGGCTTCGTCAACAAGCCGCCGTAGGGCCGCCGATGCGCCACTGGGTTGTTCGGACAGCCAATCCCAATGCCGGGGCAACAGCGTTACCTCGCGAGCGTGCACGCCCAGCTTCGGACGGCCAGCACTGCGCGGTACGGCGCCGCGGTAATCAAGATCAGTGATCCGGCCTGTCCGATCCTCGAATACCAAGACTGCGCCGTCGTGCTCAGAAAGCCGATCCTTGATCGTCCTGGCAACCTCGTCTCGTTCGCCCGAGGCAATCCTCTTTTCGGCAAGAAATGCCGTAACACTTGACATTATGATCCTACTCCAGCTTTAAAGCGCCCTATTACATCCGGATAAAATTGTTGTCAATAACACCCGGGTAAAATATTGGATACGCAGGCCACACAACATGTCAAAACTGATTCTGTTCAACAAACCATTTGGCGTGTTGCCGCAATTTACCGATGCCGGGGCACCGAATAGCACGGCAGGATCGCCGCGCCCGACATTGTCCGGCTACATCGATGTTCCCGGCGTTTACCCGGCGGGCAGACTGGATATGGATAGCGAGGGGTTGATGTTGCTAACCGATGATGGCCGGTTGCAGGCACAGATCGCGGACCCCAAATACAAGATGCCAAAAACCTATCTGGTGCAGGTCGAGGGCGAACCGGACGAGGCGGCGCTTGCTTCGTTGCGGGCCGGCGTGCGTTTGAAAGACGGCATGACCCTGCCAGCGGAGGCGGCACGCATCGCAGACCCCGAATTGTGGCCGCGCGATCCGCCGATCCGCGTCCGTAAGAACATTCCCGATAGCTGGTTAAGCCTCACGATCCGAGAAGGCCGAAACCGCCAAGTACGCCGAATGACAGCAGCGACCGGGCACCCGACATTGCGGTTGGTGCGTTGGAGCATCGGTGATTGGACAACCGAAGGGTTGCAGGTCGGCGAATGGCGGCAGGTCGATGTTTGATGGATTAACAAATAGCTCAGCGATTTTCGCGCGGTTATGTTTGCGGCCGCAATACCCGTTTGCCTTTAGTCCGGCCAGTCAGATGGAATTGCCAGCATCGCTCACAGCGATAGGGATGCAGAGGAAAGGGTGCGCGTGACGCGGCGGCCATTGCTTCTGCCTCAGCCGGATAGCGCGCTTTTTTGCGGCAAATGCTTAAGCGAGTTCGCATATTTTCCTCTCTTCATTGCTCATCAGGGGAGGGACTGAGGGTAGAAACTGGGCATTGTTTCAAGAACTTCGTCATTGCGAGCGAAGCGCGGCAATCCAGTGTTGCATCTACTTGCTCTGGATTGCTTCGTCACTACGTTCCTCGCAATGACGATTCAACATGATCAAATATGGGGCTAGCATCCACGGTCGTCAATTCTCGTCGTCATCCGCGTCCTCAAACGCCACGCTGCCCATATCCACCAGCTTTGCGATCAACTCCATCGTCGCACCCGTTTCTGAAACATTCGCTGCGGCCAAAAAGCGGACCTGCGCGCAAAGTATCTCGGCAAAGGCCGCAGTTTCACCGGAGCATTCAAAACACTGGCCATCAACAAACAGCAATACACCGTCCGCGCCGCGCCGGATAAACGAAAAGCGGCTCGCCGGGTTGCGGCATAGAGCCTCTCCGTCTGACAGCCGCGACTGCAATTCGGCGGCGTCCACGGGCATGCCGGGCGACCAATCAATTTCGGGATATTTGGGTGTGCTATTGTATATTCCATACCAGCGGGCAAAGGCATCGCGGTCGCCAAGCCGCTGCGTAATCATCGCGTGCAACGCCGCCACGGCATCGGCAGAAATTTCGCCCGGGTTGCTTTGCGCGGACAAACCCGGATCAGAATAACGATCATCATCGGGCATTTCGGCGAGCAGGTCATCGGCAAAATGCCCGATCAGCTCTGCCCGCGATGGAGCCCTGAAATCCGACGGAGTAGGTCATGCAATCATCGCCAACCGCAACGCCATTGTGCGCAACGCGCGGCGGGATATAGAGGATATCGCCGGGTTCAAGCAGCCATTCGTGAACCGCTTCAAAGTTGGCGAGAAGGCGCAGATCATCGTGCGGTAACAAAGCCGCGGTGTCATCGCAAGCGGCCACCCCGTGCGGCCCCACTTGCCAGCGGCGCGTGCCCAGCCCCTGAATCAGGAACACGTCATATTGGTCAAAATGTGGTCCCACGCCACCGCCATCGCTGGCATAGCTGACCATCACATCATCAATCCGCCAATTGGGGACAAACCGAAACGGTTCGATCAACGCGGCGACCTCTACCATGGCATGGTCGACCGCCTGCACCAACAACGTCCAAGGTGCTTTGCCAAGCTTGCCAAAACGCGCTTCGGTCAACGGACCATGCTCGACAGTCCAGCCGGTTTTGGTCTGCACGATCAGCCGCGATTCAACTTCCTGTTCACACGCCAGTCCCGCCAGATCGTCGGGCTGAACCGGATTTTGCCAATCAGCCCAAGGGTTCTTAATCAGCAGCGGCTTTTTCTGCCAATAATTGCGCAGGAAACCGTCTATGTCGAAATGGGCAATATCGAAATGGGAAAATTGCATGGGCACTCACTGGCGGGATTGGACGTTGCGCGGACAATTGCTGCCGCTCGGTTGGATATGTGTCATTGCCATCGGAAGCGGTAACAACCCAGAGCTAATTTGCGTGTTAGGTACCAAAAAAGGCGCGGCTATCGTAATTTCCGCGCCTTTTGGTTCAATGATTGCTTTGATGCGGCGCGCCGCGTTACGTCAACCCCAACATCTTGCGCTCGCGTCCGATCCAATCACCCATGCTCGGCCGGGCGTGGATTGCAGCGAGATAGGCAGTCAATTTGGGATAGGCCGCTGCGTCAGGCACATATCCGCAATGCGCGGCGTTCACAAACGGACTGGCCACCGCAATATCGGCCAACGTTAGCGCGTCGCCAACCAAAAATCCCGACGCCGGAATCACGCCCTCCAGATAATCGCAGACCGGCGGTACCAGAGTGGCCTTGGCATTTTCCACCGCTTCCAAATCGGGCTCTTGCTGCAAGAATTTCGGTTTAACCACCATGTTGAAAAAGATGACGCCGAGTGCCGCCGTCAACATGCTGTCGGCAAATTCTTCGAACCAGATCACGCGGGCGCGGTTGGCCGGATCGGCGGGTAGCATCGGCTGTTCAGGATGCTTTGCCTCCAAATAAGTAATGATCGCGGACGAATCCGATATGCGGAAATCACCGTCTTTGAATGCAGGCATTTTTTTAAAGGGGCTGCATTCGATGAATTCCGGATTTGGGTCACCAATACCGACCGGAATCAGTTCCAAGGTCAATCCTTTTTCTGCCGCATAGGCCAAAACTTTACGCACAAAAGGGGAAACTGGCGCGCCAAATAACTTCATCACATACTCTCCATATAGGGCCCAATTCAGCCGTGGTGCGCACATTATCAATCCAGTGGCGATTTGCTACTTTTATTTGCCCTCACCTGTAAAAGCAGGCACACCCAAGGACATGATAAGACAACGCGATATTTTTATGGCTGCAGGCCTCACTTTGGTCAGCATGTTTTGCATTACGATCTTGCTGAGCGTGCTCGGGCCAGACTGGTCTATTTATGCGCCCGCGACTTGCACCACTACGCGCTGTTTTTGTGAATGGCCGCGCGCGGGATCACTGATCGTTCAACCGGCAAACAGTTGGTCGAGCTATGGCTATGCCTTTGCCGGATTTTTGATGATCCTGATGGCACGCGGTGCGAATTGGCGATCCGGCTTTCACCATATTGCCGCGATTGTTTTCGGCATAACCGCGATCTTCGTTGGGCTTGGTTCGGTCTTGCTGCATGCTACCTTGACGCTGTGGGGCCAGTTTTTTGACGTGACCGGAATGTATTTCACCAGCGGCTTCATGCTGGTCAGCGCGCTTTCGTGCTGGCTCGGATTACCGGGCCGCCGCGCTGTCACGCTCTATGTCGTGCTCGTCACAGCGTTGCTCGTCATCCTTTATACCCAGCCCGAGGCCCGTCGGTGGTTGTTTGCCGTCGTGCTGATTGCTGCAATCTTGATCGAGCTCGTGTTCGCCCGCCCGCGCCGCCCGGGGATCAAAGTGGGGTATTATGCCGCCGGGATATTCACCAAGGCTGCCGCCTTCGCGATCTGGAACCTTGACCAGCACGGCGTCGTTTGCGCGCCGCAAAGCTTGCTGCAAGGTCACGCCGTCTGGCATCTGTTGGGCGCAGCGTCATTGTGGCTTACATTCCTTTACTATCGCAGTGAAGAAGCTTCGGTGCGTACTGGCTGATCAAGATAGCCATTCCAAAACCCGCAGCTGGCCCAATGCTATATTTTATTTGTCTGTATTTTGGCCGCGAATAAGATGATACCGATTCGCTAAACAGAATATCGGGATATTGGGGGATTATTTATGGACATCACACGGCGCAAACATTTGGCATTACTGGCTGCAACCCCTTTTGCCGCTGCGGCATCAAGTGGTGGACTGGCTTACTCCAATGTCAAAATCTATGAAGCGGCTAAGATCATCACGATGGAACCCACCAATCCGTCGGCGCGCTTTGTCGCGGTCGCAGGCGGTCTGATCCTTGGGCTTGGTAATACGCTGGCCGAACTCGATCCTTGGACCAAGGGGCGAACGGTCGAGGTGGACCGGCGCTTTGCCAAAAATGTTTTGATGCCCGGCTTGATTGATCCGCACGTCCACCCGATTCAATCAGCGATCATGCTCAACATTCCTTTCGTCGCACCCGATGATTGGGATTTGCCGAGCGGATTTGCCAAGGGCACACAGACGCCTGCAGGCTGGCGCGCGCGGATCACTGAAGAGCTGGCAAAGTCCAAGGACGATCCATTCATTTGCTGGGGATATCACGAGCTGTTTCACGGATCGCTTGACCGCGCTCTGCTCGATCAAATTGCGCCAGACAGGCCCGTCATCATTTGGCAGCGTAGCTTCCATGATGTCATCTTGAACACAGCCGCGATGAAAAGTTGGGGGTTTGCCGACAAAGCTGCATTTGATGTCGCCGTGACCGCCGCGAAAGCCGATCCGGCACATGTCGATTTTGCGCGCGGTGTGTTTTCCGAGACAGGTCTGATGATCGCACTTGGCAAATTGCGCGCCGCTATCATGACCCCGCAAAAGATACAGTCCGGCATGGCCGCGTTGCAGCAAATGATGCTTAGCAAAGGCGTCACCACCGTATCCGATATGGGGACCGGCATCTTTGCCAGCTTTGGTTTGGAGGCAGGGTTGATCCGTGCGGCGTTTGAACGGCCGGGCAATCCGTCGCGGGTCATGCTGATGCCGCTGGCGAGTACGCTTGCCGAAGAGGCTGATCTTGATACCTGGATGCAAAGCGCCAACAGTCAATTTGCCAGCCCCCATGTCCGCATCGACCGGCGCGTGAAGATGCTCGCGGACGGCGCATTTTTTGCACTCAACATGCGGATGAACGCGCCCGGCTATCTTGACGGTCATTTGGGCAAATGGATTACGGAGCCTGCCGTTCTGAGCGCGCAATTTAACCGCTTCTGGGAAGCGGGATTTTCGCTGCATATCCATGTCAACGGCGATGAAGGGCTTGATGTTGTGCTGGGTGCGCTGGAACGTTTGCCCACGAAGCATTCGCAAACGATTACGCTTGAGCATCTCGGCTATTCGACCGAAGCACAAAACCGGAGGATCGCGCGCATGGGCCTGATGGTCTCCGCGCAGCCCAATTATATCCGCGTGCTTGGTGATGTTTACGAACAGCATGGCCTTGGGCCAGACCGCGCAGCAAACATGAACCGGCTCGGCTCACTCGAACGCAAGAACGTTCCGTTGGGGCTGCACAGCGATTTCAACATGGCCCCGATTGATCCGCTCTACCTCGCCTGGGTTGCCGCCAACCGCGTCACCATCGCAGGCAAGCTGAAGGCACCCAATGAGCGACTGACCCTCGACAAAGCTTTGCGGGCGATCACCATAGAGGCCGCGCAAGTCATAGGTATGGACGCGCTGGTCGGCTCCATCGCGGCTGGTAAAAAGGCGGATTTCACGGTGCTGGATCGCGATCCTTATGCCGCCGGTGCTTCGCGATTGCGGGAGGTAAAAGTGCAGGGCGTGATCTTTGAAGGCGATTTTGCATCGACCAAAGTTTAACCGCGGTTGATCAGGTCATGGCCCTTCATTTGGGCAGTACGGCAATTGGGGCTTGAATGTTGAACCAGTTTACGGGCACGTCAAGCCAGAACCGAATCAATTGAGGAAACTGCGCCATGAAAGCTATCCAGATAAAAGCACCCGCTGGCCTCGACAATCTCACGCTTGTCGACATTGCCGATGCCGCCGCGCCAGCCGCTGGCGAAATTAGTGTCCGGCTACATGCGTCAAGCCTCAATTATCATGACTATGCCGTGGTGATGGGTATGATTCCCAGTGCGGATGGCCGTATCCCGATGTCCGACGGTGCTGGTGAAGTAACGGCGGTCGGCGACGGCGTAACCGAATTTAAAGTGGGCGACGCGGTGGTCACAACTTTCTTTCCCTTTTGGCTTGATGGCACAGCACCCAGCGATGCCTTCACCCGCGTCCCCGGCGACGGAATTGACGGCTATGCCCGCGAAGCGGTGACCGCGCCGACAACGTGGTTCACCCATGCCCCAAAGGGTTACAGTCATGCCGAAGCGGCAACACTGACCTGCGCGGGATTGACGGCGTGGCGCGCGCTGGTGGTCGATGGCGGCATCAAACCGGGCAGCAGCGTGCTGGTCCAAGGCACCGGCGGCGTGTCGATATTCGCGCTACAGTTCGCCAAGGCAATGGGCTGCACCGTGATCGCAACGTCGTCGAGCAACACAAAGTTGGAGCGGCTAAAGGCACTCGGCGCCGATCATCTGATCAACTATAAAGAAACCGAGGCATGGGGCATGAAAGTGCTTGAGCTAACCGGCGGAGTCGGCGTTGACCATGTGGTTGAGATTGGCGGTGCAGGTACGCTCGATCAATCGATGATCGCGGCGCGTAACGGCGGCCATGTCGCGGTGATCGGCATATTGGCAGGCTATGTTGGCCCGGTTATGACCGTTACCCTGATGGCCAAACAGCTGCGCGTACAGGGCCTTACCGTCGGCAGCCGCCAGCAGCAAATCGACATGATCCGCGCCATCAATGTTTCGGGGATCAAGCCCGTGCTCGACAAGAGCTTTCCGCTGGCAAACCTTGCCGACGCATTCCGGCATCAGGCATCGAACACCCATTTCGGCAAGATTGTGGTCGATA
>CAWDID010000021.1:0-110587 GCA_963802245.1 uncultured Alphaproteobacteria bacterium | reverse complement strand
TTTCGAAGTTGGCTTAAGCCGCAGCGGTTCTTTTGCAGCGGATGCCGGTGAAGTCGTCAGAAAGGCTGCGCCAACCAAAACCGCTGTCCATTTATGTCTTAAAAACATTGGCATAGCTCCAATCTCAGTTGCCATGGCAAGCTATTTGGAAAGCCGCATATTGTCCAGCTTTACTTTGGGGCATGATGGGCAGCATCGCGCGGGCCGCAGTTTATAGATTGGCTGGCAAATGAGTTAAAAAAGAGCAGCACAATGGCCGCCCTTTTCGTTATTCAAATATAGCCGAAACGCCGCTCAAACCACCGCCGTCAACTCCGGCACTGCGGTGAACAAATCGGCGACTAGGCCCAAATCCGCCACCTGAAAAATCGGGGCGTCTTCGTCTTTGTTGATGGCGACGATGACTTTGCTGTCTTTCATTCCGGCCAGATGCTGGATCGCGCCGGAAATGCCGACGGCAATATATACGTCTGGTGCAACGATCTTGCCTGTCTGCCCGACTTGATAGTCATTGGGGACATAGCCCGCATCCACCGCAGCGCGGCTGGCGCCCACCGCTGCGCCCAGCTTATCGGCGAGCGGCAGGATGATTTGTTCAAATGTCGCGCTGTCTTTCAATGCGCGGCCGCCCGATACGATGATCTTGGCACTGGTCAGCTCGGGGCGTTCCAGCTTGACGATCTCTGCACCAACGAAGGTCGAGGTGCCCGAATCGGCAACTGCGGCAACGGCCTCAATCGCTGCTGATCCGCCGGTGGCGTCGGCCTTGGCAAAGGCAGTACCGCGCACGGTGATGACTTTTTTGGCGTCGGACGATTGCACGGTCGCAATCGCGTTGCCCGCGTAAATCGGCCGGGTAAAGGTATCGGCGCTTTCCACGCTCAGGATATCGCTGATCTGCATGACGTCGAGCAAGGCGGCAACGCGCGGCGCGATATTCTTGCCGTGCGCGGTAGCTGGCGCCAAGAACACGTCGTGGCTGGCCATCAATCCGGCCACCAAAGGCGCGACATTTTCGGCCAGTTGATTGGCGAACGCGGCATCATCCGCGACATGCACGGTGGCAACACCGGCAATTTTTGCAGCAGCATCGGCAACCGCGCCGCAGCCCGATCCGGCAACCAGCAAATGCACTTCGCCCAATTGTGATGCTGCGGTAACGACAGCCAAAGTTGCGTCCTTCAATGACGCATTGTCATGTTCTACATAAACGAGGGTTTTCATGAGTGCACTCCCATTTCTTTCAGCTTTGCGGCCAGTTCGGCAACGTCGGCGACCTTGATTCCGGCGGCGCGCATTGGCGGCTCTACGACTTTCAACGTGGTCAGGCGCGGGGCAACATCGACGCCGTAATCGGCAGGCGTCTTCATCGCCATCGGCTTGCTCTTCGCCTTCATGATGTTGGGCAAAGACGCATAGCGCGGCTCATTCAGGCGCAGGTCGGTGGTGATGATTGCCGGAGTTTTCAGCGATACGGTTTCAAGACCGCCGTCGACTTCACGGGTCACTTTCACGCTGTCGCCGTCAACCGTGATCGCATTGGCAAATGTACCTTGCGGACGGCCCGTTAGCGCGGCCAACATCTGCCCCGTTTGGTTGCTATCGTCGTCAATCGCCTGTTTGCCCAAGATAACAAGGCCGGGTTGCTCTTCGTCCATCACCTTGGCGAGCAATTTGGCCACGCCCAAAGGCTCAACATCTTCAGCCACGATCAGGATCGCCCGGTCCGCGCCCATGGCGAGCGCAGTACGCAATGTTTCCTGCGCTTTTTCAGGACCGACGGAAACCGCGATCACCTCGGTGGCAACGCCCTTTTCGCGCAAACGCAAAGCTTCTTCGACGGCGATTTCGTCGAACGGGTTCATGCTCATTTTGACATTGGCCAGATCAACGCCGCTGCCGTCCGGTTTGACGCGCGGTTTGACGTTATAATCGATGACCCGTTTTACGGTGACGAGGATTTTCATTGCTGTTTCCTTTTGTACGACTCACTCGACGGATGAATACCCGCCAAAACTGTTGCGCCTATGCTTGACGTTTACGTGAACGTCAAGCGCATTTGCTCTCTCCTCTTTAGGCGAGGGAGGCCTTTGTTGATCACGCCGCCTTGCGGACCTCGGCCACAATCTTTTGCGCCGCATCGCCAAGGTCATTGGCCGATACAATCGGCAGGCCGCTGTTTGCCAAAATGTCCTTGCCCTGCTGCACGTTTGTTCCTTCAAGGCGGACGACCAGCGGCACGCTCAAATTCACTTCTTTTGCCGCTGCGACGATACCGTCAGCAATAATGTCGCATTTCATGATGCCGCCGAAAATGTTGACCAAGATGCCCTTGACCGCAGGGTCTTTCAGGATGATTTTGAACGCTGCGGTTACTTTTTCTTTGTTCGCGCCGCCGCCTACATCGAGGAAGTTGGCGGGGAATTCGCCGTTCAGTTTGATGATGTCCATCGTCGCCATGGCAAGTCCTGCGCCGTTGACCATGCAACCAATATTTCCGTCGAGCTTGATATAGGCCAGATCATATTCGGATGCTTCAACTTCGGCGGGGTCTTCTTCGGTTAAATCGCGCAGCTCGGCCAAGTCTTTGTGGCGGAACATCGCGTTGCTGTCGAACGCGACTTTCGCGTCGAGCACAAGCAGCTCGTCGCCGTCCTTGCCTTCGCAAATTGCCAGCGGGTTAATCTCGATCTGCTCGGCATCGGTGGCGACAAATGCGTCATAAAGACAGCCTAAAACTTTTGCTGCCTGTTTGGCCAAGTCACCTGTCAGGCCCAAAGCGGCAGAAACGCTGCGGCCGTGGTGCGGCATGATGCCAGTGACTGGATCGATCAGGATAGTGTGGATTTTTTCGGGCGTGTCGTGCGCGACGTCCTCGATATTCATGCCGCCTTCGGTCGATGCGACAACCGCGATCCGGCTGGTGGCGCGGTCGACTAGCAATGCTAGGTAAAACTCTTGCTTTATGTCCGCGCCGTCGGTGATGTACAGGCGGTTCACTTGTTTGCCCTCTGGTCCGGTTTGGATCGTAACCAACGTGTTGCCCAGCATGTCTTTTGCATGCGATTCTACTTCGTCCAGATTAAACGCCAAACGCACGCCGCCTTTGGCATCGGGGCCCAATTCCTTGAACTTGCCCTTACCGCGTCCGCCCGCATGAATTTGCGATTTCACCACATACAACGGTCCGGGCAATTGCTTCGCAGCGGCGACGGCTTCTTCAACCGACATCGCGGCAATACCGTGCGGCACAGCTACGCCAAATTTCGCGAGCAATTCTTTGGCCTGATATTCATGGATATTCATGGGAGATTACGTCCTTTGACTATATGCGGGTGTTCAAGATTTCTGCGGATTGCTAAAGCACAAGAAGTTCGGGAATGGAAGGCTTTGCACTCTATTATTTCGGGTAGGCTGAGCGGACCAGTCGTTTCAGCGTTAGAAGTTGATTCAAGCTGCCCTTAATCAAGCAACCCGATCAAAATCAATTCTGCACGCAATGTTTCGGCGTCCTTGAAACCGTGCGCTGCAAAACCATTGGCCCTCGCGGCCTCTACATTGGCGGGCACATCGTCGATGAATATCGCCTCGTTCTCCGCCAAATCAAATCGCTGCAATGCCAACTGGTAGATTGCATCATCCGGCTTGACCATTTTCTCTACGCCCGACACGATAATATCGGTGAACAGGTCAAATACCGGCTGAGTGGGCCGAAAACCGTCCCAAAATTCTGCGCCAAAATTGGTGATGGCAAATAACGGTACGCCGCGTACTGCCAGCTCCTCAACTATCTCCAATGATCCCGCCACTGGCCCGGGAATCGTTTCGTTAAAACGAGTTGCATAGATTTCAATCAGGTGGGCGTATTGCGGGAACTGTGCGCTCAGCTCGCAGGTCATATCCGATAGCGCCCGTCCCGCATCATGCTGAAAATGCCATTGCGGCGTAACGACATGCGCTAGAAACCAATCAAGTTCGACCGGATCGGCAATATGTTTGGCGAACAGCACCCGCAAATCCCAATGGAACAGGACATTGCCGACATCGAACACCACCGCTTTAATCATCGCGAAGGCTCCAAACGCAAAAAACCGCCCGCGTTATCAACGCAGGCGGCCTGAATTTCTAACTTCGCCCAGTAAGTGCTTGAGCGAATCGCCAACGGCAATCAGCCTTGGCGAGCCTTGAAACGGGGTTGGGTCTTGTTGATGACATAAGTGCGACCACGGCGGCGAATCACGCGATTATCGCGGTGGCGGCCCTTGAGGGACTTAAGAGAATTGACGACTTTCATCGGGATTACCCACTTTAATTGAATATGTGACACCAGCCAAAAGCCAGCATTTGAAGGCGCGCTAATATGGTTGAGCCCCCGCAAAGTCAAGCATCATTGCAGGTTCATCTTCGGTTGGCTACTAACGGTAAAAATGGGAGTAAAAAATATGCGTGTCGCACGGTCTTTCGCGGGGCTTACCCCTCTTATCGCTGCCTTGTTATTGTCGGGATGTGTTGTACCCACTGGCCCGGTCGAGGTCACGCGGTTCAACCGCGTTGCAGATGGGCAGACCTATGGCAGTGGCAGTTACAGCGTTATTGCGGCGGACGGACCGGGCAACTTGTCTGCATCGCCTTATCTTGCCGCTGTTAGCCGTGAAATGCAGCGGGTGGGATATGCCGAAAATAGCGCGGCGGGAGATGTTATCGCGGTCGTCAGCTTTTCGGCGTTCGAAGCAGAAGCGGCACGCGGACGCAGCCCGGTTTCGGTTGGCGTCGGCGGATCTACCGGCGGATACAGGTCGGGCGTCGGTTTGGGTGTCGGGCTGGACATCACCAATTTGATCAACAAGCCCAAGGCGCGGATCCTGACCGAATTGTCGGTGCGGATCAAACGCCGCAGCGACGATCTGGTAATCTGGGAGGGCAAGGCATTACAAGAAGCCAGCGCCGGAACCCCCGCCGCACAGCCAGGCATCGCCGCATCAAAACTGGCCGAGGCTTTGTTTAAAGATTTCCCCGGCAAATCTGGCGAGACGATTACGGTTCGTTGAAATAGTATTCGATCATTGAGGACGCACGCATAATTCTATCCCCAAAACCGTAGCACTGAGCCTGTCGAAGGGCGCGTTGCCTACACACCCTTCGACAGGATCAGGGCTGCGGCTTGCCTTATATCACTTTTGAAAACCCACCCCCGAAAGCACACCCCGATATGACCATCCATTCCATCAACGCCGCATTCGACAGCGGCAATATCGTCGTCCATACCATCGCAGACGACACTGCAACGCTGTCGATCCGCAAGGACAAAGACAGCGATTTTTTTCAATGGTTCCATTTCCGTGTCGAAAGCGATGCGGGTGAGGAAATCATCCTGAACATCACCGGCCTTGAATCCAGCGCCTATCCCGGTGGATGGACCGATTACAATGCCTGCGTATCCGAAGACCGCGAATATTGGGGCCGCGCGCTGTCCAGTTATGACGCCAAGGCGGCGGGCGGGACGCTAACGATACGCTTCTTCCCCACTGGCAATATCAGCTGGTTTGCCTATTTCGCGCCGTTCAGCATGGAGCGCCATCATGATCTGATCGCTAACACGTCGCTTTGTGAGGGCGTGACCGTGCGCAGCCTTGGCCATAGTATCGAGGGCCAACCGATTGACTGCGTAACGATGGGCGAGGGCGAAACGCAAGTCTGGCTTTATGCGCGGCAACATCCCGGCGAAAGCATGGCCGAACATTGGATGGAGGGCGCGCTCGATATGCTGACCGATCCTGCCGATCCGCATGCGAGGGTACTTCTGCAGAAATGCACGCTGCATATCGTACCCAATTGCAATCCAGACGGATCATGCCGCGGGCATTTGCGGACTAACTATGCTGGCGTGAACCTAAACCGCGAATGGGCTGAACCTTCGCTGGAGAAAAGCCCAGAAGTGCTGTGCATCCGCAATGCGATGGACAAAACCGGCGTGCATTGGGCCATTGACGTCCACGGCGACGAAGCCATCCCCGCCGCGTTCATCGCCGGATTCCACGGCATCCCCGATTGGAGCGATGAACAGGGCGCACGTTATGATGCCTATCTGGCGCGGCTATCGGCACGCACACCCGATTTTCAAACCAAGCTGGGTTATCCCATCAAACAAGGCAAAGGCACCGCCAACCTGACGATGTCCACCAACCAATTGGCGCAGCGGTTTGGCGATGCGGTTAATGGTGCGGGGAAAGGATGCGTTTCGATGACGCTGGAAATGCCGTTCAAGGACAATCACGAACTGCCAGATTTGGAGCAAGGCTGGTCGCCGGAACGCAGTGCGGCATTGGCGCGGGAATGCCTGGCGACGTTGGCGGAGATGGTTTGAGGGCGAACAATGCATATCACCCCCGACGACCTGACCGGCCCCGAAATCCGCGCGCTCCTCGAAACGCATTTTGCCGGGATGTTAGCCAGTTCGCCGCCGGGCTCTTGCCACTTTTTGGACTTTGACGGGCTGAATGCGCCCGATGTCTCATTCTGGTCGATTTGGGATCAGGGCCAACTCGCCGGATGCGGGGCGCTGAAGCAACTATCCGATGCCCACGGCCCTAATCACGGTGAGGTTAAATCGATGCGTACCGATGCCGCGCATTTGGGCAAGGGCGTGGGCACGGCGATGCTGCGCCATATCATCGCCGAGGCCCAAGCGCGCGGGATGACGCGGCTGAGTTTGGAAACTGGATCTACGCCCGATTTTGATGCCGCGCATGCGCTGTATCTGCGGAATGGCTTTGCTTATTGCGGGCCGTTTGCGGATTATGTGCTCGATCCGTTTAGCCGGTATATGACGTTGGACATCTGATAAATCAAATGAAACATTCGTCATTGCGAGGAGCGAAGCGACGCGGCAATCCAGAGCTGGCATAAGCAAACTCTGGATTGCCACGCTTCGCTCGCAATGACGAATGTATAGTTTGGTTTGAACCTAAGCTCAACCAAACACCCCCGCCCATAACAACCGCGCGCCAAGCAAGATCATCAGCACATTGATGATGCGGTAAAATAACGGCCCGTTAACCGCTTTACCAGCATTACCCCTGCAACCGTGCTGAGTATCGCCAGCGGCATCAAATACGCGCTGGTCCATAATGTCTCGGCGTGGAATTGCCCCAGCTGGATATAGGCAGGCACCTTCACCCAATTGAGCACCGCGAATAACAGCACGTTGGTGCCGACATATTCGGTATGCGGCAATTTCTTGGGCGCAACCCACATTTGAAATGGCGGGCCGCCGGCATGGGCGATTTGGCTGGTGAATCCGGTCGCCGTGCCAAACAAGATACCCAGCCATTCGGGTGCATTGCTCGCCGGGACCGCACCGCGCCTCTCGGTCCACAGCCGCCACACGCCAAAACCAAGCGTAATCGCGCCCAGTGTCGCCAAGATAATCGGCACCGTCAACTGTGCCGCCATTGCCCAACCGATACCCACGCCCAGAACCGCGCCGGGCAACATCCATGCCAATATGCGCCGGTTCCACTGGCCGCGAAACGACCACAGACTAACCGCGTCCTGCACAATCAATATTGGCAACAGCACGGCGGCGGCGGCAACGGGCGGCATCGCCAGCGCCATGATCGGCGTGGCCAACGCGCCCAATCCGGAGAAGCCACCTTTGGCAAACCCGACCAGTATGACGGCAATAACGGCGGCAGCAATAGCAGTGGGTGTATCGAGCATAACGCCCTGTTGCCCAGATCGTGTCGATTATCAAGCAATGCGGATTTGTCTTGGCCGGAATCGGGCGCTATTGGCAGGCCGAATCAATAATCTCCAAAAAGGTCCAAAATGCCAAAACTCATCTTGATCCGTCACGGCCAATCGCAATGGAATTTGGAAAACCGCTTCACCGGATGGTGGGATGTCGATGTCACCGAAAAGGGCGCAGCTGAAGCATGGGCTGCAGGCGAGCTGATGAAGGCGAAGGGCATTGCCCCCAATGTCAGCTTCACCAGCGTGCAAACGCGCGCGATCAAAACGCTGAATTTGGCGTTGGAGGCGATGGGACGATTGTGGGTTCCAGTGACGAAAAACTGGTTGCTGAACGAACGGCATTACGGTGCGTTAACGGGCCTCGACAAACAACAGACCCGCGACAAGCATGGCGATGAACAGGTGCATATCTGGCGCCGCAGTTTCGATGTGCCACCACCGCCAATGGAAGCTGACTCGCCCTATTCTATGGCGGCTGACCCGCGCTATGCCGGGATCAACGTGCCAGCGTCAGAAAGTTTGAAAGACACTATCGACCGCGTATTGCCCTATTGGCAAAGCGCGATTGTGCCTGAGTTAGCAGCGGGCAAGGATGTGCTGATTTCCGCCCACGGCAACAGCCTGCGGGCGCTGGTCAAGCATCTGTCGAATATCTCAGATGATGACATCGCCGATCTGGAAATTCCCACTGGCCAGCCTATTGTCTATGATCTGGCCAGCGACCTGACGGCAGGCGCACGCTATTACCTAGCCGACAGCTAAAATTTCGCGCGGCGTTCGGGTCGGAGGCCACTCAAACGCGATCTAGCCGACTTGTTTCGCACTTTTTTCCGCGTACATTGACCGGTCAGCGCGCATCATGATTTCCGCCGATGAAACCCCGGCCTCGATCATAGCAAAACCTACGGATACGCTAGGTACAATCTCCACGTCATTGTAATCGAGGGCCCGCAATGCAACCGCGTGCGCGATCTTCTTCGCCTTGCCGGGCAGCTTTTTTATGTCCACATTTTCCAGCAATATGCCAAATTCATCACCGCCAATGCGGGCAACGATATCAGACCGCCGGACCGCACTTTGCAATGTTGTGGCTACAGAGATCAAAAGTTGGTCGCCCGCCTGATGGCCCAATGCATCATTCACACTTTTTAGCTGATCGACATCAATGAACAACAGGCCGCATTCATGCCCGTAACGGTGAGCCCGCCAAATCCAGCGTTCCAATATGTTCAAAAAATGCCGCCGATTGTACAGCGGCGTCAGCGTGTCCATCAACACTACAGCTTCAAGTTCCGCGATCCGCGCCTTGAGATCTAGGTTTTCTTGCATTACCGAAGACAATGAATTTGCCCGCAATGAAATGCGTGCGCTAGTTGTATCCATTTTCCCCGTTCCCGATTTAATTTTGCGACGCGGGTATTTTAGATATCCCCCAACATAAAGCGCAATCCCAACAAGTTGCAATTGTTTACAATCATGGCCGCCCATTTTTTCAGTCTGGACGCGCAATCGAAATGACCGATCATTCGGCAATTGCGCCAAATAGGACACCGCGCTAAAAGGCGACGCTTCTAGCCGGAATGGCACAATAGGCGGGGCAACAAAAGTGAGCAACGAAACACCCTTAATCGGTATCATCATGGGCAGTCGTTCTGATTGGGAAACCATGCAAGCGGCATCCGATATGTTGACCACGCTCGAAATTTCACACGAATGTAAGGTTGTTTCTGCCCATCGGACGCCCGACCGCTTATACGAATATGCCAAGGGCGCGGTTGGTCGTGGCCTGAAATGTATAATCGCAGGCGCAGGCGGCGCGGCGCATTTGCCCGGCATGGCGGCGGCGATGACGCGGCTTCCCGTGCTGGGCGTTCCCGTTCAATCCAAGGCGCTCGACGGGATGGATAGCTTGCTTTCTATCGTGCAAATGCCCGCTGGCATTCCTGTAGGAACGCTGGCGATTGGCAAGGCGGGTGCAACCAATGCCGCGTTACTGGCCGCCGCGATGCTGGCGACAAACGACACTGCATTGGCCGCCCGGTTGGACGCATGGCGAACCGCACAAAGCGCATCGGTGGCGGAGTCCCCCGAATGACCGTACTGGCACCGGGTTCAACGATAGGAATTTTGGGTGGAGGTCAACTGGGACGGATGTTGGCCATTGCAGCGGCGCAGCTTGGCTATCGCTGCCACATATATGCCCCTGAACCGATCAGCGTCGCCGCAGAAGTCGCCGCAGAATTCACCTGCGCCGAATATGATGACATCCCCGCGCTGACCAAATTTGCCAAAGCTTGCGACGTGATTACATATGAATTCGAAAACGTGCCAGTTGGCCCTCTGAAAAAAATCGAAGGTATCGCTGCGTTACGTCCGGGCACTGCGCCCTTGGAAATTTCGCAGGACAGGGGCAAGGAAAAGAGGTTCGCGGCTGATTTGGGGGGGCGCACGGCGGCTTATGCATTGGCAAAGGACGCGGGCAGCCTGCGCACGGCACTTGATAAAACCGGCGTCCCTGCAATCGTAAAAACCGTTTCTATGGGCTATGACGGCAAAGGTCAGATCACTGTCCGCGCCGATGTCGATCACGCAGATACGTTTGAACATCTGGGGGGCGGACCTTTGATCGCGGAGGCATTTGTCGAATTCGGAGCAGAATTTTCGGTTATTTTGGTCCGCGGCGAAAATGGCAAAATCCGGTTTTATGATTGTCCGCGCAACACCCACGAAGACGGTATACTCACAAAATCAACGGTACCAGCAGGGCCATTGGTGGAAAGTCAAGTTGGCAAGGCACGGTTGCTTGCATCCGCCATTGCCGATGCACTGGAATATGTTGGCGTGCTGACTTGCGAGTTTTTTGCAACCGAGAGCGAGCCGGTGTTTAACGAGATGGCCCCGCGCGTCCACAATAGCGGCCATTGGACAATCGAGGGCGCAGTCACCAGCCAGTTTGAAAACCACATCCGCGCCGTTTGCGGATTACCGCTGGGCGATACCGCCACTGTTGGTGAGCGCGTGGAAATGCAGAATTTGATTGGCGATGATTCGCTGCGCTGGCAAAAACTGCTGTCCGATCCAGCCGCCCATTTGCATCTTTACGGCAAAGGCGATCCGTTGCCGGGCCGGAAAATGGGCCATGTCACCCGGTTATATCCTTAGCTTGTAACCTTTAAGTTTCCACGTTAGGCGCAGACATGGTCCATCCAGAAATCATTTTGGTCGTCGCGCGTGCAAATAATGGTGTCATCGGCGCGAACGGCGATATGCCGTGGCATATTCCCGCCGATTTACGGCATTTCAAACAGGTCACCAAAGGTCGTCCGATGATTATGGGGCGCAAGACTTTTGACAGCTTGCCCGGATTGCTTGATGGCCGCCGTCATATCGTCATCACCCGTGATACCGCATGGGAAGAGGACGGCGCGGAGGTTACCCATTCCGCCGATGAAGCTCTAAAGCGCGCCAACGGCCCGCATGTTTGCGTGATTGGCGGCGCGCAGATTTACCGGATGTTTGCCGGATTGGCGGACAGGATCGAGCTGACCGAAATACATGATTCGCCAACTGGCGATACCGTTCTGGATGCGTTCGATCCCGAAATCTGGCAAGAAACCCAGCGCGAGGACCACGGCGCTGAAAACGGCACTCCGGCATATAGTTTTGTTACGTTGCTGCGCAGGAATGCGGCATAATGCGTAAGCTGATTTGGGCCGCCATATTCTCGATCGCAGTGGCGTTGGCGTTCTTCAGCTTCGCGCCGGGCTTGATCGAAGCGTCGATGAACAAGGTCGACGGCAAGCCTCTGAGCGCCATTAGCGACGAAGCAAAGGCGCTGCACAAAACGCTGACCATCGTCGATCTGCATAGTGACAGTCTGATGTGGGACCGCGATATCAATGATCGCGCGGATCGCGGCCATGTCGATGTCCCGCGTTTGCAGGCGGGCAATGTCGCGTTGCAGGTTTTTTCGTCGGTGACCAAGACCCCCAAGGGCCAGAATTATGATGGCAATGGGGCCGATACCGACAATATCACCCTGCTGACCGTCGCTCAGTTACAACCGGTGCGGACATGGAGTTCGCTGGTTGAAAGATCGCTTTATCATGCCGCAAAGCTAGGCCGTGCGGTAAAGGCAAATGACGATCTTTCGTTGATCAATTCGCCTGAAGAGGCAGCCGGGCTTGAGGCAAGGCGGACGATCAAAGGCAACACCCAGGTCAGCGCGATGCTCTCCATAGAAGGTCTGCAAAATCTGGAAGGAAAGGCCGCAAATCTCGACCGCCTATATGACTGCAGGTTTCCGCATGGCCGGGTTGACCCATTTCTTCGACAATGAATTGGCCGGATCAATGCACGGCCTGAAAAAAGGTGGCCTCACTCCGTTTGGCCGCGAAATTGTCGCTGCGATGGAAGCCAAAGGGATGATTGTGGACATCGCGCATCTTTCAAATGCAGGCGTTGCCGAAGTGTTGGCGATGGCACGGCGGCCTGTCGTCTCCAGCCATGGCGGTGTGCAAGCGACGTGCAAGGTCAACCGCAATCTATCCGATGAAGAAATCAGGGGCGTCGCCAAAACCGGCGGTATTATCGGTGTCGGTTATTGGGAGGGTGCAATTTGCGATACCTCCCCCGCCGCCGTCGCCAAGGCGATGAAACATATCCGCGACCTGGTCGGCATCGAACATGTCGCGCTCGGCAGCGATTATGACGGCGCGACCACCGTGCGCTTCGACACCTCACAATTGGTACAAGTGACCCAGGCTCTGATGACTGCGGGTTTCACTGCAGACGAGATCCGCGCCGCAATGGGCGGCAATGCGATGCGGGTTATTCGGGCGGGATTGGTGCCAATGGCTGATTTACAATGAACATTGCAATTCCACACCGCAGCCCTGAGCCTGTCGAAGGGCGCTTCAAAGGAAAGCGCAATACCGAAAGGCGTGCTTCGACAGGCTCAGCACTGCGGTTTGTTTTTAAATGACCATCCCGCGCTTGTCCCACCGCGATATCATGCCCGAAGCGTTGCGCGGCGCAGTAATCGCGCTCGGCAATTTTGACGGTTTTCATCTTGGGCATCAGGCAGTGGCGGGCGAAGCAATCGCACTTGCCAAGGCGCAAGGCCGCCCGGCGATTATCGCCACATTCGATCCGCATCCAGTGCGCCATTTTGTGCCCAATGCACCGCCATTCCGGCTGACAACGCTGGATCAGCGCCAGCATTTATTCGAGGCTGCCGGTGCCGACGCGATGCTGGTGTTTGAATTTGACGGCGAACTGGCATCGACCAGCGCCGAAGATTTCATCACCAAATTGCTCATTGAACGGCTGTGTGCTGCGGCAGTAGTGACCGGCGAGGATTTCACATTCGGCCAAAAACGCGGCGGCAACATTAACGTGCTGCGCGATATTGGCGGCGCACATGGATTGCAAACTATCGCCGTCGGTGCGGTCAACGATGCGGCTGGCGTCATCAGTTCAAGCCGGATCAGGGACGCATTGCACGCCGGTGATTGTACCGCAGCGGCCGCGTTGTTAACTCGCCCATTCACCGTCCAAGGCACGGTACAGCATGGCGACAAAAATGGGCGGCTACTCGGCTATCCCACGGCGAACATCGACATGGGGCAATATCTGCGCCCGCTTTATGGCATCTACGCAGTGCGGGGACGCTTACCCGACGGGCGTATTTTGGACGGCGCAGCCAACCTTGGCATCCGCCCCAGTTTCGATCCGCCAAAGGAATTGCTCGAACCCTATTTCTTTGATTTTGCCGACAACTTGTACGGCCAGATTATCGAAGTGGAATTCCACGCCTTCATTCGCGGCGAGGCAAAGTTTGACGATCTGGAGGCGCTAAAGGTGCAGATGGCAAAGGATTGCGACACGGCGAGAAACATATTGTCATCCCCGACTTTAGAATGACGTATATTGAAATGAGCAGGTTGATTTGATCCATAACCGTAGCCCTGAGCTTGTCGAAGGGTGCTTGTCAGTAAAGCGCTCTTCGACAAGCTCAGCGCTACGGTAAATAATAAGCTGGGGGCAGAATATGACATTCACACGCATGCAAACCGCTCTGATCCTGACAATATGCGCGCTATTTTTCGGGTTCAGCCTGCTCAACGCCAGCTGGACTGCCGATGCACCAGTTGGCGGCCCAAAGCTAATCGCCAATGGCCCCGCCGCGTTGCCCACCGATGCCAAGGGCTGCATTGTCGACCCCGAAGTTGGATTCGGCGCGACGTTGCAATCCGTCGATGTTCGCATGTTACAGGCATCGGTGGGGCTGGGCGCGGCGGCGGTAAATGTGCCAGTCGATCCGAGCGACGAAGGCGCGGCCATAGCGCGCCGCTACAAAAGTGAATGCGCCGCCGATAATGATCGTCCTCGTGCAATGTTGGGCGAAGCGCCATCGGCAATCGGTAACGCCGAATTATATTATCACATTGCGCGCCCTGCCTTCGCCCAAACCGTAATGGACGCCATTCCGGCTGGCAGCAAAGCGGTGTTTTACGGCAGCGATGACGTCTTCGCCGCAGTCAGGAAAGCCCGCCCCGGTGCCGCCGCATTCTCGGTCACCAAAGCGCAGGCGTGTGTATCGGATTACAAAGCAATCGGATGGACAGGAGCCGTTCCGGCCGCTTGCAAAGACGGCACGGCGTTGGTTACGATGGACCAGATCGGCTACACCTTATGGGGCTGGCCCAACCGCTTTCTGGCACGGATGACCAATGCCGGCGTCCGCGTGATCATTGCGCAGGATGTGCAAGACCGCGCAATCATCGGCCTGACCACCGCCGACCAATATGGCGAGATTGCGGGCAGCTATAACGGCTATATCTGGGTCGATAACATCGCGGAACTTGGACCAGCATTGAAACGGTGAGCATGGGAAAAGTCCAACTTTTACGCATTGTCATCCTCGCGAAAGCGGGGATCTATGGCCTAACCGTTGGTCCATGGAACCCCGATCAAGCCGGGGATGACAATGTGGTTTCAATTTCCGTCTGCAATGCGCTAAGGCGGCTTCCAATATGACCGACGAACCCAAAGCAATCGACTATAAAGACACTGTCTTCCTGCCCAAAACCGACTTTCCGATGAAGGCCGGATTGCCGCAGAAGGAGCCTGCGATTCTGGCCAAATGGCAGGAACAGGATCTGTACCGCAAATTGCGCGACGCGCGTGCGGGGCGTGAAAAATTCATCCTGCATGATGGCCCGCCTTATGCCAATGGCGATATGCATATCGGCCATGCGCTGAACCATATCCTGAAAGACATGGTCTGTCCGCACGCAAAGCTTGCTCGGCAAAGACGCGCCCTATGTGCCCGGCTGGGATTGCCACGGCCTGCCGATTGAATGGAAGGTCGAGGAGCAATACCGCAAGAAAAAGCTGAACAAGGATGAAGTTCCGGTCAAGGAATTTCGCGCCGAATGCCGCGCCTATGCACGGCAATGGGTCGATGTGCAGCGCGAACAGATCAAGCGGCTGGGCATCAATGGCGATTGGGATAATCCGTATCTGACGATGGATTTCGACAGTGAGGCGACGATTGTTTCCGAGCTGATGAAGTTTGCCGAATCCGGCCAGCTGTATCGCGGGGCCAAGCCGGTGATGTGGTCGCCGGTGGAGAAGACTGCCTTGGCCGAGGCTGAGATTGAGTATGAGGATATCATCTCGACGCAGATTGATGTGGCGTTTGAGATTACTGCATTGCCCGAATGTGCCGGAGTTGGTCGGCGCGCATGCGGTGATCTGGACCACGACGCCTTGGACGATCCCGGTTAATCAGGCGATCGCTTATGGTGCGGATGTTGAGTATGGCCTTTTTCGGATGGTGAAGAGCGGGCACATCCAGTTTGATAACTTTCAATCCGGTCAATCCACTATCGTGACTGTTGATCGCAACATTGTCGTTGCGAATGATAAGTTATTGCTGATCGAAATTCGGCAACGCTTGAAAGAGAGCGGCTACTCAATCCATCCTGTGCAAACTTTCAAAGGCTCCGACCTAGCCGGAACCATCGCCCGCCATCCGATGGCGAAGCTGTTCGAAAACCCCTCTCCCCTTGCGGGAGAGGAGCGAGACTTAGCGAGGAACGAGCTTAGTCGCAGCGGTGTGGGGGCCTCTGCCGGAGCAGAAAATAATGGCGTGCAGACGCACGCCGACCCCACACCCGGCCCTTCGGGCCACCCTCTCCCGCAAGGGGAGAGGGGCTATGATCCCGCTTCCCCCCTCGCCGAATTCTTCCTGCGCCCGCGTCCGTTCCTTGACGGCTCGGCCTTCGTCACCACCGAAACCGGCACTGGCCTTGTCCATATGTCGCCCGATCACGGTGAGGATGATTTTGACCTGTGCAAGGCGAACGGCATCGATCCAGTGTTCGCTGTCGAAGGCGACGGCAAATATCGCGCCGACTGGGGCTGGCTTGGCGGGCAAGGCAGCGTCATCAACCCCAAATTCAACGCGCCCGACGGCCCGATCTGTTCGGACCTGCGCGAAGCTGGCGGCTTGCTGGCGGCCAGCGCAGATTACAAGCACAGCTATCCGCATAGCGTGGCGCTCCAAAGCCAAGGTCATCTATCGCTGCACCCCGCAATGGTTTGTGCCGATGGATAAGCCCCTTGAGCCCCTCCCGCCTGCGGGAGGGGTTGGGGTGGGTAGTCCCGATGCTGACCACTCCCCACCCCTAACCCCTCCCGCGAGCGGGAGGGGGACTTTAAGAGAAACCGCCGTCACCGCCATCGCCGACACCCGCTGGGTCCCCGAAAAGGGCCGCAACCGGATCAACAGCATGGTCGAGGGCCGCCCCGATTGGGTACTCAGCCGCCAACGCGCATGGGGCGTGCCGATCACGTTATTTGTCGACCGCAAGACAGGCCATATCTGTGCGACGACGCCGTCAACGAACGGATCATCGCCGCCGTACGCGAAGTCGGCGTCGATGCATGGTGCGATGAGCGCGCGGCAGAATATCTGGGCAGCGATTACAACGCCGCCGATTACGAACGCGTTGTCGATATTCTCGACGTGTGGTTCGACAGCGGCTGCACCCACGCATTCGTTCTGGAAAGCGGCAAATGGCCTGACCTGACGCGGCCAGAAGGACCATATCGGCCCATGGGCGGATCTGTATCTGGAAGGCACCGACCAACATCGCGGCTGGTTCCAATCGTCGTTGCTCGAAAGCTGCGGTACGCGGGGCCATGCGCCGTATAAAGCGGTGCTGACCCACGGTTTTACTATGGACCAAAAGGGCATGAAAATGTCCAAGTCACTGGGCAATACGATCAACCCGCTCGACCTGATGCGGGATAGCGGCGCGGATATATTGCGGCTATGGGCGCTGACCGTGGATTTCACCGAAGATCACCGCATCGGCAAAGAAATCCTGCAAGGCGTGTCGGATCAATACCGCAAATTGCGCAACACGTTCCGCTATATGCTCGGCGCGCTCGACGGGTTTAGCGAAGCGGAGCGGGTGGCCGTGGAGGACATGCCGGAGCTGGAGCGTTATGTGCTGCATCTGCTGGCCGATATGGACGCGAAGCTGCAGGTGGCGGTGGATGATTTCGATTTCAACACCTATGTGAAGCTGCTGACGAATTTTGCGAATGAGGACCTGTCGGCGTTCTTCTTCGATATTCGCAAGGATTGTTTGTATTGCGACGCGGCGACCAATCCCGAAGCGGATGGCGTACCGCACGGTTTTGGACATCCTGTTCCATGCGATGGTACGCTATGCCGCTCCGGTGCTGGTGTTTACCAGCGAAGAGGTTTGGCAGACGCGGTTCGGCGCGAATGCTGATTCGGTTCACCTTCTCGAATGGCCCATACTTCCCCTCACGCGTCACCCCGTGCTTGACACGGGGTTAGGCTTATCAGCGGCACAGAATAGCCAAACCCCGGATCAAGTCCGGGGTGACGAGTTGGTTGAGAAGTGGGAGAAAATTCGTGCGGTACGTGCAGCGATATTGGAAGAAATTGAGCCCAGGCGGCGCGACAAGACAATTGGCTCCAGTCTCGAGGCAGAAATACACATTTCTGCCTCTGTAAACTCTGAGTTGATCGAAGGAATAGACTGGGCAGAAATCTGCATCGTCTCGGCAGCAACGGTTCAAGGTGGATTTGTTAATACGTCTGCGGCTGTTAACAAAACCACCAACCACAAATGCGGCCGCTGCTGGCGGCACCTGCCCGAAGTGACCGAGGACGGCGCGCTGTGTGAGCGGTGTGAGGATGTCATCAATGCCTGACGCGCTAAAAATCCTCTCCCATCGGGGGAGGGGGACCATCCGCAGGATGGTGGAGGGGCACATGGCGGTTCGCATGGCATCGAAAGAATTTGTAACGGTATTATACGGTTTCGAATTGAACAACGGATTGAGGGCAAACCGGCGGTTGCCCCTCCACCAGCTTCGCTGGTCCCCCTCCCCGTGCCGGGGAGGAATTCAAGTATGACCACCAACCCCAAATTCCGCTTGCAGGGCATCATGCTCGCATCCTTCATCTTCATCGCCGACCAAGCGATCAAGTTCATCATGATCGGCCCGCTTGCGCTTTGCAGATCAAAACCGCAAATAAACATCATGCCGTTTTTCCGCCTGACTTGGGCGACTAACTATGGCGTTTCATTGGGCTTTTTGGAAGCGAAGAGCGAGTCGCAGCGGTGGATGCTGGTGGGGTTAACCGCCGTGATCGCAACCATCGTCGCGGTTTGGATGTGGCGCGAGAAACTGCGCGGTGATGTGCTGGCGCTATCGCTGGTATTGGGCGGCGCGCTGGGCAATATCGCGGACCGGGTGCGCTATGGCTATGTCGTTGATTATGCCGATCTGCACTTTGGCGAGTTTCGTCCGTTCCAGATTTTCAACTTTGCTGATGCCTGTATCACCATCGGCGTGTTGATATTGCTTGCCCGCGCGTTCCTGATGCGCGAAAAGGCCCCGGAGAATGCAGCTGGTTCGGTTTCAGATTGAGTTCATGTGGGTGTAACTATCCACGCAGAAAATAGGTTGGAGTAAGGTATATGCGTAAATTGGTGACGGCATCATTGGCTTTGGTGAGTATTTGCGCGCTTTCGGCATGCTCCTCTGGCGGCTTTCTCAACCGTGACCGTCCCGATGAATTCGCCGTTGGCCGCGCCGCGCCGTTGGTGGTGCCGCCCGATTTCTCGCTAACCCCGCCAGCGCCCGGCGCACCGCGTCCGCAAGAATCGGGTACGCAGGAACAAGTATTAGAGGCTCTGTTCGGTGGCAGCGCCCCGCGCAGCGCGGCCGAAAAATCGGTGATCAGTGCAGCAGGCACCAGCGAAGTCGGTATCCGAACAGCGGTCGGTGATCCTTTGACCAACACCGTCAATAAAGGCAGCGTCACCCGCGACATCATCGCCGCCCCCGAAGGCGACGGACAGAACGCACAGGCGGTTATTCCGGGCTGATGGACTGAGGGCCCTTAGGCCCGAACTCCCGCTTCCTCCACGCCCGCGCTATTGTGGCGCAGCGCTTTTAGCACGGTTTCGACGATTTGCGGTGCGTTCAGGCCTGCTTCGTCATATTGCTTCTGAGGATTATCATGTTCTTGGAACTTGTCGGGCAGCCGCATTGTCCGGATTTTTAGCCCCGCGTCCATCAACCCCAAATCGCTCGCCAGTGTCAGCACATGCGCGCCAAGTCCGCCAATTGCCGCTTCTTCAACTGTGATAACCACCTCGTGAGTGGCGATCATATGGCGGATGAGTGCTTCGTCGAGTGGCTTGGCAAAGCGCATATCGGCGACGCTGGTGCTCAGTCCCTTGGCGTCGAGCGTATCAGCCGCCTTCATCGCTTCGGCCAGCCGGGTGCCAAGCGCCAATATCGCGACCTTCTTGCCCTCGCGCACGATCCGGCCTTTGCCAATCTCCAGCTGTTTTGGTACTTCGGGCATTGCAATACCGGTGCCGTTGCCGCGCGGGTAACGGAATGCAATCGGACCGCTATCGTGCAATGCTGCGGTATAGGTCATGTGGACCAATTCGGCCTCGTCACTCGGCGACATCACGACAAAATTCGGCAGTGTCGCAAGATATGTGACATCGAACGACCCCGCATGCGTACTGCCGTCCGCGCCGACGAGGCCAGCACGGTCAATGGCAAAGCGCACGGGCAGATTTTGGATTGCAACATCATGTACAACCTGATCATACGCACGTTGCAGGAACGTCGAGTAAATCGCGCAGAACGGCCGCATGCCTTGCGCCGCTAATCCAGCCGCAAAGGTAACTCCATGCTGTTCGGCGATGCCGACATCAAAGCTACGATCGGGATGTGCGGCGGCAAATTTATCAACACCAGTGCCCGATGGCATAGCCGCAGTAATCGCGCAAATCCGCGGGTCGCTGTCGGCCAGTTTCGCCAAAGTCTCGCCAAATACATTTTGGTATGCTGGTGGTCCGCCGCCCGGGCCCTTGTCTTGCTTGCCGGTAATAACATCGAACTTTACCACGCCGTGATATTTATCGTCCGCCGCTTCTGCAGGGGCATAGCCCTTACCCTTTTTGGTGACGACATGGATCAGCACGGGACCGTCGGCATTGTCGCGGACATTTTCCAGCACGGGGATCAAATGGTCCAGATTATGGCCATCAATCGGGCCAACATAATAAAAACCCAGTTCCTCAAACAACGTGCCACCCATCGCCATCCCGCGCGCGAATTCTTCGGCTTTGGCGGCGGTGCGGTGAATGCGGCGGGAGAATTTCTTGGTGATCTTGGATGCCAGACTGCGCAGCCCCAAATACTCGCTGGACGAAACCAGCCGCGCCAGATAGCCCGAAAGTCCGCCCACTGGCGGCGCGATTGACATGTCATTGTCATTCAAGATCACAACCAGCCTGTTGCCAGCTGTCTCCGCATTGTTCATCGCTTCATACGCCATACCCGCAGTCATCGCACCATCGCCGATGACCGCGATAGCCTTACCTGGTTTGCCTGCCATTTTGTTGGCGACGGCAAAGCCCAGTGCCGCACTTATCGAGGTTGAACTGTGCGCCGCGCCAAACGGGTCATACTCGCTCTCGCTGCGTTTGGTAAAACCCGAAAGCCCGCCGGCGATGCGCAGGGACCGGATGCGGTCGCGGCGTCCGGTCAGTATTTTGTGCGGATAGCATTGATGTCCAACATCCCAGATCAGCCGATCCTGTGGTGTGTCGAACACATAATGGATCGCAGTGGTCAGTTCCACCACGCCCAGCCCCGCGCCCAGATGGCCACCAGTTACCGACACAGCGGCGATGGTTTCGGTACGCAACTCATCGGCCAATTGCCGCAGCTGTTGCGGTGCCAATTTACGAAGATCGGACGGATATTTGACCGTATCCAACAAGGGTGTATCGGGTGTATTAGTCATGGGACACAGCTTTAACGGCTATTATTCCGCGTGTCGAATGACTTGTGCACGTATAGCCTCGGCAATCGGTCATTTTAGCAGCAACATCCGTTCCTACCGACTTCCGGCGCATCGAACGAAGAAAATGGGAACGGCGCTTAGGTTAAATCAGATGCGCTCAGTCGCACGTTGCACATTTGCCGCGCACCTCTATTACCGGGCGGACATCAACGAAGCCCGCTTTTGTTGCTGCCGCTCGCACGGATCCCGAAAGGCTGTCGTCGTCAAGATGCGTCGCTGTACCGCAGTTGTCGCAGATCAAGAATATGCAATCGTGAAGGCATCCCGGATGCGAATTGACGATATAGGCATTGGCGCTTTCCACCCGCCGCGCCAAATTTGTCGCCACGAACAAGTCGAGTATGCGGTAAATGCTGTTCGGCGCAACCCGCTTGCCCCGCCGCTGCGACACCAGATCGGCTATGTCGTAAGCCGACGCGGGTTTTTCAAATGTCGCCAGCACCGCGAATATATCGCTGCGCATATCGGTCCACTGCTCGCCTGCATCGGTTAACGCGTGCTTGGCAGCATCGGCAAGTGATTCGCCTTCATGTTCGTGGTGGTTATGATGTTGGGCCATATTGGGAAGGTATGCCAGCGCGGGTACAATTGCAATGCATCGGGCGAAACTTGCTATGAGTGCATTAGTGCTTCGCCGGTAGTCAGCGACTCAGCGCGCCGCGCGTACGTTTAGATCGTGACCTAGTGCCAGTATGCCGACGCCCAATATCGTATACATGATCTCTATATCGCCATGTGGCAGCGTGAGTGCACCAGCCATGACGCCGATGCCAAGCGCGCCGATGGCGGCGGGCATGATGAAATTATGTTGTATTACGCCTTTACCCAGCGCGAGCATGCCAAAGATAATGGCAAGGACCAAACCGATTTCATGCACAATCGGATCGACCAAAATGCCGCCGGCAGTTGCCAAAAAGGCGAGGAAAATGGTCGTCGCTAGGCAATGAACAAGGCACAGTCCGGCAAGGCTCAAACCAAGACTATCCCAGTTCCATTTTTTTAGGCTTGCGATCAACATGCATTCCATATGGCATGAATGGCCCAAGGTTACAATATAACATTGCGAAAAGAGATGCATTTTTTTCAACTATGTCGCTGCAATAGCACAGTTGCAGTTGGAACAGCGCAAAGGCATAGGAAGCGCCATGAATACAACCTTATCAAAAAAGAATATTCGTCCAAACGCGATTGCCAACTGGTTGTTTGCTGTGGCAGTTTTGGTGTTTGCTATGGTGGTGGTTGGCGGGATTACACGGCTGACGGAATCGGGGCTATCGATAACTGAATGGAAACCGGTTAGTGGAGCGCTTCCGCCGCTCAACCAAGCGCAATGGCTGGCCGAATTTGCCAAATATAAGGCGACGCCCGAATACCAGCAGATCAATAACGGCATGGCATTGGCCGATTTCAAATTCATCTATTTTTGGGAGTGGGCGCACCGATTGTTAGCGCGGCTGGTAGGCGCCGCCTTTGCTTTGCCGTTTATCTGGTTCGCGGTGAAGCGAGCGATCCCAGCTGGCTATGTGAAGCGATTGCTACCGTTGTTTGCGTTAGGCGGGTTGCAAGGCGCAATTGGCTGGTGGATGGTGGCGTCGGGGTTATCGGATCGCACGGATGTCAGCCATTTCCGATTGGCGACTCATTTATTGCTGGCGCTGTTTATCTTGGCAGGTTTGGTTTGGACTGCACTTGATTTGAAGGCACTTGCAAGTAATCCGGCGGCAAAGGCGGCCCGGTTAACCGGGTTTTCATGTATCGTTGCGGCAATCCTTTTTGTTCAATTGCTATTCGGCGCCTATGTGGCGGGGATGAACGCCGGATCGGTTTCCAATAGCTGGCCGATGATGAATGACCGTTTCGTGCCCGATGGCATAGATTGGTCCAATGGCTCAATATTTGCCGTGCTGAACGATCCCTATCTGATCCATTTCATCCATCGTTGGTGGGCTTGGGTGGCAGTGATCGCCCTAATCCTGCTGGCTCGGCGGGCACGAACGGCGGGTGAGCGCGCCGCCTCCATCGCCATTCATAGTGCATTTGGCATTCAGATATTGCTTGGAATAGCGACGGTACTTACCGGAGTGAATATTAGTTTGGCCGTATTGCATCAGGCGATTGGTGCATTATTGGTGGCCAGCGCAGCATGGGGCATGCATGTAATCGGGCGGCAAAGGGTGTAGGGTATTATTTTACCCACTCTAAAAACCCCGCTTTTGCTTGACTATCGCGCACCGAATCGTCATTAGGCCGCCTTCACGGTTGCAGGCGGTTTGCCCGCAATCATCTTTTTTACATCGGAGGTTCGATTAGGCGCCCATGAAAACGCTGTCTAAAGTCACGAAATCGGTCCGCCCGCAGGATGTCGTAAAGGGCTGGGTCATCATTGATGCCGACGGTCTGGTTGTTGGCCGCGTGGCCAGCATTATCGCCAATATCCTGCGCGGCAAGACCAAACCAATTTACACCCCGCACGTCGATTGCGGCGATCACGTGGTCGTCATCAATGCTGAAAAAGTGCGCTTCACAGGTAATAAGTTGAAGGACAAACGTTATTACCGGCACACTGGTTATATCGGCGGGATCAAGGAAACATCGCCTGCCAAAATACTGGAAGGCAAATTTCCTGAGCGCGTTTTGGAAAAAGCTGTTGAACGCATGGTACCACGCGGTCCTTTGGGCCGTGCGCAAATGCGCGCACTGCACGTTTTTGCGGGCACAGCGCATCCCTATGATGGCCAACAGCCTATCGCGCTCGACGTCGCTTCCATGAACCGCAAGAATAAGGTGCGTGTATAATGTCAGAGACCACTAATTCATTGGCCGATCTGGAAACGATCGCTGCACCCGAAGCACCAAAGCAGGCGCCTACGCCATTGCGTGAGCAAGTGCTCGACAAACAAGGTCGTGCCTATGCCACTGGCCGCCGTAAAGATGCGGTTGCCCGCGTTTGGCTGAAACCCGGCACCGGCAAAATCATTGTCAACGGCCGCGACCAAGAAGTTTACTTCGCGCGCCCGACATTGCGTCTGGTCATCAACCAGGTGTTCGACATCACCGAACGCCGTGGTCAATATGACATTATGGCAACAGTTAAAGGCGGCGGTCTTTCCGGCCAAGCTGGCGCTGTGAAGCATGGCATCAGCCAAGCCTTGACACGCTATGAACCCATGCTGCGTGCGCCGGTTAAAGCAGCTGGATTTTTGACCCGCGATAGCCGCGTGGTTGAACGCAAGAAATACGGTAAAGCGAAAGCGCGTAAGAGCTTCCAGTTCTCCAAACGTTAAGTTTGGCTTTACGTTCAAACAAAAACGGCTCCGGACTTCCGGAGCCGTTTTTGTTTGCGTGTTCGGACATTTGCCGACAAATGTCTTTCTGCTGCTAATTCCGTACAGTCCACAAAGCGAAAGCATCCAACATGACCAAATATATAGTTATTGCCATGCTCGCTGGCTTGGCTGCGTTTGGTGTATGGTTCGCCCGCTGGCCTGGGCCCCGGCAACTCAATTTCACCGATATGATTTATCCCGGGAAAATGGATGCGGCGGGTTCGGTCATCACCGATATTGCCTATGGGAATGATGATCGGCAAAAGTTGGATATCTACCGCCCCGCACAATTGCCAAAAGGCGGACCGCATCCGGTGCTGGTATTCTTTCACGGCGGGTCGTGGCGCGATGGAGACCGGCCGGGCTATGCATTTTTGGGGCGGGCGTTTGCGGCCCGCGGCTTCGTTACTATTATCGCCGACTATCGCAAAACGCCGAAGAACCGTTTCCCCGCCTTTGTCGAAGACGCCGCAGATGCAATCGCGTGGGGCGCCAGCAATGCGCACAAATATGATGGCGACCCAAAGCGCCTGTTTGTCATGGGCCACAGTGCAGGCGCGCACATTGCAATGCTTGCCGCGCTTGACCCCCAATATTTGGCCCGCAAAAAACTGGATGCGTCGGCAATAAAGGGCGTGATCGGGCTTGCCGGCCCATATGATTTTCTGCCGTTTGAGCGCGAAACAGCGAAAGCGGCCTTCGCCCATTGGCCGCGCCCGAACGAAACCCAACCCATCAGTTACGCCCGCGCCGATGCCCCGCCATTATTGCTGCTCAGCGGCGACGTTGACACAACCGTGAAGCCCCGCAACAGCAAAGCTCTTGCCGCCGCGATGGCCGATGTCGGCGGCAATGCGACGGTCAAAATCTATTCAGACCTTGATCACAACGGGATCATCATGGCGGTGGCACGCCCATTTCGGAACAAGGCCCCGGTGATCGAAGATGTGCAACGATTTGTGGCCCAAAATTCTGGTTAACGCCTCCTTTACCTTAATCCGCTAAGCCTTCTAATCGTAAGTGAGCGATGCGCGATTAGGGTAATAGATGAATTATTTCAGCGATATGTTTTCCCATTATTATGGCTTGGGTGAAAAAATTGCGATCGCGCGCAACGCCATCAATCCGGAAAACCGCAAACTTTTTCATGCCCAGTTGTTGGCTGCCACCCATGCGCATGTGTCGATAACGGTCGCGGGTTGCTTGATTATGTCGGTGGCTTCATATCTGCTTTATCTTGGCCTGTCCGTATTGCTACCAGTGTTTGTTGCCGCCAATTACATCGTCGTAATGCTGATTGGGTTGGTTATTCATAACCGGGCCAAAACCATCGATCTTGAAGATCCGGCAGCGAGCGATACTTTGCGAAAGCTGTCTAATCGTTTCGCAATGACAGCATTTATGTCATCCTTCAGCTGGATCTTAACGACTTTTTATGTTTGGCAAGTTGACACTGCGACCACTGATATGATTGCCTGTGCGATGTCGGCTTGCTTGATTGGCATCGGGTCGATTATCTATTTAAGTTTACCCAAGGCAATGGTCACTTGGCTGGCATGCATGACGTTGGGAACCATGGCAGCACCTGTGCTTAATGGGGCCGCAATGCCATGGTATTTTTTCGTCGGCTTGTTTGGTTTCGGCATCGCATTTTATCAGGTGGCAATCACATTATGGCTGTCCTTTGTGCAGGCCACAGTCGCGGCGCATCTATTTGCTGAACATCAGCGAACATTTTTCGAATCTGAAACACAGCGAATGGAAATGATTGCCGCCGAACGCCAAAAGACAGCGGCGGCGCGCGATGAAGCTTTGCAACATGGCATGGAAATGCGGCATGCAGAAATGCAGCGACTTGCAGCCGAGTTTGAAAACTCTGTTCACGTCATCGCCGAGGCATTGGGATCTGCGGTGCATTCGGTTGGCGGTTCGGCGCAGCAGCTTGCGGTGATCGGCACGCAGGCCACCGAACGCACCGATATGATGGCGGAGAAAGCCAATGGGATGAGCCACGCCATCCAAATGGTGGCAATGGCATCGCGCCAATTACACGCTTCGGCCGACGCCATTTCGGCGCAAGTAAGCGATCAAGTCGAGGCATCGCACAAAGCCAATGACATCAGCCATGAGAGCTGTTCTGCGATTTCCAGCTTGGTCCAAGACACATTGAAGATCAACGAAATAGCAACATTAATCCAAGATGTTGCTGGACAAACCAACTTGCTGGCGCTGAATGCCACGATCGAGGCCGCACGCGCCGGTGATGCCGGACGGGGCTTTGCCGTTGTTGCCCAGGAAGTCAAATCATTGGCGGCCCAAACCCAGAATGCGATCGAGTCCGTCACCGACAATGTCGGCCAAATCCGGGACCGCATGGACAATACCGCCATCACAGTCGCATCGGTGCTGGATCAAATTGGCCATGTCCAAAACGGAGCCAATAACATCGCGGTGGCAATCGGTCAGCAGCAACAGGCAACGCAGGAAATCAATAATAATGCCGAGTCCGCCGCGCGTGACGCCGAGTCTGTTTTTGAATTTAGCCGGGAAGTGAACGGCGCCGCGATTCAAATTGGCGAGGTGGCCAATGAAATGCAGCAAATCATGGTGGACCTTGAAAAGCGCACGGCTGCTTTGCAAAATGCCAGCGCGGAATTTTTGGATCGCCTGAAAGCCGCCTGATTCGCGTATTTTGCTGCATCCAAAATTGGATTTTGTGTCCTACATGGCCGGGGGCCGAAAACACCCAAGTTGACACCTAGTTGACAACATTGACGCCTATTTTGACACTTTGCGAAAGAACGGCGTTCGATTATTTCCTACATCGCGTTATTTTGTAGGATATTGTTTTCGCCGATTTGGGTGCGAAGGGAAGTGCTGATACCGCCAACAATGTCAAAGAACCCAAAATGTCAAATAGGCAGCCCTGAAAAAGCGGCCATGCCCTTCGTTCCCAGAACAAATCCTACATTACAAGTAATAATGCGGGATGACTTTAATTTGAACCACATCTTCATTTACACTGGATTGCTTCGCTACGCTCGCAATGACGAATTTTGAGTTGCGGACTTCATTTGCGAGTGTCTCGTGCGGGGGGCAATTCTACACTCCACCAGTCTATCCCCAGCCCTTACCGCAGCCGGCGATAGAATATCGTCAGCGCAATTGTCGTCACTATGGCACCGATTAATACCGCGACCGACGCGC
Organism: uncultured Alphaproteobacteria bacterium; assembly: GCA_963802245.1. Lineage (GTDB taxonomy): Bacteria > Pseudomonadota > Alphaproteobacteria > Sphingomonadales > Sphingomonadaceae > Sphingorhabdus_B. Next base: position 82,849 of record CAWDID010000021.1, on the reverse strand, counting down.
CGAGTGCATCATATGCCGGAATCAGCGCGAACAGGACAATTAGCAATGCAATCGACCCTGCCAAATTCGCCAGCAACGCCCATCCCGCGTTACCCTTTGCCAGCAAAATAGGTTCCAATGCACTCGATCCCAACTGGACCGCGGCTGCGCCGCCCAACAGCAATACAAACGGATAAGCAGGCGCAAATGGCGCGCCGAAAATACTAACCAGCAATGGTTTTCCCAGCAGCAGCAATATCGCGAGTAGCACCGCCGCGCTAATTGCCATCACTTTGACCGTCCGCGCAATCATGGATGCGACCGCATTTTCGCCATCGAGGTGCGACATCCGGCTGTGTTCGGCGTAAAAAGCAATCGACAACCCGTCAGATATTCGCGCCAAAACTTGGCCCAATTGATGTCCCAACCGAAAGAACCCGGCGGCGGCGGGACCTGCGTACAGCCCGACAATCAAAACAATAAACTGTTGGCTGAGCACCCGCAGGCTGGCCCCCAAATTTGAAAATCCGGTGAACCGGGTAAGGTCGGGATATTGCCGGTAATAGCTTGGAATTTGCCGCAGATTCTGTGCCGCCAAAGGCAAGTCCAATGACCGCAAAGCGATAATCCATAAAATCACCGTCGTCGCAAACTCCGATAGCACCCAAATCAGCAAGAAACTTTCGACCTTAGGCCGGGTATAAACCACCAAAATAACACCGATAAACCGGATTATCGGCACCAGACTATCCGCCAATGCGGCATCGCGAAACCGGTCATGGGCGCGCAGCATTCCAATAACAGTACCGCGCGCTGACAATATCAATATCAGCGTGAACCACAGAATCCGGTCGCGAAGCTCCGCATCAATGCCGAAATGCCCGGCAAATCCATAGAGCGCCCCCACGGTCAAAATCAAGCCGATGCAAAAACCGGCCAAGTCCATCGCCAGACATAGCCAAACCAACTGCGCAAATTTGTCGTGCATCTGATCGAGCACATATTTGGTGCCGTAACGGATAATTATCTGCCACGTCGGGAACGCAACCAGACAGTATATCGCCTGAGCAAAGCTGAATATCAGGGCAAATCTGCCAAAATCGACTGGCCCCAAACTGCGCGCAATCATTGCCAGATAGACAATGCTGAGCACGGCGCCGAACGCTTTGCCGCCCAATGACCAACTGGTATTGCGCAATATCCGCCAAATCGGCTGCGGCGTTGCCAAAGCGTTTGGTTCGTTGGACATCAAAAGAGCATTTTTAGCATAAATTTTGTCAATCTGAGTCGCGGATCAGACAAGCGCGTCTCCGGCCATTTTGCTTTGCACACGGCCTGGTAATTGTCTAGGCCCAGACTTTGTGAGGTTCCACGCAGTTGCGCTGAAGGCAAAATGTAGCGACATCCATGGCTGAAAATACCGATGTCTTTTTCTTGTTTAATCACGAGGCCGCGCATCAAGTTGCTCATAGCGCCGGAATCGCAGGCGCATTGGCGGTCGGCGAACCGGCGCGCCGGGTAGTGGCGGCAACGGGCAGCGCGCAAATCCGAACCGAGGTTGAAAAACTGCTGCCCGCTGAACAAGTCCGGGCACTCGAATGGCTAGATCTATCATTGCCAAATTGGCTGCATAATATGCTGATGCCGATCAATCGGCTGGTGCCGGTCCGGCGGCTGGCACGTCTTTATTGGCACCGCAAGGTTTTGCGGCAAGCGGCGGCAATCGTTTCGACCGAACGCACCTGCCTGACGCTGAAACGCCATTGGCGAAAGGGCGCGTCGCCGCGCTTCATCTTGATTCCGCACGGCGCAGGTGACCGTAATGTCACCGTTCATCCCGCCTATAAGGATTTTGACCTGTTCCTGTTAAGCGGGCAGAAGGTCGTCGACCAATTTGTTGGCGCCGGATTGGCCCGCACCGAAGCCTGCGCGATCATCGGTTATGCCAAATTTGATATTTTGCGCGGACGCCAGCCAGAAAAGTTTTTTGGCAATGACCGGCCAACCTTTCTCTACAACCCGCATTTTGACCCCTATCTATCGAGCTGGTACGATCAGGGGACAGCGATATTGGAATGGTTTTATCAGCGACCGGACGAATATAATCTGATCTTTGCCCCGCATGTGATGCTGTTTTTCAAAAAAGTTCATATCTCGATGGAATATAAGGTCACAAAGACCCGGCCCGATGTTGATGGCAAATATCTGGCCGCGCCCAACATCCGCATCGATACGGACAGCCCCCGGTTATTTGACATGAGCTACACCTTTTCCGCCGACGCCTATATCGGTGATGTCAGCAGCCAGGTTTACGAATTTCTCTATCGCCCGCGGCCTTGTTTTTTTGTCGATGTGCACAGCGGTTTTGGTCCGAATGACCCGCCAGCCTATGATTTTTGGCGCAACGGCCCTGTGGTCAAATCCGCCAAGGAGTTAACCGAAATCATACCGGATTTTGAAAAAATCGGACTCCATTACCAAGCAACGCAAGTGGACCGAATGGCTTATACTGCCGACCAAAGCGATCCGCGCCCGGCCTCTGTTCGCGGGGCATTGGCGATACACGCGGCGTTAGCCGGTGGCCAATCCGATTGCTTGTAGATGGCTGTTTACGGCGGATTCCAAGCCATAGTCTAACGCACGGTCCTGCAATCGCTCTGTGTCCACCGTAGCAGATGCCGCCTTCAATATGCCATCGGACAGTGCATTGGCCGAGCGTTCGGTGACCGCGCAGCCCGGCAGATCTTCCAACAATTCGCGGGCGGCAGGAAAACAATCTGTACTGACAATCCGGCAACCACTTGCCAACGCTTCGATGATGACGGCTGGCAGGCCTTCATAGTTGGATGACAAAACAAACATATCAGCGCGGCTTAGCATCGCGGGAATATCATGGCAAAAGCCGGCAAATGTGATCTGATGGGCAATGCCAAGTTGCTGGGCCAGCGCACGCAGGCGCTCCAATTGCGAACCCTCGCCGGCAATCGTCAGATGCGCTGATTGCAGTGCGGCATGTTGCTTGGCCAGCGCAAAGGCTTCGATCAGCCGGGCCATATTTTTCTGTTCTTCCAATCGCCCGATAGCGATCAGATTCAGCGCAGCCTTGCTTTCATATTTTGCGGCGTTGGGCTTGGGCAGAAATGCGTTGGTTAGATATGGATTGAAAACTGCAGAAAAGGCGCTGGGGCTTCGCGAAAATTGTTTTTTCAGTATCCGGCTTTCGGCATCACTTAGTGTCAAAACCGAATCGGCTCTGATAAACAGCCATTGATAGCCTTTCTTCCGAAACCACGTAATTACCGCGCCATCGTTCTCACGCAGAATTGGGTTGGTTGTCTTAATGAACAGCTTGCCAAATTTTGAAACTTGCATCGCAGAACTAAAGGCAAAGCCAAGGCCTGTGAACCAGCTGATATTGTTCGCCGTCGCGATTACAACATCGGGCTTTGCTGATTTCAACCAACGGCGATAGGCTGCAAATTTGCGGATTTGTCCCCAACTACGCGATTTGTAATGCTGATCGCCAAGGGCAACATAGGTAACATTGGGGTGCAATTCGCGCCGGAAATCTGCGTCCCTGCTCCCTGTGGACGTACACAGCAACAGTGAAACTTGATGGCCCGCCGCCGCAAAGCCGTTGGCGAGATAGACCGCAACGCGGCTGATTCCGCCGCTTTCAAGTTCATAGGCGACTAAGGCAAGATGAGTCATTTCCCCGCAGTTCCTTGATCAAAATCTGTTACCCCGTTAAAGTCAGCGTGTTTCCAACCATGCGCTGCCGCCATCCTGCGGTGCCACTCGGTAGCGCCTACAAATATGCCGCAATCTGCCCAATCAAGCACCGGAGCATCGCTTTGATGGTCCGAATAAAAGCGAACATCGCAATCCAGCCGGTCCAAGTTCAAACTTTCTAACCATGATGTGATCCGTAGCAGTTTCTCGTTGCCATAGCAGTTTTCGCCGTCGATCAAATAACTGGCTTGCCCGTTTTTTCCGATCATATGGCGGGTCGCAATAACAGCATCAAAGCCAGCAATGCGAGAAATTTCCTTGGCATAGAAATCCGGAGCAGCGGTGGCGATGACCAGCATTCGGCCCTCCGCCCGGTCCCGCTGGATCGCCGCAGATGCGCCGGATTGGATCGTTTGGGGAACAATGTTTGCGGCAAAGGCCTTTGCTATTTGCTGGCTAATCTCGCGCCCCACAAACAGCCTGATGCCAAACTGCTTGAGCGATTTTCGGCCATACAGACCCAGGCGATAACCGATCATCGCCGCAATCCAGATCGGCAGCCACAGCAATCGCCAAGGCGCGATTTTTCGGGCCGCAAACATCAGGAAAGGCGTGAAGGTAGGTTTGCGCAGCAACGTCCGGTCAAGATCATATATTGCAATTCGCTGCATTTGGCCTGTATCCCCCGCGCTTCAATCCGCTGCGCCTTTGCGCGTTGCCTTAAGAGACCTGCAATGCACAAGCAATGGACTGCGATCATTTTGGCCGGGCAAAGGCCGGGAGCCGACCCGCTCGCCGCGCATTTTTCGGTGCCGTATAAGGCGTTGGTGCCGTTGGCTGGTGAAGCGATGTTGACGCATGTGCTGCGCGCTGTTCATTCTTGCCCTGACATTGGCGATATCATCGTGCTTGGTCAGGAACCGGATATGCTTGCCGGTGCAACAGCGGCAGGCGGCGGCGCGCAGCTTCGGCAAAGCGGCGCAGGCATTTCGGCGAGCTTAAAGGCGCTGGCAGATACCAAAGAGATACCTTGGCCGTGGATCGTGACCACCGCCGATCACCCGTTGTTGACCGCGGAAATGCTATCCGCTTTTCTGGCACAAGCGGATGGCGATTTGTCGGTCGGCATGGTTGAAAAAGCGGCGATGCTGGCGCAGTTTCCCGGTTCCCGGCGGACATGGCTGCGCTTTGCCGATGGCCATTGGTCAGGCGCAAACCTGTTTGCATTCCGGACCGGTAATGTTCGTTCCGCACTCGATTTATGGGCGGCTGCAGAACAGGACCGCAAACATGCATGGAAGCTGTTTCTGCATTTCGGACCCTGGCTGGCCGTGCGCGCCATAACCCGCACCATCGGTTTGCGCCGTGCGTTCGAAAAGGCGGGCCGCCGTCTTGGCCTTTCGGCAAAACTGGTGCCGATGACTGATCCGGTCGCAGCAATCGATGTCGATAAGCTGGCCGATCACGCACTTGCAGAGGCAATTTTTGCAAGCCGTAAGCACTTGTGAATGTTCGATCGCTTGGCTAACGCATATTCGTAACTTTCTGATCAGGGTTCTTTTCAATGGCGACTTTCACACTCCCAAAAAACAGCAAGGTGAAGACCGGCGTGAAGCATGCCGCTTCGACCAAGGGCAAAACGAAGAATTTCAAGGTGTATCGCTACGATCCCGATAGCGGCGCAAACCCGCGTTATGACACTTTCGAAATCGATACCGATGATTGCGGTCCGATGGTTTTGGATGCGCTGATCAAAATGAAAAGCGAACAGGATGCGTCGCTAACCTTTCGGCGGTCATGCCGCGAAGGGATTTGCGGATCCTGTTCGATGAACATCGACGGCAAAAATGGCCTTGCCTGCACCACCGCAATCGAAGATTGCAAGGGCGACGTTACGATCACGCCGCTACCGCACATGGAAGTGATAAAGGATCTGGTACCCGATTTCACCCATTTTTACGCGCAATATGCGTCGATCAATCCTTGGTTGCAGACAGTGACGTCGCAGCCCGCTGGCAAAGAACGTCTGCAATCGCCCGCCGACCGGGCAAAGCTCGACGGGCTGTATGAATGCATATTGTGCGCATGCTGTTCAACCAGCTGCCCATCGTATTGGTGGAACAGTGACAAGTTTCTTGGCCCTGCTATCCTGTTACAGGCCTACCGCTGGCTCGCCGATAGCCGTGATGAAATGACCGGACAGCGGCTCGATGAATTGGAAGACCCGTTCCGGCTGTATCGTTGTCACACAATTATGAACTGTTCGAACGCGTGTCCCAAGGGTTTAAACCCTGCCAAGGCAATTGCCGAAACCAAGAAGATGGTCGCGCAGCGGCAACTGTAAACAAAGGTTAGACATTTTGGACACACCCGCGTTTGACAGCAGCCCGGATCCAGATAATCCGGGATGGTTCCATTGGCAGATGGTCGATTCCAGCCGCTATAACGGCCAAGTATTGCGCAAGATGATCGTTCGGTCCGAGGGTACAGGCAAAGCCCGGCTGCGGATGTTTCCCGAACACATGCACAGCAATTTGGGCAACAATGTTCATGGCGGCACCACGCTTGGCTTCATTGATGTCGCATTGTTTGGGGCGGCGCGAATGTTCGGGTTGATCGATGCCGGCACCGCGGTGACATTGGACCTGTCCGTTCAGTTCATTGGCGCCGGACGAATTGGCGAGCCGATGGATGCAGAGGTTGAGTTGCTGAAGGAAACCCGCCGGTTGCTGTTCCTGCGCGGCCTAGTGATTCAGGGCAATGACACGATTGCTGGCTTTTCCGGAACTATCCGCAAGCCCACGAGTAGATGAAGACAGTGCAGATGAAAACGGTTTCGTCTCGCTATCAAGCACTGATTGATGCGGGTGAGTTGAAACCTGACAGCGAACAACAGGCCGCCATCGCCGCCTTGCAGTCTATTCAAAACCAGCTCGAAGCGGTCCCGCCGCGCGGCAGCACATTATGGCGGATGATCGGCAGAAAGCCTGATCCAGTGCGCGGGCTTTATTTATGGGGCGGGGTCGGGCGCGGCAAATCGATGCTGATGGATTTGTTTTACAGCAGCGTTGATATCCGGCGCAAACGGCGCGCCCATTTCCATGCGTTTATGTTGGATGTCGATGCGCGGTTGCGGACCGAGCGAGCGAAAGAGGTGGGCGATCCTATCGCGCCGGTTGCTGCGGCCATCGCCGAAGAGGCGCGGCTGTTGTGCTTTGACGAAATGGTTGTCAAGACGATGGCAGATGCAGCGATCATGTCGCGATTGTTTACCGCGTTGATTGAGCTGGGCGTGACCATCGTGACAACATCGAACCGTCCGCCGTCCGATCTCTATAAGGACGGGCTGAACCGTCAGCTTTTTCTTCCTTTTATCGATTTGGTTTTGGCCCGTCTTGACGTCTTGGCGTTGAACGGGCCAACGGATTATCGCCGGGACCGGCTGGGCAATGCGAAAACCTGGCTGACGCCGATGGGACCAGAGGCGACGCGATTGCTGTCGAAAAGTTTCTTTCAGTTGACCGATTATCCGCCCGAAGATGCTGCCCATGTTCCGACTGAAGAGCTGGACGTCGGAGCGGGCAGGACCCTGCACGTGCCCAAGGCGTTAAAAGGTGTGGCGGTGTTTTCGTTCAAGCGTTTATGCGCCGAAGCGCGCGGCGCGGCTGACTATTTGGCAATTGCCATGAAATATCACACCGTCTTTCTTGTGGGAGTACCGGTTCTTGGCCCAGAGAACCGAAATGAAGCGGCGCGGTTTGTCACACTGATTGATGCGCTTTACGAATATCGGGTAAAATTGCTGGTCATTGCCGATGCGACGCCCGATAGTCTGTATGTGTCGGGAGACGGCAAGTTTGAATTTGAGCGCACGGTTTCGCGGTTGCTGGAAATGCAGTCACAGGAGTATCTGGCACTAGGCCACGGCGAAGATTGATCCGCCGCAGAGGGGCAAACGAGGAGCAAGCAATGATAAAATCTATGGTATTGATCGCGGCGGCCTTGGCGGCGTTTTCACCTATTTCTTCATCGAGCATTGCCGCCACGCCGGACGATGAAGCGCGCGAACTGTTTAAGCAGGTTATCGAGATCCCGACCGTGCAAGGGCGCGGCGAAGTGCCTCGTTTAATCACTTTGCTGTCCGATAAATTCCGCGCCGAGGGGCTTAGCGACATCACGGTCAAGCCGCATGGCGAGACGGCGGTGATGGTGCTACGCTGGCCAGCGGCAGCCAAATCAAAGTTGAAGCCGATATTGCTGATGGCGCATCTTGATGTGGTGGAAGCCAAGCGCGCAGATTGGCAGGAAGACCCGTTCGTATTCCGGCAAAAGGACGGATATTTTTGGGGCCGCGGCACAGTCGACAACAAAGCAGGTGTTTTGGCGATCACCATGGGCCTGATAAATCTGAAACGATCGGGTATGAAGCCAAAACGCGATATCATCGTGATGTTCACCGGTGACGAGGAAACGACGGGCGATGGCGCAAGGTTGGCAACGACCCAGTGGCGCGCTTTGATCGATGCCGAGTATGCGTTGAATACCGATGCCGGTGGCGGCGGCTTTACCGCAGATGGCCGGTCGCTGGGCTATGGCTTGCAATCGGCAGAGAAAACCTATCGCAGTTATAGCTTTACTGCGCGCAATAAGGGCGGACACAGTTCCCGCCCGCGCCCGGACAACGCGATATATGAATTGTCGTCGGCATTGACGCGTCTTGCTGGCCACCGCTTTGCGCCGCAAATGAACGAGACCACGCGCGCGTATCTGACCGCAAGGGCAAAGCAGGAAACCGGCGCGTTGGGCGATGCGATGCGGCGTTGGCTGGCCGATGAAACGGACGGCGCGGCCGCTGATATCATCGAAGCCGACGAGAAAGAGATCGGATTGACCCGCACCCGTTGCGTCGCCACGCGGTTGGAGGGCGGCCATGCCGACAATGCCTTGCCGCAAATGGCGCAGGCGACGGTGAATTGCCGGATAATGCCCGGTGTAGTGACCGATACGGTGATGGCAGAGTTGCAGACTTTGGCCGGGCAAGGCATCGCAGTTGCCCAAAGCGATTTGTTCGGGGCGTCGACCCCGGCAAGCCCGCTGCGCAAGGATGTGGTCAGCGCCTATACCAAAGCCGTGCAGAAACGGTTCCCCGGAATGCCGATAATCCCGCAAATGTCGGCAGGCGCGACCGACGGCGTATTCCTGCGCGGGATAGGCATACCCACTTACGGTGTTGGCGGCGAATGGCTTGTCATTCCTGACGATGAACGCGCCCACGGCCTGGACGAACGGATTCCGGTGAAAGCGTTTTACGACAATATCGGCATTTGGACCGATATGCTGAAAGAACTGGCGGGTTGACGGTCCTTTTGCCTATCTAGATGCTATTGCGAACTGTTTGCAAAGATAGTTGATTTCGGTGGTTGAATTTTAACCCTTAGCCGCGTAACGGTCTTTCACATTCCTAGTTAATACCCCGTGGAAAGCGCAGATTTCAGCGTTTTCGCATATAGTTAAACCGATTCAAGTTTAAGCAAAGGAACCCTCCCAAATGGCCCGTAACAAAATTGCGCTGATCGGCGCTGGCATGATCGGCGGCACGCTCGCCCATTTGGCCGCTGCAAAAGAAATGGGCGACATCGTCCTGTTCGATATTGCCGACGGCATGCCCAAGGGCAAAGCGCTCGACCTTTCGCAATCCGCGCCCGTTGAAGGTTTTGATGTCAATTTGAAGGGTACGTCTGACTACGCGGATATCGCCGGAGCCGACGTGATTATCGTCACCGCAGGGATCCCGCGCAAGCCGGGCATGAGCCGCGATGATCTGCTCGGCATCAATCTGGGCGTGATGAAGGCGGTTGGCACCGGAATCAAGGAGCACGCACCGAACGCGTTCGTCATCTGCATCACCAATCCGTTGGATGCTATGGTATGGGCGTTGCGCGAATTCTCGGGCCTGCCGCACAATATGGTCGTCGGCATGGCGGGCGTTTTGGACAGCGCACGGTTCCGGCATTTCCTCGCCGATGAATTCAAGGTTAGCGTCGAGGACGTCACCGCATTCGTACTCGGCGGCCACGGCGACACGATGGTTCCGGTGATCGAATATTCGACCGTCGCGGGCATCCCGATTCCTGACCTGATTAAAATGGGCTGGTCCACGCAAGAGAAAATCGACGCAATTGTCGCGCGTACCCGTTCAGGCGGCGGCGAGATTGTTGGCCTGCTGGGCAATGGCAGCGCCTATTACGCGCCCGCCACATCGGCAATCGCAATGGCCGAAAGCTTCCTGAAAGACAAAAAACGCTTGCTGCCATGCGCGGCAAACCTGACCGGACAATATGGCGTCAACGACCTGTATGTCGGTGTCCCCGTAGTCATCGGCGCAGGCGGCGTGGAACGCATTGTCGAAATCGAACTGAAAGCCGATGCCAAGGCGAATTTGACGTATCGGTCGACGCGGTGAAGGAATTGCTGACGGCGTGTAAAGCGATTGAGCCGAGTTTGGCGTGATGGCAGGCTGTCTTGTGCTCAGTCTTTGGTGCAAGGCTGGGTGGGATTATATTCGTGGCTCGGAAGACAGCATTTCCTTCGAACGCTGGCTTTGCTGTGTGTATTAGATATTGTCGCTTTTATAGCTCTATGTCTTTTGGGCATTGGGGTAAAGTTTTTGGGCATGGGGCAATTGCAAATGATCCATTCGGTGAGTAGGAGCGGTTGCTTAGTTATTTTCATTGGAGCAGAATTTGCTTATACTGCGTTGTCGGTGTATTTTTTTTGGAAATTAGAACCACATGTACGCTTAATGATATGCAAGCCGCACACAAGATTTAAAGGAAACTTCATTGAGCATCTTAATCAACAAAAACACCAGGGTCATTACCCAAGGCATGACCGGCGCGACCGGGTACTTTCCATACCGAACAGGCGCTGGCTTATGGCACGCAGATGGTCGGCGGGGTTACGCCGGGTAAGGGCGGGACGACGCATATCGGGCTGCCGATGTTCAACACTGTGCTGGAGGCCAAGCAGACCACGGGCGCGGATGCCAGCGTTGTTTACGTGCCGCCGCCGTTTGCTGCGGACTCGATTCTTGGAAGCGATTGACGCTGAAATCCCGCTGATCGTGTGCATTACCGAGGGTATTCCTGTACTCGACATGGTCCGCGTGAAACGCGCGCTTTCCGGTTCCAAATCGCGCCTGATCGGGCCAAATTGCCCCGGCGTCTTGACGCCAAATGAGTGCAAGATCGGCATCATGCCCGGCAGCATTTTCATGGCGGGTTCGGTTGGCGTTGTATCGCGTTCGGGCACATTGACCTATGAAGCGGTTTTCCAAACCACCGCCGAAGGGCTTGGCCAAACCACAGCGGTTGGCATTGGCGGCGATCCGGTGAACGGCACCAACTTCATCGACATGCTGGAATTGTTCCTGGCCGATGAGGCGACCAAATCGATCATCATGATCGGCGAAATTGGCGGCGACGCCGAGGAAATGGCCGCGCAATTCCTGATCGACGAAGCCAAAAAGGGCCGCAAGAAACCGATGGCTGGCTTTATCGCTGGAATCTCTGCGCCTCCGGGTCGCCGCATGGGCCATGCGGGCGCAATCGTATCGGGCGGTAAAGGCGACGCGGAAAGCAAGATTGCGGCGATGCAGGCTGCGGGTATCCGGATGTCGGCATCACCAAGCGAGCTGGGCAAAACATTGGTGGCCGAACTGAAGGGTTGAATATTCCTCCCCGAAACGGGGAGGGGAACCACCCGCAGGGTGGTGGAGGGGCGCCCGATGAAGGGCAAATGCTCGTTGGCACGTTCCCCTCCGTCATCCGATGCTCACGCATCGGCTGCCACCTCCCCGGTTCGGGGAGGAATTGGAGAAGTAAGATGGTATTTGAAAACCAAGAATTTGCAGCGGAACCCGAATCCGAACGCGGCCCTAGCTGGGCGCGGGCGAACTGGCCATTGGGCATTACCGACGACCTGACGGGCGCGATGGACCCGACGCAGATGGCGGTCGAGATCAAAGCAGCAGCAAAGGCTGCGGGTAAGCCTATCGCCGATAATGACGTCGCGGCAGCGTGCGGCGATTCGATTCGCGCCATGTTGCTCATCCGCACATACCGGGTGCGCGGGCATCTGGCCGCCAATCTTGATCCACTCGGCATGGTCAGCCAGGAAATACCCGCCGATCTTACGCCCGAATATCACGGCTTTGCGGGCGACGCGCAGGACAAACGGGTGTTTGTCGGCGGCAATCTGGGGCTCGAATGGACCACCGTTCGCGAACTGATCGACATATTGCGCGCCAATTATTGCGGCACCGTCGGCCTTGAATATATGCACATTTCCGACATTGAGGAACGCCGGTTCCTGCAAGACCGGATGGAGGGCAAGGACGCAGCCATCGAGTTTTCGCCCGAAGGCAAAAAAGCGATCCTGAGCAAAGTCATCGAAGCCGAGCAGTATGAAAAATTCCTTGGCCGCAAATATGTCGGCACCAAACGCTTTGGTCTGGACGGCGGCGAAGCGATGATCCCCGCGCTGGAAAGCATCATCAAATATGGCGGCGCATTGGGCGTGCGCGAAATCGTTTACGGTATGCCGCACCGGGGCCGGTTGAACGTGCTCGCCAATGTGATGGGCAAGCCGTACCGTACGATCTTCCACGAATTTTCCGGCGGCAGCTCCAACCCCGATGATGTCGGCGGTTCAGGCGATGTCAAATATCATCTGGGCACCAGCACCGACCGCGAATTTGACGGAATCAAAGTGCACATGAGCTTAGTTCCCAACCCGTCGCATTTGGAGGCGGTCAATCCCGTGGTGTTGGGCAAAGTCCGCGCCAACCAAACCGCGCGCGGTGATTTGGGTAAACATGAACTCGTCTTGCCAGTATTACTGCATGGCGACGCCGCCTTTGCCGGGCAAGGTATCGTGTGGGAGTGCCTCGGTTTTTCAGGAATTCGCGGATATAATACCGGCGGCTGTATCCATTTCATCGTCAACAATCAGGTCGGATTTACCACCAGCCCGCAATTTGCCCGCAGCTCACCCTATCCATCGGACGTCGCCAAAGGCGTGCAAGCGCCGATTTTCCATGTCAACGGCGACGATCCCGAAGCGGTGACTTTTGCTTGCAAAATGGCCATCGAATTCCGCCAGAAATTCCACCGCGATATCGTGATCGATATGTGGTGTTATCGCCGGTTCGGCCATAATGAAGGCGACGAACCCAGTTTCACCCAGCCGTTGATGTACAAAATCATTAAAGGCAAACCCGGCGTGAGCGAAGGCTATGCCGCCCGCTTGCAAGCGCAAGGCGTTATTGATGGCGCATGGGCAGCAGCACATGCGGCCGAGTTCGTCGCGCTGTTGGAAGAAGAGTTTGCCGCCGGGCAAAATTACAAGGCCAACGAAGCCGACTGGTTTGGTGGGCGCTGGACCGGACTGTCAAAACCAGCCGATCCCGAAACCGCACGGCGGAACGTGAAAACGGGCATCCCCAAAAAATTGCTCGAAGGTTTGGGCCGTACCCTTACCAATGTACCCGACGGTCATAATATCCACCCGACATTGAAGCGGGTGCTTGATGCCAAAAAGGCGATGTTTGCAACCGGGGCAAATTTCGATTGGGCAACCGGGGAGGCGTTGGCATTTGGATCATTGCTGTCCGAAGGTTTTGGCGTCCGGTTGTCGGGTCAGGATTCCGGACGCGGCACATTCAGCCACCGTCACGCGGTCTGGGTCGATCAAACCACAGAGAATAAATATATACCGCTATCGACTTTACCCCATGGCCGGTTCGAGGTTTACGACAGCCCCTTGTCGGAATTTGGCGTGCTCGGATTCGAATATGGTTTTGCCGGAGCTGAACCCAAAAGTCTGGTGATGTGGGAAGGGCAGTTTGGCGATTTCGTCAACGGCGCGCAGACCATTATCGACCAGTTTATAGCATCGGGCGAAAGCAAGTGGCTGCGCGCCAACGGGCTCGTCATGCTGTTGCCCCACGGTTATGAAGGCCAAGGCCCGGAACATAGCTCCGCGCGACTGGAAAGATTTTTGCAGCTATGCGCAGAGGATAATATCCAGGTCGCCAATTGCACGACACCAGCGAATTATTTCCACCTGCTGCGCCGCCAGATGCAACGGTCATTCCGCAAGCCGTTGATCGTCATGACGCCAAAATCGCTTTTGCGTCATAAGCTTGCCGTGTCCAGCGTTGAGGATTTTATGGATGAAAGCCATTTCATGCGGATATTGTCCGATCCGCAGGCGCCCGCAGATAAGGACGTGAAACGCCTTGTGCTGTGTTCGGGTAAAGTCAGTTATGACTTGATGGAGGCGCGCAACGCGGCGGGCGACAAGAACACCGCCATCGTGCGTCTGGAACAACTTTATCCGTTCCCCGGTGAGCCTCTGGTTGTCCGGCTACAGCGGATGACGAATTTGGAAGAAGTCGTCTGGGCGCAAGAAGAACCGAAGAATAACGGCGCCTGGTCCTTTGCCGAACCTTATTTGGAAGAATGTCTGGCGAAGGCAAAACTGGGGCCGGTTCGGGCGCGCTATGCAGGCCGCAGCGCCAGCGCATCGACCGCAACTGGCCTAGCCAAACGCCACCAAGCCGAACAGGCCGCACTGGTTGCCGATGCATTGGGGCATAATGTGCGCGCCGAAATCCGCCGTCAAAGAAAAGGGTGAATCCCATGAGCACCGAAATAAAAGTCCCGGTATTGGGCGAATCCATTTCCGAAGCCACATTGGGCCAGTGGCTGAAAAAGCCCGGCGAAGCGGTGGCTTTGGACGAGCCGATAGCTAGCCTTGAAACCGACAAGGTCGCGGTCGAGGTCGGCGCACCAGCCGCTGGTATCATGGGCGCCTATGCGGTCAACGAAGGTGACACTGTTAATGTCGGCGCGGTAATCGGCAGCATCGACGCTGGTTCCGGCGCGGCAGCTATCCCGGCTGCAATTCCCGCCGCTGCGCCGCAAATGGTCGCAACGACGGCGGCGTCTGCGCCTGCTACTGTTGCGGCGGAAAATACCGATCTGCCATTATCGCCTTCGGTGCGCCGTCTGGTGTTGGAGCTGGGCATCGATCCGTCAAAGATCAAAGGCACCGGCAAGGACGGCAGGCTAAGCCGCGAGGACGTGCTGGCCGCAGCCAAAGGTGCGGTTGAACCGGCTTCTGCTGTTAATGCCAATACCGCCGTTCCCGCCCCCGCTTCCGATAATCGCGGCGAAGAACGCGTGCGGATGACGCGGCTACGCCAAACCGTCGCCAAAAGGCTGAAGACGGCGCAGGAAACGGCTGCGCTTTTGACCACATTCAACGATGTCGACATGACCGAAGTGATCGCGGCCCGCGCAAAGTACAAAGACCTGTTTGAAAAGAAACACGGAGTCCGCTTGGGCTTCATGGGCTTTTTCACCAAGGCAGTCGCACTTGCCGCGCGCGATGTTCCCGGCGTCAACGCGCAAATTCAAGGTGATGAGATCGTCTATTTCAATTACCTAGACGTATCGGTCGCGGTCAGCGCGCCCAACGGCCTCGTCGTGCCTGTAATCCGCAATGCCGAGGCGATGTCCTTTGCCGAGATAGAAAAGGCCATCGGCGATTTCGGCGCCAAGGCCAAGGCCGGGACGATGACCATGGCCGATATGGAGGGCGGCACTTTCACGATCAGCAATGGCGGCGTGTTCGGGTCGCTGATGTCCACCCCGATCATCAACCCGCCGCAAAGCGCGGTGCTCGGCTTGCACCGGATTGAAGACCGCCCGGTCGCGCTGAACGGCCAAGTTGTCATCCGTCCGATGATGTATCTCGCGCTCAGCTATGACCACCGCCTGATCGACGGCCGCGAAGCTGTGACCTTCTTGAAAACAATCAAGGAAGCCATTGAGGATCCCACACGTTTGCTGATCGACCTTTAAGGAACCCGAATATGGCAGAGCAAGATTATGACCTTATCGTTATCGGCGCTGGACCCGGCGGCTATGTTGCGGCGATCCGCGCGGCGCAATTGGGCCTGAAGACGGCGTGTGTTGAGGCGCGGGAGACGTTGGGCGGGACCTGTCTGAATGTCGGCTGCATTCCGTCAAAGGCGTTGCTGAATGCATCCGAACTTTATCATGAGGCGCAATCGGGCGCGCTGGCCAAATTTGGCATAGATTTTGCGGGCGTCTCGCTGAACCTCGATCAAATGCACGCGGAAAAGGCAAAGGCCGTGACCGAGCTGACCGGCGGGATCGAGTTTCTGTTCAAGAAGAATAAAGTCGATTGGATCAAGGGCCACGCCGCGTTTACTTCGCCCACGACTATCGAAGTCGCGGGCAAAGCCTTTACCGCCAAAAACATCATGATTGCCACCGGGTCGTCGGTTACGCCTTTGCCCGGCGTCGAGATCGACCAAAAAATCATCGTAGATTCCACTGGC
Source organism: uncultured Alphaproteobacteria bacterium (assembly GCA_963802245.1). GTDB lineage: Bacteria > Pseudomonadota > Alphaproteobacteria > Sphingomonadales > Sphingomonadaceae > Sphingorhabdus_B. Next base: position 66,705 of record CAWDID010000021.1, on the reverse strand, counting down.
GCGCTGGCGCTGCCGAAGGTGCCGAAGCATATGGTCGTCATTGGCGGCGGTGTGATCGGGTTGGAGCTGGGCAGTGTTTGGCTGCGGCTGGGGGCGCAAGTAACCGTCGTGGAATATCTCGATCAGATCCTGCCCGGAATGGACGGAGAAGTCCGCAAGGAGGCGGCGAAGATTTTCAAGAAGCAAGGCTTTAACATCCGCACCAGCACTAAGGTGACGGGCGCAACGGTAAAGGGCGGCATGGCCACATTGACGTTAGAACCAGCCGCAGGCGGCGTAGCTGAAACGATTGAGGCGGATTGCGTTCTCGTCGCCATTGGCCGCCGTCCGAATACCGAAGGACTGGCACTCGATAAGGCAGGCCTGACCTTGAACAAACGCGGGCAGATCGACATCGGTCATGATTTCCAAACCAGCGTTCCCGGCATCTACGCCATTGGCGACGTTTGCCCCGGGCCCATGCTCGCGCACAAAGCCGAGGATGAAGGCATTGCTGCGGCGGAATTCGTCGCGGGGCTAACCGGAATCGTCAACCATGACGTCATCCCCGGCGTCGTTTACACCTATCCCGAAATCGCCAGCGTCGGGCTTACAGAGGAAGAGGCAAACGCGCGCGGCGAAACGAAAGTGGGCAAATTCCCGATGATGGCCAATAGCCGCGCCAAAACCAACCGCACCACCGACGGCTTTGTAAAGGTAATCGCCGATGCCAAAACCGATCGGGTGCTCGGCGTACACATCATCGCATCAATCGCAGGCAGCATGATCGCCGAAGCCGCCCTCGCCATGGAATTCGGCGCAACTAGTGAGGACATTGCTTACACTTGCCACGCCCATCCGACCCATGCAGAGGCGCTGAAAGAGGCCGCGATGGCGGTGACGGGCAAGCCGATCCATATGTGATGGGATTGGGTGGGCCGGATGATATTGAGGATGGTAAGTCCGTGACATCTCCAACCGACGAATCCTTTGCCGTGCCTTGGTATGCTTATGTGCCAGCAAGTCTCCTTATTATAGGTATGTGGATTGCATGGATTGGTCTGCGGGGTGTCGAGGGCATGACAGGTTGGGCGGTATCTTCTTTAGCGCTCTCGCAAGGCCGATATGAGACAATCGCTTTACATATGTTTGCCCATGGGGGCCTGTTGCATATTCTAATGAATTCTCTCGTTCTTTTTCAAATTAGTGGGCCGTTGATGACTAAGCTTGGATATGGCGTGGAAAGTTGGATACGTTTTGGCGTGTTGTTTTTACTCAGCGGACTTTCGGGCATGGTGTTGTTCCTGATAATTCATCCAAGCGGTGAAGTCCCGATGCTTGGTGCATCTGGAGCCATATATGGTTTGTTGGGGTTGTTATTAAGAGTGCAAACACATGATGGGTCGCTTGAACCTCTCAATTCTCCTGAGATGCGAAACGCGATGAAAGGCTTTCTCAAAGATAACCTCATACTATTTCTGCTACTGACGATCCCTGCCCTTTTACAAGGACAATCCGGGGGTGTTGCGTGGGAAGCCCATCTGGGTGGGTTTATTTTTGGCTTGTTGGTGGCCCCTTATCTTTTTGCCTATAAGCCAGCATTGCTGGCGGAATAGTGACGATACGCAAATGACCAACACGACCTTACAATTAGCTCCATCCCTAATCCCCTGGCTCGATCTATTTGGCATTGCCGTATTCGCTGCATCGGGCGCTCTCGCCGCGGCACAACGCCGGCAGACGCTGGTTACGTTCTCATTCTTTGCGCTTATCACTGGCGTCGGCGGGGGCACGGTACGCGACTTGCTGATCGGGGCTCCCGTTTTCTGGGTGCAGGACTGGCGCTTTGCCGCAACTTGTCTTGCCACGGCTGGACTTGTTTGGATGACGCCTAAGAATTTTTGGAACGCCCGCGCGCTTGACTGGTTCGATGCCATCGGCATTGCGATTTATGCTGTGTTCGGAACATGGAAATCGATAACGCTTGGCGTGCCGTTGTTGCCTGCGATGATGATGGGAGTCATTACCGCGTGCGTCGGCGGTATCATCCGCGACGTTTTGGCGGGCGAGCCGTCGATCCTTTTAAAGCCGGAAATTTACGTGACGGCGGCGGCGCTGGCAGCCGGTTTATTTGGACTGTTCCTCTGGCTTGGCATACCCTTATTGCCCGCGGCTATCATTAGCGCAGCTGCTGGGTTTGTTTTGCGGGCCTTGGCGATTTGGAAAGGTTGGGCTATCCCCGCCTATCGCGGCTAGTCAGGCTGGGTCACGCATCGCCCTGCTTTGCCATATTGCATACAGGTACAATGCGAGAATAGCGGTGTTGGAGACAGCATTGAGCCAATATCCCGTCATTACCGAAATATACGAATCCACCGCGTACCAGATTAATGCGGCTATCGTGATGTTCCGCCAGATGCGCGGTGCATGTGTGGCGTCCAGCAAATGCGCCGCCTGAAACGCGACATATAAGGTCATACCCCAGCCCATTGTGACCGCGCCCATCAACCCGATGCTGAAGCGGTGCAGATTGTCCATGTCGTCCGGCAACGGCATTTGAAACAAGGCAAACACCAGCCGTGCCAAGCCATCGGTTGGTGCAAACGCGGCAAGCGCCAAGATAAACCCAAACACAGTGACAGCCCCGCACCATAAATTCAGCCAGTTTTTCCAGAATGCGTTCATGTTAGCTTCCTCGATTCACCTATTATGTAGCACTTGCTACATTAATGTAGCAGGCGCTACAAGTGCTAATGTCGAAAACTCTTGATCGCCGCACTAAAATTCTGAACCTTGTTGCCAATCATGTCTTGGAAAATGGCCTAGCGGCGTCAAGTTTGCGGTCTTTGGCCAAGGCGGCGAAGACCAGCGACCGGATGTTGCTGTATTATTTTAAAGACAAATCAGAAATCATTGCGGCGACAATCGAGGTTGTCGCCGAACGGATGGTGCTGCGTATGAATGGCATGATGTCGCCGCAGCCATTGCCGTTTGATGCATTGTTACGACATTTGGCGTTTGTGTTGTCCCAAGATGAATTCAGGCCGTTCACGCAGCTTTGGTTAGAGATTGCGAGCTTGTCAGCCCGCGATGATCCGTTTTATCGGCAGATTGGCGAAGCAATCGGCCGGGGGTTTTTGGTTTGGGGCGCAAAGCAGCTGGAGCATTCTAGTGATCAAACTATCGAACGAGATTCGGCTAGGTTGTTGTTGATGACCGAAGGCATGGTGTTCCTCAATAGTATCGGTCTTAATGATGTAGTCCAACGCGCGACAAGTTCAGAATGAGCGCGCAGTTTGACGTAATGCCGCCATTATTTATTGTGTTTTATCAATCGAGTAATTAACCACGCAGGTGAATTGGCAATGAAATATCGCACTATGCATCGCTGGCACATCTGGCTTGGCTGGCTGATTGGTGTGCCGTTGATTTTGTGGACTGCATCCGGGCTGTTTATGGCAGCCAGACCCATAGACGAAGTCCGCGGAACGCATTTAAATCGGGCCCCGTTGGCGTTGCAAGTCGCTGCGCCGGTTTCGCCTGACCTCCAAGGGCGCGGTGCCGGAAGGCTCGTTTTGGAACAACGCGGCGATGGTGCCGTCTGGATAATAGAATATGTAGGTGGCGGCGCACGCAGGGCCAGCCCGCAAACCGGCGCATTGTTACCGCCAGTGACCGCCAAAGAGGCAGCGAGCCTTGCCCGTTCCTATTATATTGGCAGCGCAAAACCAGTCGCCGTTACGTATTTTTCGGCCGATAAGGCTCCGCTCGATCTACGGAAGGATCGGCCCGCATGGCGCGTCACATACGATGATGGCACGCATGTATATGTTGATGCCGACAGCGGTTCCAAACTGGCGATACGGACGCGCTATTGGCGGATCTATGATTTTATGTGGGGGCTGCACATCATGGATTTGCAAACCCGCGAGGAATCAAGTCATGTAACCCTCATCGGATTTGCCGCGATGGCGTTGCTAGCTTTATTGATGGCTTTCTGGATGTTGATCGCGCGGCAGAAATCGAAATCACGGGGGCGATAGTCAGCCCCGATCATCCTTTGGCGACCCCATCACGATATACGAAATAATGCTGGCCACTTGCGGCACCGTGCCAAGCACTTCGGTATGAAAATGTTTATATGCCGCCAGATCGCGAGCCTCAACACGCAACAGATATTCGACCGTTCCGGTTATGTTGTGACATTCGCGGACTTCGGTTGCCGATGCCATCGCTTCTTCAAATCCAACCTGATCCGCCTTTGTATGTTTGGATAGGCCAACAAGCACATAGGCGATAAAGTTTATACCCAATGAGTGCGGGTTTATAACCGCGCGGTATCCTGCGATGACACCTTTACGCTCCAGTTCCTGCACACGGCGCAAACATGCCGAGGGCGACAATCCGACTTTGTCGGCCAAATCAATGTTGCTGATCCGGCCGTCCTCCGTCAGCACACGCAATATATTTGCATTAATTTTGTCAAAGCCACTCATTTATTGCAAATAATCGCGGACATAAGTCAATAACGCAAGCATATTCGGCAAATAATGCGCTATTATGCAATCTATGATATCCGCTGAAATCCTTGCCGCCTTGTCCATATTTGCCTTTGTTTCATCGATCACGCCGGGACCGAATAACCTGATGCTCATGGCGTCCGGTATAAATTTCGGATTTCGGCTCACAATACCGCACATGTTGGGTGTTTCGATCGGCTTTACATTTATGATATTGCTCGTCGGAATTGGCGTCATGCAGTTTATAAACGCTGTGCCGGGATCAAGAACCACGATCACTTTGGTGAGCGGTTTCTATTTGCTATATATGGCATGGAAAATTGCCACGACGGATACATCGTCAGCGGATAGCGATAGCGTAAACACCGCATCCAAACCCTTCACGTTTCTGCAAGCGGCGTTGTTTCAATGGGTCAATCCAAAGGCCTGGACAATGGCGCTGACCGGGATTTCTGCTTATGCCCCCAAAGATCAATGGTTGGATAGGCGTATTGATAGTAGCAATAGTATTTGGCGCAATAAACCTGCCCAGTACAGGCACTTGGGCTGTCATGGGGGCAAAGCTACGGCGGTTTTTGCGCGATCCGTTGCGGCTGAAAACATTCAATATTGTCGCTGCCTTGTTATTGGTCGCCTCGCTCTATCCGATGGCCGCAGAGTTGGGAGCGGCCTGATGTAACCGCAAGCGGCGCGCTAGATGGTGATGACGTGATGACATGAGGTTGAAACTTAACCGTAGCCCTGAGCCTGTCGAAGGGCGCCTCGCCGTGAAGCGCCCTTCGACAGGCTCAGGGCTACGGTGTAAATAACTGCGGTGTAACTAACGACGGTGTAACTATATGTCATCGCGCGCTAATGAGCGCCGGTTAGAGTCCCGCTTATCGGTAGTCAGCGGGAAACAAGCGCTTCAAATTGGCCACCTTAGGTGCATCCCACGCGCGAATATATCCGTGGTTCGGGTTTTTCGCCATGAAGTCTTGATGGTACGCCTCCGCTGGATAGAAAGTACCGCTTTCGATCTTGGTCACAGGCTTTTTACCCCATGGGCTTTTGACGGAAAGCTGCGCCAGATACGCCTTCGCCGCTTTGTTTTGCGCCGCAGTCACCGGAAACAGTGCATTGCGATATTGCCGTCCGCTATCTGGGCCTTGCCGGTTCAGCTGCGTTGGGTCCAACGCTACTGAAAAGAATATCTGCATCAGGTTATTATAGCTGATGATCTTGGGATCATAAACGACCCGCACAGCCTCTGCATGCGCCGTCTGGCCGCTGCTCACCAGGTCATAGTCCGCAGTTTCTTTGGTCCCGCCGGCATATCCCGAATCGACGCGGATCACGCCTTTGACATGTTCGAACACGCCCTCGACACCCCAAAAGCACCCGCCTGCAAAAATCGCGGTCTGCCGTGTTGCAGCTTCCGATATCGGCAAACTTGGCGCAGGAATGGCAATGCCTTCACGCGCATGGGCCATTGGAAATGTCAGTGTTAACCCGGAACCGTTCGCGGCGATCATCAGCAATGCGGGTGCAAATACACAGGACGCCAACATAATTGGCAGCGAGAATTTACCGGGTAGTAATTTACCGGGCTCTAATTCACGGCGTGTTGCGGGCAATTCGTTGGGCATATCCAGGTGTCTCCACCGTCACCGACTTCACGATATCATCCGTGTTTCCGGCATTGGCAGGTTTGATAACCGCCATGCCCGCCATGCCGAGCGCAAATCCGCCAGCCAAGCTCCAAAACAAATCAGATTTCACAAAGTTAAAAAGACGGTACATTGTTTTTCCGGTTCTATGCGTCTGTTCGAATGCCAAGCCGTATTGGTTACAGCCCCGCGATGATTAAGGCCTTGACCCAATAACGGTTAAGTCAGCCTTAACAGACGCACAAAAAGCCCGATTTGCGATCAAACGAGCGCTGCACACGCCGATTGGATGCGGGTGCATGCCTCTTTCAGGATTTCATTCGACGTCGCATAGCTGATCCTGAATCCTGGTGATAAGCCGAATGCGCCGCCGTGGACCGCCGCCACTTGCCAATCATCGAGGAAATAGTTGATCAGATCCTCATCGGTTTCGATCAGCTTGCCTTTGGGTGTCGTCTTGCCCATTACGCCGCTGGCATCGGGATAGACATAGAACGCACCCTCGGGTGTCGGGCAAATAAGGCCGGGCGCATCATTGAGCATGGCCACCACCAAATCGCGGCGTTCCTTAAACGCAGCGTTGCGCTCCCGCAGAAAATCCTGCGGACCGGTGAGCGCTGCCAATGCCGCGTGTTGGCTGATCGAACAGGGATTGCTCGTGGATTGCGATTGCAGGCTGGAGATTGCTTTGATCAGCCATTCCGGTCCAGCAGCGTAACCAATTCGCCATCCAGTCATCGAATAGGCTTTCGACGCACCGTTCATCGTCAATGTGCGGTCATATAGCGCGGGGCAAACCTGCGCGATTGTGGCAAATGGCGTATCGGCGTACCAGATATGCTCATACATATCATCGGTCAGGATCAGGACATGAGGATGCTTGAGCAATACCGCCGCCAAAGCCTCCAGCTCCGCTGCGCTATACGCTGCTCCGGTTGGATTTGATGGCGAGTTAATGATCAACCAGCGGGTCTTTGGTGTGATAGCCACGGCGAGCTGCTTAGGCGTCATTTTATAGCCCTGGTCCGCGCTGGCATGGACGATCACGGGTGTTCCGCCGGCAAATTGTACGATGTCGGGATAGCTAACCCAATAGGGTGCAGGGATAATCACCTCATCGCCCGCATCCAGCGTCGCCACCAGCGCGTTGAACAATGTATGCTTGCCGCCTGCATTCACCGTGACCTGCTTAGTGTTATATTCCAGGCCATTGTCGCGTTTAAATTTCGCGGCAATCGCTGCCTTTAACGGCGCGATGCCGTCAACAGCGGTATACTTGGTGTGCCCGTCACGGATTGCCTTTATCGCGGCATCTTTAATAAAATCCGGTGTATCAAAATCAGGCTCGCCAGCAGAAAGCCCGATAACATCGACGCCTTGAGCCTTTAGGTCCAGTACCCGGCCCGTCATTGCCAGCGTTGCAGAGGGAGCAATGCGGCCAAGCGCAGCAGACAAATGATCAATTGAGGACATGATAGCGGCAATCTTTCGAGCAGAAGTTTTGAACCTTTTATGCCGCTGCCACTAATCGCACTGTTATGATTTCGCAACCGCTTTGGTAAGCAATTGCGCAGGAATAAGTCCGCGCAGGCTGTTGCCCAGAAAAAATCCACCGGCCAAGTCTTCTCCGCGGATATCCGCCTCGATCGCCCGGCCCTGCTCGATCAATTCCCGGCGCAAAACAGAAGGCAGGCAACCGCGCGACAATGGCGGCGTCAGCAACTTGCCCGACCGTTCGGCAAACACCGATGTAAAGCTGCCTTCGGTTAGATATCCTGCCGGGTCGGCAAAGATGACTTCGTTTATGCCCGGCACAGAAAGCCGGGCGCTGTCGTAAAACCCGCGATCACTGGTTTTGTGGGCAAGGCGAAAATCGGCGGCTTCAACCGGCAAAGGTACAATAGATACATTCCATCGGTCCGCATTCCGGGCCGGGGCATCGCGCACTTCTATCGCTAACGCTCCGCGCATTGAGCAAAGCAATCTAACCTTGCTATCGCTTTGCAGGTGGAATGTGGCGGCATGCAGTTGATTACGGACGGCGTGACGATCAAATTCAAACCCCATAGTCTGCGCACTTGCCTTCATACGCTCAAGGTGAAATTCTAGCCGCAATAGACCGGCCGCCGGTTCAAACCGCATGGTTTCGATCAGGTCAAAGCCATATCCAATTGCCCTTTTACCGGTCATTCGCGCAAATTCCCCCTTTGCCAAACATTCGGACCATTCGTCGCCCATGCGGGAATCGGCAACTATCCCGGACCCCAAACCCAATGAAACCTGCTGCGCCGATTCATTCAAGCTAAAAGTGCGGATTGCTACGTTGAAAGCCGCGCTGCCATCGGCGTCAATACGACCTATTGACCCGCAATATATGTTGCGATCACCTTCCTCCAGCTCGTCGATGATCTGCATTGCCCGGATTTTTGGCGCGCCAGTTATCGAACCGCAGGGGAAAATGGCCGCGATCAAATCAATTGCATCTTTTCCGTCGGCGAGCTGACCTGTGACCGTCGACGTCATTTGATGGACCGTGGGATAGCTTTCGATACTATAGAGTTCGGGGACTTTAACGCTACCGCCCGTGCAAACCCGTGACAGGTCATTGCGGAGCAAATCAACGATCATCAAGTTTTCCGCGCGTTGCTTTGGATCGTCCTTTAACGCATTGGCCGCAGCATGGTCCGCCACAGGATCGGCCAACCGCACAGCCGTACCCTTCATCGGCTTTGTTGTGATTTTGCCGTCCTTCAACGCGAAAAAAAGCTCTGGCGAAAATGACAAATGCCATTGCGTGCCCGTCCAGATAACGCCGCCATATCCCGCTGCTGCTTGCGGCCGAACGGCTGCGTAAAGCGCCAACGGGTTGCCCGCATAATTGGCATAGGCGCGGAATGTCAGATTCGCCTGATAGATATCGCCTGCGCTAATGTAGTTTTGCACCGCTTCAAACGCGCTTGCATAGGCGCGTTGTTCGATCCCGGGGCGAATAGGCGAGAGCCAGGCACCCGCCGGATCTGGCAGCAATGATGGCACGGCGTCGCATGCTATTTCTGTGAAACCATCAAATACACCGAACCATGCCAGCGGCTCGCCGTCATCACCGCCGTGATGCGCTATGGATAGCCCCTTTTCAAAGGCCAATCCTGCCTCATAGGCCAAATACCCGGCAACATATTTACCGCTACGCTGTGCGCTGCGCGCTGCGGCCAGCAACGCCGGAACTTCGGCTAGGCTGTGCGCGGCAAGTTGTTCAATCGGTGCCTGATACAGCCGCGCCGCCGACGCACCAACCGCACGGGCATCATCGAGCAAAACGAACGGAGTGTCGGCGCAGATCATCACCCGTCGCTATAGCGATATTATCTGTAAGGTGAAGTGAGTTGCAACGGCAATAATTCCCAATGTTAACTGCCATCTTACACTCTGGATCGTCCACAATACCGGGCTGCTGGATGCTCCGATGCTGTTAGTAGCGTTCTAAATACCTGCATACCATTGATAATCCGCAATATCTTCCCAATATCCGCCCTTGCCCTGACCAAATTTGGCAAGACTGTCGGTCGCCTCAATCCGCATCACAAACTTGGCCTGCTTATATCCCAATTGCCGTTCGACGCGCAAACGCAGCGGCGCGCCATGTTGTTCGGGCAAGGGCCCACCGTTCATACTCCATGCCAAAATTGTTTGCGGATGAAAGCCGTCGATCAAGTCGATCGATTCATAATAAGGTGCAGAGCCAAATTTGTCGGCGCAATGAAAAACCAGATAGCGCGCCTTTGCCGACAGTCCAGCCTGCTGTAACAATAGCCGCAGCGGCGTGCCGCGCCATTTGCCGATCGCGCTCCAGCCTTCAACGCAATCATGCCGGGTTATCTGTTCGCGTGATGGCATCGCGTGAAGCTGGGCCAATGATATGGCAAGCGGATTGGAAACCAAACCATCAATTTGCAACTGCCAGTTGGCAAAACCCTCGGCCAAATGCTGCTTATATTCCGGGGTATCGCCAGTGACCGATCCGTTTGCCCTGAACATTGGCGACATGTCCGCGGCGGAAAACTCGCGCGCCAACGCGCCTCGGTCGGTAATCAATCGCTGCGCCGCGAAATTTAGCGTTTCCGCGCCTTTCAATGCCGCGCGAAATGGCGCGCTTTCCCCCATTGCGTCGCATCCCGTCAGCAGCAATCCGCCAGCTCCAGCTGCCATGCCTTGCAACATTTTGCGGCGCGGTAAATAGATCGCGTTTTTTACAGTCATCCTGCCGTCTCCTCTGCGGGCTGTTCGGGTTGGCCCGTAAGATTGCCGGGCAACCGAAAATAGCCGGATATCATCGAACGAATTTCGTTAAATGGACCCGCAAGCAATACCATCGTCATGTGGACAAGGAAAAATGTGACCAGTAAGAAAGCGCAAATAAAATGGATCGAGCGCGCCGATTGCCGGCCACCAAATAACTCGGTCAGCCAAGGCCAAGCCGCGTTCATCCCCGGCGACATCGTCAGTCCGGTAAAGATCATCAGCGGAATCAACACAAATATGACGCCAATGTAACTGAACTTTTGTAATATGTTGTACTTCAGTGCAGCGGCGCCTTGCGGAAAACGGAGCCGGGCATGGTCTTTGATATCGTCCCAAATATGCCGGGGCGACCATTCCGCTCGATTGATATGTAAGTCTCGGAAAATATGGCCATTCCAAAGCGACCGCATAATAAAGAAGAGCAGCGCCAACGACAGTATCCAGGCAAAAGCAAAGTGCCAAAGCCGCGCCGTCGATAGATTATAGCCCGACGGGATAGTCGCCCAATATGGAAAAGCACGCTGTTTGGCTTCGCCGTCACCGTCGATATAGCTGCCCAAAACCCCCGCTGTGTCGGCTTTGATTTTGCCGATCTGCAAATATCCTTTGCCCTGATCGGCGCCAATTTCCAGCCACGCGGCATCGGCGTTTGCCCCATATTGTCCCCAATAAAGGCGTGGATGGGCGTTAAAAATCATCAGTCCGCTCATCAATAACACCAACAATGCAACGGCATTGATCCAGTGCCAGACGCGGACCGACAGCCGGTGGCGCTTGACGAGCTCCCCGGGCTGCGGAGTTGGCAATTCGATTTGATGTGCTGGTGGTATCTTGATCATCAGCGCGTACCTTAACGATGCAACATCGACGACACTGCGTCATATCATTCGGTGATTGTAACATATCGGTTACTGCACAGGCAATTATTTCCCGGCTTGCCCCGCATCTGCAATCCGGATCGCTGCCTTCGCTGTGACAATGCCCATTTCGGCCACAGGGTTTGAATTCGACAGTTCGGCGATCTGGCCGATCCTTGCATCAATGCCGGTTACATTTGCGGCAAGCGCAGCAACGCGCAAATTATAGCGGCCATAAGGGACGCTTTCAAACAGGAAATATCCGTCATATTCGCTGCGCGTGATTTTGATGACATTGCCTTTCTGGTCAAGCAGCTCAATATCAACACCTGTGAGCGGCTTACCATCTTCGCGTTGCAGGGTTCCGCCAATTTCACCCGCCGAAACCAGCGCCAATTCAACGATTTGCGATATACCAGGCCGCGGTGTTATGACGACACCTGGCTGGGCGGGTTGAACGAATGGATCGGGCAATGTCGACGCATCAATGCCGATCAATATCGGTTTGAAAGGTTGCAGATTGTCGATGAAGCTGGTTCCTCGTTCGTCCGTCGGTGGCCCTTGACCGCTCACGCCTGCCGTAATTTCAACCTCCTTTTCCGTGGGCTCATCCGCTTGCCGAATGCCATCGCCATTGCGGTCATGATACACAATCGCCATCGCCTGCCCCATTGAAGCCACCTTGTCCGATGTCATGCGGATGCCTCCGCGCGGATCCGGGCCAAGGCCAAACGCCAGGTTTAATCCGGCAGCCAAGCCGCCATCGGTAGCGCCCTCTATCTGACCTGTCAGTGCAAATTTCTTGAACTTGCGGGTATAGCCCAAAGCGAGCCGCCCGCGCGACGTTTGCGGGGTATAGCCCATATCGGCGCGCCATTCCGATTTGTCCGATGTTCGCAATTCGGCGGTAAGTGTTGAATCGCGAAAACCTGCATCATTGGTGAGCGTGTAGCGCGTTTCACCGCGCAACCGGACGCGCCCCAGCCGCCCGCTTAACCGCAGGGATGCTTCGATATCGGTCGGTGCCACGGGGCCAAAGGCGTGCTTTCGGGAATGCCATGATATTCCAGTTGAAACACCTAACCTATTGATATTAAATGATGTGTTTACCGATGCTTCAAGTGTTTCCTTGCCGCCTTTAAGCTTTTGATGCAATGCCTCCAACCGGATCGGGATGCTGGTCTTGCCTAGCTTGACATTCTGGTCGATGGACATGGCAAGTGAGCGCGTCAGATCCTCGGTGTATCTTTCGGACCGATAGCCGTTTTGCAGTTTGACCGCTTCAAAGCTGAACCGCGTTTCACCGAGTTGGCCCAGCGCTTGCAGCCGCGCAGCAAAGCCGCCGGAAAGGTCGGTTGCGCCGGTCAATTCGGCCAAAGCAGGCCCAAGCGAACGGCGGATGGCGGCTTCGACAAAATTGCGCCTAGTGCCCGCGAATGCAACGCTACTGAACGATCCGGCAATCGATGTGCGGGCGTCCAAGCCGCGTTCCAAGCCGAAGCCGCCTCTTATCCCTGCATAGCCGAGTTGATTTCGTCCGCCAAAATCGATCAAGTCGCGGCCGCCGTCCAAAACCCCAGCCCAGTAATAAGTCTCTCGCGGTGGAATTGAATCCAGCCCGACGGGGATCATCCGCACATCACGCCGGATTTGACCTTGCGGACCATACAACACCACTTCCATCCGGTTTTGACCGAACAGCAACGGTATATCCAAAAATTCATAACGTCCATCGCCACGGCTTTGCGAAAAACCGATCAGCTGATCGTTGCGGTACAGCTCGGCATCCCAACCTTCGGGCAATTCGCCACGGAAACTGGTGCGATCGAAATTCTCCGGACGCTCTGTCGGCCTATTGGTGAGGTAAACGCCCCGGCCAATGCTATTGGTTGCGCCCAATGATGTCGATTCAGATGACACGTCGCCAACGGCAAAGTGCGTTGCCTTTAAAGGTCCCAGCAACTTTGCATTTGGATCGGTGCGATAAGCGCGTATCCGCAGTGTTTCTGGAACACCGGACCGGTTTGACGACAGGCGGGCATCGAAGGAAGCTCCCGCTATCTCGCCACTCGCGTAAATTTCGTAACGGGCGTCAAAAGTTGCGCCGCGCAATTTGTTCTTCTGCACACCGGTTGACGCCACGACGTCGACAGAGGGCGTCCGCCATAATTGATACGCCTCGCCGCCTTGTGGCATCTTCGAAAGATCGAACATGACCTTTGGTTTGAATTTTCCGGCACGCTCCTTTCGCTCCTCAGCCAGTTCAAACGGCAGCTTGGCCTCGGATTTTAAAACCAGCAGCGAATTGCTAAGGTCCGGAACAACTTCAATCGCCAGCCAATTTGCAAGCGTCTTGGAGTTCACACACCAGCCTTCCGGCGTATCATAGATATCACTGCCAGAGAGCGGAGTGGATTTGTTCACGATTTGTACCATGCCTTGGTCGCGGTCGATTGTGATCGTCCGATTTTCTGCAAACAGCCATCCTGTTGCGCGGCGCGACTTCTTATCAAGGCGCACTGGTAAGTCGAGCGCCATGATCGTGTCGGCCAAGTCCACACATACACCGCCAGGAATCTGATAGCCTCGCACGCCGTCGCCGACCCGCCATTTGCCGGATTTCACATCCAACAGCAGCGAATCATCATCATTTGCAGTCCACTCCGCCGCAAACGACGGTGCAGCCGGAACCAAGATAGTTCCAGCTGCAAACGACGCTATCGTGAGCGCCTTTCGTAATAGATTAGATACTTTCGCCATCGGCAGAAATTCAGCTGTCGCTTAGGTCCCTTACGGCAGCACTGTTTTCGTTTCGGCGATAAGTCCGCCGCCTGCTTCGGCTGTCTGATGATACGCCACGGTAATCGGGCCATGCAATTGTGCCACCGCCGCTTCACTCAACGGCAAGATAACTTTGCGCGCGTCCGTTTCCGGATAAATTGCGATACCTTTTGATGTCCACAAAGGTTCAGAAACACCAGCCTTTGATACAATAACATTGCCATAAACAGATTTTTCGCCCTGACGCGTCATATCAAAAGCGAGCATCGAACGGCCATTTTCTTGGATCATCCTGGGGTTGGCAATTGCCGCCTTAGCATCAAGCTTGCCTTTGCGGATGATCAGCGGAATGGTGACACCATAAATCGGTGTGATCTTAATTTGGACGCCCTCTACCTTTTCTTCAGCTGATCGAGGTGCTGCCGCTTTGGGTATCGCGCGAAACAGCATATGCACCCGATATTCTCCGTCGGCCAGCGCGGCCATCGGCTCTGGCTGCAATCCGACGCGGATTGATTGTGGTTGATCGGGAGTCAGTGTTACCCGTTTAGGCGCAAAGCGGATGAGGCTTAGTGCCAGTGTTTCGTTCGCCGTCGCCTCTGCCTCTGAAACTTCCTGTAGTTCGCCGTCTTTATTCATGCGGCGCAGTTCCAGCGAAATGCGATAGGTGGCCTCTTCGGACCCGATATTGTTCAAGATGACCTCGGTACCGCGTGATCCTTCAAACACAACGCGCGTCGGGGCGACCAACAAATCGCCAACGCCCGCGTTTGCTGGCGTAACGCTGAACATCGTAGCCGCCAACATAGCAGCGGCCAAAATCCCGGCACGGCCGGACGACTTTTGATCTATTCGCAACATCATTAATCCCATCCAAAAGATAACTGGCAAAAGATAACTGGCCCGCCAACGGATTAACCCTTGGCAAGCAATTTCAACATGGCGACATTGGCAGAATATGGTTACCAACCTGCTAATGATGGCGGAGCGGCGCAAAAAACCCTCCGGACGGGTCAACCGTACGGAGGGTTTGCTGATTTTCTGGTGATCGCGTTTATTGAACGCGATTTCAGGAACTTCTTACTGATATAGAGCAGTAACTTCGAAGGTACCGTCATAGGTACCAGCAGTTTCTGTGCCTGCAACGGTCAATGTACCACCTACCCATTCAGTGTTGCCAACTGTGCTGGTTGCGCTCGACAGAGACAACGTCGCATCCATCGTGTCGCCCGAAACAGAGTCGGTCAATGTGATAGTCGGATCTGTGATTGTCAGTCCAACAGCTGCACCAGATGCGCCGCCAATTACAAAATCAGCTGCGCTTGAAGTGGTGCCGATGCAAATCACTGACGTACATACACGAGCACCAGTTGCATCGGCGTCAACGACGACGCTGCCGCCCGATGCACCGATGGCGACTGAGCCGAAATTCAAAGGCGCTGTGTTTGTCAAAGTTGCTGCGGTGACGATTTCAGCAGTTGCGTCAGCAGTCGCGGCGTGAGCGGCGCTCGACAACATAGCGGCGGCGACAACGGTACCTGCGAATGCGATTTTCATTTTGTTCAACATATTTTGGTCCTTATTCATTCAATGCAATTAGGAATGCCCCACAGCATCCGAGGCCCCTTATGACGACCGAATCATAAGGTTTGGCGAATTGGCATAGTTAACGCGCGTTAGTGATTTATTGAGGAAGTCACGAAAAATCAATGCTCTAACGCATACGAGCATAGCACTGCACCCGCTAAAATTGAATCTTCTGTTCATTTACCGCGCTCATCTGGCGGCGATGTGTTGCCCGCGTAAGCTAAAACTTCTCGCCGGTCAGGCGTTGGCAAAGCATATCGAGTTGGTCGAGGCTGCCATAC
Organism: uncultured Alphaproteobacteria bacterium; assembly: GCA_963802245.1. GTDB lineage: Bacteria > Pseudomonadota > Alphaproteobacteria > Sphingomonadales > Sphingomonadaceae > Sphingorhabdus_B. Next base: position 50,752 of record CAWDID010000021.1, on the reverse strand, counting down.
GTAAAAGTGACCGAGCCTTTATTGTCGCCTGCCTTTTGCTCGATGCGGACCTTTAAGCCCAACAGATCCCCCAAATGCGTTTCGACAGCGCGGATGTCGGCATCGACTGAATCTGTGCCAGACCCGGACCCAGAGCCAAAGCGCGCGGACGGCGGCGGCGCGGTGCCATGCTTGTTCCGCCGCACCAAAGCCTCTGTTGCGCGGACAGAAAGCCCTTTTTTGACCACAATAGCGGCCAACACGACAGAATCCGTACTGCCTAACAAAGCCCGGGCATGCCCCATTTGCAATTTACCTTCGACAACCAGATCGCGCAAAGGCACTGGCAAATCCAACAGCCGCATCATATTGGCTACGTGGCTACGTGATTTTTCGACAATCGCTGCCAACGCCGCTTGGCTGTGTCCAAATTCGTCACACAGTTTTCGATAGGCTTCCGCCTCTTCAATCGGATTAAGATCTTGCCGCTGGATATTCTCGATCAGCGCAATTTCCAGTGTTTCGGAATCATCAAAATCGCGGACTATCGCAGGAATGCTGTGTATTTGCGCGCGTTGCGCCGCACGCCAACGGCGTTCACCCGCCACAATTTGATATGCGCCATTGTGCGGACGCACCACAATCGGTTGGATAACGCCATGACGTTTCAGACTTTGCGCCAACTCTTCAATCGCTTCTGCCGCGAAATATCTGCGCGGCTGATTGGGGTTTGGCTGAATATCTGACACTGCGATCGTAGCTATACCAGCGGCAATCGCCCGCGCAATATTGTTGGAACTAAGCGCGGACTCATTGCCAAAATCGATAGGGTCGTCGCGAACCGCCTCACCCAAAAGTGCGTCCAGACCGCGGCCCAAACCCATTTTCTTTCTTATCAAGCTTTTTTCCGGAACGGGATCGTTGCTGGGTCCAGTCATGCGGCAAGCTCCTCTTTCTTGGGTAGGCGCAATATCAATTCGCGGGCCAAGGCCATATATGCCTCTGATCCGCTGCAACGATGATCATAAACCAGCGCAGGAAGACCGTGGCTCGGCGCTTCTGATAAGCGCACATTGCGCGGAATGACGGTATCAAACACTAGGCCAGCCAAACAGCTGCGTACATCTTGCGCCACTTGATCGGTCAGTTTATTTCGCCGATCATACATTGTCAGGGCAACGCCCATAATAGCCAAGTCAGGATTAAAGCGTTTCTGAATGCGGTCGACCGTCTGTAACAAGTGACTCAATCCTTCCAGCGCGAAAAACTCGCATTGCAGCGGAACGATGATCGATCCGACCGCTACCAGCGCGTTAATAGTCAGCAATCCCAATGACGGCGGGCAATCAATAAGGCAGATATCCCATTTACAATCTGCGCGTTCAAACGCCTTTTTCAACCGGTGCGTGCGGTCGTCAAACTCAACAAGTTCGACCTCCGCCCCTGACAAATCAACGGTTGCGGGTATGATATCAAGGCCGGGAATAATCGTTGGAATGGCGGCCTCTTCAAGACTGGCTTCACCAAACAACAATTCATAACTGCTATGGACGCGCTGTGCCTGTTTTATGCCGAGGCCGGTCGAGGCATTGCCTTGCGGATCTAGATCGATCAGCAGACAGCGCCAACCACTTGCTGCCATTGCTGTTGCCATGTTGATAGCAGTTGTCGTCTTACCGACCCCGCCTTTTTGATTTGCTATGGCAATTCGAATCATCTTTTCGCCTATTTTATCCTCGGTCACCGCGCCCGAAACGTAGCTTTCCGACCAAAATGCCAGCATCCGCATCGGTTATGCTGGGTTCCACGTGGAAATCCAAATCCCAATTTTCTTGTGCTTCCTTCAGTTCCCTAGCTGCATTTCTTCCTTTTGGTAACAACCAGCATGTATTTTCTGTGGAAAATCGCGCCGCGCCGGTCAGCAAACGCGGCAAGGGAGCGAAAGCGCGGGCGCTAATCACCGCATATTGCGCTGTTTTCATCTTTTCCAGCGGCATTCCGGCGACATCAACATTTTTTTCCAAATCGAGCATTTCGACAGCCCGGCGCAGATATTCTATCCGCCGCGTCCGCGATTCCAGCAGGGTCACTGGCTTGCCAGTCAAAATTGCAATGACGATACCGGGAAATCCAGCTCCAGAGCCAAGATCGAGCCAATTGTTCCACTGCCATTCGCCGTGTTGGCTGTCTGGAAGCAACCGCAACAATTGGGCGCTGTCGGCGATGTGCCGCGCCCAAATATGATCCAGTGTCGAGGCCGAGACCAAATTCTGACTGGCGGCCTCTCGCTTTAGAAAGGCGGCGAATTGCTCAAGCTGCTCCATTGTTTCACGTGAAACATTCAGCGTTTCGTGCAGCCAGTTTTTGGCTTCGTCTTCGGTCACGCCGCCTTCGATCTGTGTTGATCCGCGCGTTTGGCGTGCACCAGTATCGCCGCCAAAGCTGCTGGTGTTATCCCCCGAACGCGCGCCGCTGCGGCAAGCGATTCGGGCTGCGCCGTGGTTAGCCGTTCAACCATTTCATTCGACAGCCCGGCAATCGATTTGTACGTCATAGAAGCAGGCAATTTGATACGTTCATTGGCAACCAAATCTTTAATCTCGTTCTCCTGGCGCTCAAGATACGGCGCGTAACGGCCATCTTGCTCAAGCTCGGCGATGAGATCAGCGGGGTAATCCGATGTTTCACGTGAAACACCAAGCAACGTCGCCAGCTCCAGATTGGGAAACCGTAACCAATCAAATATCGACATGCGGCCGGCATCGCGCTTCACCGAAAGTCCCGCCTTAAGCAGCACATCGGCGCTTACTTGCTCGGAAATATGGTCGTGCAATTGCGCCTTTTGCTTCGCGCCCGCCAAATATGCCGCGCGCCGAACCGGGCCGACTGTGCCCGCCTCCATGGCCATCGCGGTCAGACGGGTCGGCGCATTGTCTGCGCGCAGCCGCAACCGGTATTCGGCGCGCGCCGTTAACATCCGGTAAGGCTCAGTAACACCCTGCAGCACCAGATCGTCGACCATCACCGCAATATAGCTATTGGCCCTGTCGAGAGCAGGCATATCACGGCCGAGTATGCGGGAAGCAGCGCCCATCCCTGCCACCAAACCCTGCGCGGACGCCTCTTCATAGCCGGTCGTGCCGTTTATCTGTCCGGCGCAATATAGCCCATCAAAACCCCGCACCGCCAATGTGCGGTCAAGCGCACGTGGATCGATATAGTCATATTCAACGGCGTAGCCCGGAATGACAATCTCACATGCTTCTAGTCCAGCCATCGATCGGACCATAGCGGCTTGAATGTCTGTGGGCAGCGAAGTCGAAATCCCGTTGGGATATATCAGATGGCTCGATAGCCCCTCTGGCTCCAAAAAAACTTGATGGCCGTCGCGGTCGCCAAAGCGGAAAATCTTGTCTTCGATGGAAGGACAATAACGCGGACCCTGCCCTTGGATATCACCGCCAAACAATGGCGACCGGTCCAGCCCGGAACGTATGATATCATGGCTGGCCGCGTTGGTGCGGGTCATCGCGCAAAACAACTGCGGGACAGAGCGGCGCGAAGTCATCGATGACATCGTCCAATCCAGACCATCGGACGCCTGCTCTTCAAGCACCGCCCAATTGATCGTTCGCCCGTCAAGGCGCGGCGGCGTTCCGGTTTTAAGCCGCGCCATCGGCAGCCCTGCCCCGCGAATTTGTTCAGCCAGCTTTAACGCCGATGATTCGCCGATGCGACCACCGGTCAGGCGTTCCTCTCCGCGAAACAGCTTGCCGCCCAAAAATGTACCGGTGGCCAAAATTACCGCATGTGCCGAAATATCGCTTCCGTCCGCCAGCGTCAGGCCAGTGATTTGCGACGTGCTGCCCGGCGCAAACCGCAACGCAGCCGCCTCACCCTGCAATATTGTCAAATTCTCGGTTGCCGCCAACTGGCGCTGGATCGATGCCCGAAACAGCAACCTGTCGGCCTGAACGCGCGGACCCTGGACCGCAGCACCCTTGGAGGCATTGAGCATCCGGTAATGGATTGCGGCATCATCAGCCGCGCGGGCAATGATGCCGTCAAAGGCATCAACCTCCCGCACCAAATGGCCCTTGCCAAGACCGCCAATCGCCGGATTGCAGGACATCGCGCCGATCGTCGTCTTATCAAAACTAACCAACGCCACGCGCGCGCCCATTCGCGCCGCAACCGCAGCGGCCTCACAGCCTGCATGGCCGCCGCCAACGACGATGATGTCAAAATCGGAGGAAGTGTTGCGATTCATCCTGCGGCCAATAGCGCAAGCGAAGTTCCGGGTCAAAGATACTGCGATGTTTCACGTGAAACATGCAGCCTATTTGCCGACGCAGAAAGTGCCAAACAAATTATCCAGCAAATCCTCCGTGTGTGCCCGGCCCGTCAATGCGTCCAATGCCAGCCGCGCCAACCGCAAATGTTCGGCAACAATGAGCCAGTCCTCCGCGATGCTGGCATCGCTAAGGGCCGTCGCAGCATCCGTCAAATATCCGCGCTGCCGTGCATTAACGGCATATCCGTCAGCAGGGGGAAGCATCGATTTTGCCCGCGAAACTATCTGCCCAAGTAGCACGGCCAAACCTTCGCCTGACTTCACCGAAAGCCTGACGCTATCATCCGATTTCAGCGCATGCGCGGACAAATCGGCCATCGCGTCGATTTCGATCACTTGCGGATGAACCGGTCCCTCACCCTGCACGCCCAACCACAGGATCATGTCCGCCCCGGCAAATGCGCCCTGCGCCCGTTCTATGCCAATGGCTTCGATGCTGTCTTGATGATCTTCCCGAACACCCGCAGTGTCGCAGAATATCAACGGAACGCCGTCTATGGCCACCGGCACTTCGATTACATCGCGGGTCGTGCCAGCAATGTCGGACACAATCGCAGCATCACGCCCGGCCAAGGCATTGAGCAAAGACGACTTGCCGCTATTCGGCGGTCCGCCCAACACCACACGCAGGCCATCACGCAGCTTTTCCGCGGACGGCGCTTGCAAAATCTTTTGAATTCCAGTTTTTAACGCATCACAAGACGCTGATATCGCTTTATTATTCTGCTCGTCGACGTCATCTTCATCGGAAAAATCGAGCTCCGCCTCGGTTAACGCCGAAATTCGCAGCAATTCTGAACGCCAGTTTTCGATAGAACGGCTAAACGCGCCTCCGAACATATTTGTAGCAGCGCGCCGTTGATGTTCGGTTTCGGCGGCCAACAAATCGGAGAGGCCTTCTGCTTCGTTTAAATCGATTCGGCCATGTAGGAAAGCCCGGCGGGTAAATTCTCCTGCCTCGGCCTTGCGCAGTCCGGGTATCGCCGCCAATTCGGCCTCAACCGCCCGCAATACCGCACGGCCGCCATGGAGATGCAGCTCGGCCAGATCCTCACCGGTGGCGCTATCCGGCCCCGGAAATGTCAGCAGCAAAGCCTCATCCAATATCAGCCCGGCGGTATCGCGTAATTTGGCAAGCGAGGCACGCCGCGCCTTGGGCACCCGGCCCGCCAAACGCTCAACTGCCGCGAATGCCAACGGCCCGCTGATCCGAATGATTCCGATAGCCGCAGGCGGCGCGCCACTCGACAACGCGAAAATCGTATCATCTGCGGACATATAACTCGGTTACTTCTTGTCTTTCGACGATCCGCCCGAAAAAGCGGCCTTTGCGCCCGTTTCAATCAGTTGCTGAAACAGCTGCAACCCCATTTGCCCCATTGGCGCGATCGACTTACCCAGCTCTTGCAGCTGATCCAAGTTTGGCGCGCCGGTCATCAATTTGGAGATGCCGGCAACATACGCTTCATTCGCCTCGGTTACGTCGGGCAAGCCCAATAGCTTGCGCGCTTCTTCGGGGCTGCAATCAATTTCTATGTTCATTTTCATCGGCTAGTCACTTCCCTGCTCTCGACATTCTGGTCAGTATAGACCTGAAATCGCAGCGCGCAATGCTCCGATCTGACATCGAAAACTAACCCCCGATAAGCGCCACCACGTGCGGTTGAACCTCGCTCCAGCCTTCCCAGATCATTTTGCCTGCGACGTAAACGATTACGGCAAGTCCGATCCACGCAATCCAGCGGTAGCGTTCGATATATTGCGCGATGATATTGGCGGCGATTCCCATCAAGGCGACCGCGAATATCAGCCCGACAACCATAATCCCGGGATGGTCTTTGGCGGCGCCGGCAACGCCGAGCACATTGTCCAGGCTCATTGAAACATCGGCGACGGCAACCGACCAAGCCGCACCGGCAAAGCTTTTGGCCGCCGGAATACCGCTATTTTCGTCGCCAGCTATTTCAGGTGAACCAGGCGATTCGGTAGCTTCGGAGCGCGTTACATCGCGGTACATTTTCCATGCGACCCACAGCAGCAGCAACCCGCCCGCCAACACAAGTCCGGTAACGCCTAAAAGCCAAGTCACCATCAGCGCAAAGATCACGCGCAGCACCAATGCGGCGATCACGCCGATCAAGATCACCTTTTTGCGCTGTTCGGCTGGCAAGCCTGCGGCGAGTGCACCAACTACGATCGCATTGTCACCCGCCAGCACCAGATCGAGCAGCAAAACCTGCATGAACACTGCGAATGCAGCGGGTTCGGTGATATTTGAGAAATCCTTGACGATATTGGCCCAAATCTCGGCGGGACCGCCCAAAGAAGTTGCCGCCGTTGTGGCCAAAAACACTAAATCAATCACACTTATTCTCCGAACCAAATTTCAACATGCTACAAACCCGCAATAAGGTTTATTGATTCATTGAATCAAAGAAATCTTCGTTGGTCTTGGAATCCTTCATCTTGTCGAGCAAGAATTCCATCGCGTCGACCGTGCCCATTTGCATAAGGATGCGGCGCAATACCCACATTTTCTTGAGCTTATCGGTTTCAACCAGCAGTTCCTCTTTGCGCGTTCCGGATTTTCCGACATCGAGCGCGGGGAAGATGCGTTTGTCGGCAACCTTGCGGTCCAGAACGATTTCGGAGTTACCCGTGCCCTTGAACTCTTCAAAGATAACCTCGTCCATCCGGCTGCCGGTGTCGATCAAGGCAGTGGCAATGATCGAGAGCGAGCCGCCTTCTTCGATGTTCCGTGCCGCGCCGAAAAAGCGTTTCGGGCGTTGCAAGGCGTTGGCATCAACACCGCCGGTTAGCACCTTGCCCGATGATGGCACGACGGTGTTATAGGCGCGGCCCAAACGGGTGATGGAATCGAGCAGGATGACAACATCATGCTTATGCTCAACCAGACGCTTTGCCTTTTCAATCACCATTTCGGCGACCTGTACGTGGCGGGTTGCGGGCTCATCAAAGGTGGAGGAGACAACTTCGCCCTTCACGCTGCGCTGCATATCGGTAACTTCTTCGGGGCGTTCATCGATCAACAATACGATCAGGAATACCTCTGGATGATTGTCGGTTATCGCCTTGGCTATATTCTGCAGCAACACAGTTTTACCGGTGCGCGGCGGCGCAACGATCAGCGCGCGCTGTCCCTTGCCCTGCGGCGAGATAATGTCGATCACCCGCGCCGATTTGTCCTTTACGGTGGGATCAAGGCTATCAAGCGTCAGTTTTTGATCGGGGTAAAGCGGTGTCAGATTGTCAAAATTCACGCGGTGACGAACGGCATCGGGATCATCAAAATTGATCTTCAGCAATTTGGTCAGGGCAAAATAACGCTCGCCATCCTTGGGCGCGCGGATTTCACCTTCAACGGTATCACCGGTACGCAGACCAAATTGGCGAACGGTATTTGGCGACACGTAAATGTCATCGGGTCCGGCCAGATAATTTGCCTCTGGCGAACGCAGAAAGCCAAAGCTGTCCGGCAACACTTCGATGGTGCCAAGACCCATAATCTGTTCGCCGTCGTCAGCGAGCTCTTTCAGTATAGCGAACATCAGATCCTGTTTACGCAATGTTGATGCGCCTTCGATGCCGAGTTCTTCCGCCATTGACACAAGTTCAGCGGGCTTTTTTTGCTTAAGGTCTTTCAAATGCATGAGCGCAAATATCCAATAGGTGGAAGGGTTGGTCTGGGTCCGGACGAAAAAGTGGCCGGATAAATTAGGAAAGGTTGATGGCGCTGTTTTTGAAAAATCGCGCCTCACGCCCGGACGGGCTTGGGGCGGTAATTAGCCGCCTGCGGGCAAATTGTCAATCAGGCCGATTTGTTGGACTTTTTATTGGGACCATAAAACGCCCAGGTTGACACCTAATTGACAAGGTTGACGCCTATTTTGAAATTTAAGTATAGGTCACTCTGGCAATTATTACGCGTGTAGGAAATTTTATTTCACAGCGTGTTGGAGATTATCGCCGGATATTTTTCCGTTCGTTTCGATGGATATTCAGATTGTCAAAGAACCAAGAATTATTGCTGCCCATCCAAATCCTACATTGCAATGCTTTTGTCTCCAAACCAAACAGGCTCGTCATTCCCGCGAAGGCGGAATCCATCACCGGACCTATCAAATCAAAGCCAACTCGCTTAAAATTCGAATTCCGGTGATGGATTCCCGCCTTTGCGGGAAGGACGGTGCGTTTTTTGAAACTCAAATACCTAACACACCCCCGTATCAAAACGGCTTAACGATCACCAATATCACGATGATCGCGGCTGCAATACCGGGCACTTCATTGGCCAAACGCAGTTTCTTGTCGCTCAATGTGCGTTGGCCACGGGCCAGTTTCTTGGCATAGCTGCTCATCCAGCCATGATAACCCGACAGTGCAAGCACCATCAGCAATTTGGCGTGAAACCAACCCTCCTTATAGGCGCTGATCTGATACATCAGGATCAATCCGAAAACCCAGACAACGATCATCGCCGGATTCAATATGATACGCATCAACCGGCGTTCACGCTCGATCCATTTGGCGTCCTCGGCGCTGCCAACCTCAGCCTCCTGATGATAAATAAAGAAGCGCGGCAGCATGAACAGCCCGGCCATCCAAAACACCACAAAGATGAGATGACCTGCTTTAAGCCAAGTATATAACAAGTTTAGAAAATCCATATCAAGTTTCAATTCCAAACAGCTTCATAGCAACGAAAACCGGTATCTCAAATGCCTATGCTATGTCCGCCACGACAAATTCAATTTTCACGAACCGCGCACCAGATTAAGCAACTTTTCAACATGTTCAATCGGGGTATCCTGTTGAATCCCATGCCCCAGGTTGAAAATGTGCGGACGGCCTTTGAATGCGGAAATGATACGCGCGACTGCATTTTCCAGTTCCGCGCCGCCTGCGATCAAAGCGAGCGGGTCCAGATTTCCTTGCACCGGCATGCCCTTTGGCAGAACAGCGTTGGCCCACGCCGGATCGACGGTTTCATCAATACCAACCGCATCAACGCCGGTATTTTCGGCATAGGACACCAATTTTGCGCCCGCGCCCTTTGGGAATCCGATAACCGGAACACTCCGGATGTAACGCTTTTAACCCGGCCACGATTTTGGCATTGGGCGCGATCACCCATTGTTCAAATTGCGCCGGACTGAGCGATCCGGCCCAGCTATCAAACAGCTGTACCGCATCTGCGCCCGCCCGAATTTGTCCGGAAAGATATTCGATGGTGATATCGGTGATCGCACCGATTAAACCGGCAAACCGCTGCGGTTCCATATAAGCCACGCGGCGGGTCTCGCTTTGGTCTTTGGAACCCTGACCATTCACCATATAGGTGGCAATCGTCCACGGGCTACCTGCAAAGCCCAATAATGTAGTTTCTGGTGGTAGAGCCGCCCGCACCTTGGCAACGGTGTCATAGATAGGCTCCAGACGGCTGTGATCGGCTATCAGGTTATCGAGGCTGTCTTCTGCCAGCCGCGGAGCCAGTCTTGGCCCTTCGCCAACCTCAAACCATAATTTCTGTCCCATCGCATAAGGGATGATCAGTATATCGGAAAACAGGATCGATCCATCAAAGCCAAAACGGCGGATCGGCTGAATAGTAACTTCGCAGGCAGCGTCTGAATCATATACCAATTCCAGAAATCCGCCTTTTTCGGCCCGCAATGCGCGATATTCCGGCAGATAACGGCCCGCTTGGCGCATCAACCATATTGGCGGAACTTCCGCTGGATTACCCCTTAAAACGGAAAGCAGTTTTTTGTCGGGCAGCGCATTCATGGCAGGAAAGGTCCAATCATAATAAATAAATATATAAGATGATGATAGATGATGTGATGTGGGTAAGTCGCCGTCTTAAGGGCTTATCCTGTTTTTGCCAACAGCTTGACGGTGAACATCTTTGGGTAATTGCCGGATTCGCAAAATCTATGCCCGTTATCCACAGCTTGTGCAAAACCGATTCCGGCTGTGGATAGGCTGCGGACGAATCGAGAGGTTAAATCGGCACAACGGGAATGAAACCCGCGTCTATTTTTTGTCCCTTGATTTATCCCCAGCCAACCCACAATGCTGCGCACATGGCGACACGCTTTCATTTGCATCTATTGTCCGACTCCACCGGCGAGACATTGGAAAACATTGCGAAAGCAGCGTTGGCGCAGTTTGACAACGCCGAACATGTGGTCAAGCATTTTTGGCCGATGGTGCGTTCCGAAAGCCATTTGGAGAGGATATTGGCGGATGTTGCGGCCAATCCCGGGCTGGTGCTGTTCACTTTGGTCAACCGCGACATCCGGCGCAAATTGGAACAGCGTTGCCTGGCGCTGGCATTGCCGGCGATCCCCGCATTGGATACCGTTACCGACGCCTTGTCGACGATGCTTGGCCAACAAGCAAAGGCCCGGCCGGGACGGCAGCATTTGATGGATGCGGCATATTTCGCGCGGGTTGAAGCAATCCAGTTTACTATCGCGCATGATGACGGCATCAATTGGGAACATTGGGAAGAAGCGGACATTGTGCTGGCGGGTGTTTCGCGGACATCGAAAACGCCGACGAGCATCTATCTTGCCAATCGCGGCTATAAAACCGCGAACATCCCGATTGTCCCCGAATCGCCGCCGCCAGAAAGCCTGTATTCGTTGAAACGGCCATTGGTCGTGGGCTTGATCACAAACATCGAACGTCTGATTCAGGTGCGGCGCAACCGGTTGCTGTCGCTCAACCAGACACCGGACACCGATTATGTCGATGAAGAGCGGGTGAAAGCCGAAGTAGCATTTGCACGCAGAATGTTTGCGGATAATGATTGGCCCGTGATAGATGTTACCCGCCGTTCAATCGAAGAAAGCGCGGCGGCGATAATCAATCTGGTCAACGAACGGATATAGGCATTAACTGCACGAGTGCCCGGCATAATGGGAAATAAGCGCCATGAACAACGTCATTTCTAAATCCATAATTCTTGCATCGAAGAGCGCGGCCCGGCTGGCCATGATGCAGGCCGCCGGTTTGACACTGGACGCCGTCGCGCCGATGGTCGACGAAGACAATATTCGCCAGTCGATGATCTTGGCAGGGCAAAACGCCCGCGATCTGTGCGATGCTTTGGCCGAAGCGAAGGCGGTGAAGGTATCGCGCAAATATCTCGGTACGCTGGTACTGGGATCTGACCAGATACTGGAACGCGCCGACGGTTCAATATTGACCAAGGCGGAGACCCCCGATCAAGCCAAGGCGGCGCTGGCCGCGCTATCGGGAAAAACCCACTGGTTATACAGCGCCGCCGTCATTGCCGAAGGCGGCCAGCCGGTTTGGCGGCACGTCGATAAAGCAACAATGAAGATGCGGACATTGAGCGCCGCGTTTATCGATGATTATGTGAACGAATATTGGGAAGAAATCCGGCCGTGCGTCGGGTGTTACCGGATCGAAGCCGAAGGCGCGCAGCTGTTTACCAAAGTCGAAGGCAGCCAGTTCACAATCATGGGCATGCCGTTGTTACAGGTGCTTGATTATCTGCGGGTTCGCGGCAACCTGCCGTCATGACATCATTTTCCGGGGTGTATGCGCAGGTTATCGGCGACCCTATTGCACACAGCAAATCGCCGCTAATCCACCAGTTTTGGCTGGACGCTCTTGGCATTGTTGCCAATTACGAAGCCTGCCATGTCAAGCCAGAGGGATTGGCGGCCTATTTCGACGCGCACCGTGATGATGCCAATTGGCGCGGCTGCAATATCACCATACCGCATAAAGTCGCGGCGCTCGATTTTGTTACCGATCCCGGCGATGTCCGGCATTCCATTGGCGCAATTAACACCGTGTTCCGCGATGGCAAAGGCACGCTGGTCGGCACCAACACCGATGCCGGCGGGTTTTATTTGCCGATCGCGGATCTTGATTTGCAGGGCCAACAGGCAATCGTTATCGGATCTGGCGGGGCGGCGCGTGCGGTATTATTTGCGTTGGCGCAGGCGGATATTGGCGAAGTCACAATCTTGGCGCGAAGCGGATTGAAGGCCGCCGGATTGCTCGCGCAATTCGGTCTGAAGGGCAATGTGCTGCCGCTTGATGCGCGGTTACCCAAAGCGGCGCTGCTCGTAAACGCCAGTCCGCTGGGGATGACTGGCCAATTGCCGTTGGAGATTGATCTGTCGCGCTTGCCCGATACCGCGTTGGTATATGATCTGGTCTATGCGCCGCTGGAAACGCCGCTGTTAAAGGCGGCCAGGCGACGTGAATTGGAAACCGTGGACGGGCTGGACATGCTGATCGGGCAAGCCGCACTGGCGTTCGAACTGTTTTTTGGCAAACCGCCGCCAGCCGGATTGGAGGATGAATTGCGGACAAAGCTGACTTCATGACGGCACATAAGCGCCCCCTTGTCATTGGTTTAACCGGTTCAATTGGAATGGGAAAATCGACAGCTGCAAAAATGTTTGAAGACGCGGGCGTGGCGGTGTTTGATGCTGATGCCGCTGTGCACCGGATGCAATCGGCGGGCGGCATGTTGGTGCCAGCGATTGAGGCGGCGTTTCCCGGGACGACCAACGCGAACGGCACCGATCGGCAAAAACTGGGCGCAGCGGTTTTTGGTAACAAGGCAAAGCTGGCCTTGCTCGAATCGATTATCCATCCTGCGGTGGCCAAAGAACGTGCCGCTTTTTTCAAGGCACATCGCGGCGACGCTTTGGTGGTTTTCGACATACCGTTGCTGTTTGAAAAGGGCGGGGCGGATGCCGTCGATGTGGTTATCGTCGTTTCTGCGCCAGCCGATATTCAGCGTGACCGTGTATTGGCCCGAACGGGAATGACCGACGAAAAATTCCAGCAGATTTTGAAACTGCAAACCCCCGATGCCGAAAAACGCGGCCGCGCCGATTATGTGATAGATACCTCAGGCGAGTTGAGCGCGACGCAGCAACAAGTGCAGAATATTCTGAAAAACCTGCACGCGGGCCTTGCACATCAAAAAAAATGAGCCGATATAAATTGTAGAATGCGAGAAATCATCTTCGACACAGAAACAACAGGATTTGATCCCCAGAACGGGGACCGAATGGTTGAGATAGGATGTATCGAGATGGTCGACCGGGTGATGACCGGCGAAACCTATCATTGTTACTTCAACCCGATGCGCGCGATGCCGTCTGCCGCTGAACAAGTGCACGGTCTTTCCGAAAAATTCCTGTCCGATAAGCCATTGTTTTCGCAAAAGGCATCAGATCTGCTGATCTTTTTGGGTGATGCGCCTTTGGTCGCGCACAACGCCAATTTTGACTTCGGTTTCTTGAATATGGAACTTCAGAATTGCGGCGAAAGCACGATTGATCTGGGCCGGATGGTCGATACCATCGCGCTTGCGCGGGTTAAACATCCCGGTGCCAAAATGTCGTTGGACGCGCTGTGTACGCGCTATGGCATCGACCGCAGCCACCGGGTCAAGCACGGCGCATTATTGGACGCAGAATTGCTCGCGCAATTGTACATCGAGCTAACCGGCGGGCGGCAAATCGGTTTGGGGTTGGGTGACGATATTTTGTCCGGTGAAAACGAAGCAAACGGACGGATCAGCAATTTGGTCCAAGATCGTCCGTTTCGCGAACCGCGGCCGCACGCGGCTCCGGCGGCGGAATTGGAGCGGCATCAACAGTTTGTCGCGGGTATCAAGGACGCGATCTGGAACGACAACGGACGTCGGGGTTAAGTAAAGAGGGCGCAGATTCATTTTACCAGCAGTTGACACTTAGGAGAAAAGCGATGGAAATACGGGTTTCGGGTCACCAGGTTGAAACGGGTGCGGCATTACAAACGCACGTTGAAACACGCCTCTCCGCAGTTGCAGGAAAGTATTTTCCAAAGGCGATGTCGGCGCACGCCACATTCGGCCGGGCACCGCACGACAGTTTCACCAGCGATATTGTCTGTCACGTTATGCAGGGGCTGGTTCTGAAAGGGCGCGCAGAGGCAAAGGACGCGCATGTCGCATTTGATGCCGCCGCCGACCGGATTGAAAAACAGCTGCGCCGTTATATGCGGCGGTTGCAGGATCATCATTCGCAATCGGCTTATGCATTGAAGCAAGAAGAAGCCGCTTACACGGTTTTTGACGGCCAGGATTATGAAGACGACAAAGAGGTGGTGGATGCACCGGTGATCGTTGCCGAAATGGCGGTCGACATCCCCGAATCAACTGTTTCCGACGCGGTTATGTTGATGGATTTGCGCAACACACCCGCGCTGCTTTTCAAAAACACTGGTACTGGCCGACATAATATGGTTTACCGCCGCGAAGATGGAACGATAGGCTGGGTGGAACCAAGATCGGCGGCCTGAAATTTCCATCTATGAGTGCGATTTTCAAGATATGTATCAATAAATTGGGGTTGTTCTAGCCGGGTTTAAAAGCCTGCTTATATAGAAATTGGGCTATGATTCGAATCACGTCAACGCTTGCCGACAGGGCAGTGGCAACCGACGTTCATTGCGCAAACAAGACGGCCATTTTGGAAAAACTGGCCGAACTGGCTGCGAAAAACTATGGGCTCGATGCTGCTGTCATACTGGATGGACTGGATCAACGCGAACGCCTGGGCCCCACAGGCTTTGGCGGCGGCACCGCAATTCCGCATTGCAAAATGGCGGGATTGACTGAACCTGTTGGCGTTTTCCTGCGATTGGATAAGCCGGTTAATTACGATGCCGTCGATGATAAATCGGTCGACCTTGTGTTCGGATTAATCTCTCCAGCGAGTGACGGCGCGGCGCATTTGCGCGCCTTGGCCGAAGTTTCCCGGATGTTTAGAGACGAAAAAAGCTGCCGCCAATTGCGCGGCGCCGCAGACGCCTCGGCGCTATACGCTTTGCTGGCACTAACCGAAGAACGCGATGCGGCTTAACTTTGCCAGTTAGTTCCGCTCGATTGATTTGGTTATGACAATAGAGCCGCGACTCGCCACGCACATGCAGGTTAGCGCGTTTATCCGGCTTGCAAATGCAGCCGGAGACTTTGCTACGGTCTTGCGAAAAGGCGATGCGACGTCAGGCGCGATTTTGCTGATCGGCTTGATCCGGGGCCAGAATCCCGTTTTTTACGAACGTTTTCCAACGCTTGACGGATTATCGGCGTGGCAGATAAGCGCAAGCGCCGAAACGATGTCGCCAGAAATGATGGCGCAATTCATCGAAAAACGGGGCCAGCGCGATCCCGATTTATGGATAATTGAACTGGACGCCGCAGACGATGAACGGTTGGACCTACTTTTGGGCGCAGGGGATTGACATTGCTGCGCTGCACAATATTTAGAGCGCAATCGGACAGCGAAGGTTGCCAGCGGGTCACAAAAAGGGGTGCCCAAGGAAAACACGCGAGCCGGATGTAACAAATTGGGGGCCGTTAGGTTTCAGTATTTACTGGCCTCCATGCTGGTGCAACCGCACTAAATGATAATCTAATGTTGAAAATTTCTAAGGCTGCTACTTTTGCGGCCATTATTGCTAGTATCTCTGCGGCGGCGATTTATGCCGACCCTATCCTCGCTTTTGGTAACCCTGAAAGCAATATGGCCCTCTCGGCTGAAACAGTCATGATTGATCCCGCCGTTTTGGCGTCGGATCTCAGAGAGCAAGAACTGGCCGCCGAACCCACGGTCGCCATGACAATCGAAAAAAACGGTGACGTTATGTTCACCCCCGGCATTGGCAATACCGAGCCAATGGCCATTCCCGCAGATTTAGACACCGAAATCGTGCAAGAATCCGTTCAGGCGGATGAAGACGATGCCAATATCGATGTTCGCACCGCAGGTTCGCTTGCTGAACTCGTTCGTTTGCAAAAAACTGGCGGCGCGCTGGACAAGGAAGCACATTGCCTTGCCGGTGCAGTATATTTTGAATCAAAAGGCGAATCGCTCGCTGGCCAATTGGCGGTCGCCAAAGTAGTGATGGCGCGGGCCAAATCCGGGCGGTTTGCCTCGACTTTGTGCGGTGTGGTTTTCCAAAAAAGCCAATTCTCTTTCGTTCGCGGCGGTCAAATGCCCAATATTGAAAAGAACGGAACGCATTGGAAAAATGCCGTCGCAATCAGCAAGATTGCGCTGAACAATGCTTGGAAAAGCCCGGTTGAAGGCGCTTTATACTTCCATGCCCGCTATGTTTCGCCCGGCTGGAAATTGCAGCGCATCGGTTCTGTGGATCAACATGTGTTTTACCGTTGATCGCAATTTGAAAACTTTAAACGATAGAGGCTCCTTTTTGGGGCCTTTATTTTGTACTTATTATGTTCTATTCAATATTGACATTTAGAATACAAAATACATAAAAACACAAACTTCGTCATTCCCGCGAAGGCGGGAATCCATCACCGAATTTGACAGATCCAAGCCAACTCGCTTAAAACTTGAGTGCAGGAGTTGGATTCCCGCCTTCGCGGGAATGACGAAGCGTATATTTTTTTAGTACTTTGAATCCTGAACTTCAACGCGGCGTAGGAGCGCAACATGACTGATGATCCAAGCACAGTGTTTTTGGCAACGGGCGATAGTCTCGCCGCCGCTGCCGTCGCTCGCGGGGTGGGCCGATTGTTTGTCCGTCATCAGATTGTGGTCCAGCCAGAGGTTTCGCTGCGTAACAATCGCCGTGCCGATTTGATGGGTATCAATGCCAAGGGCGAAATCATCATTGTCGAGATTAAATGCTCTAGGGCTGATTTGCTCGGTGACCAGAAATGGCCTGAGTATTTGGATTATTGTGACCGCTATTTCTGGGCAGTACCCGCCGGGTTTGATTTGACGCCCTTTGAAAAGCCCGCGTTTCTGCCCGAAAGGGCAGGCTTGATTGTCGCCGATGCTTATGATGCAGAAATGATCCGGCCCGCCGCGTATGTGCCGGTTGCATCGGCGCGGCGAAAAACCGAAACGCAGCGGCTGGCGCGCGCCGCGATGCGCCGCCTGATGGCATTTTCCGATCCGGAATTGACCTTGGCAACGGATGAATGGGTTGCCACAGAATAGGGCAGCCACTCGCAAAGCGGTTAACGCAGCGGCAACAGCATGCTCCAAATCGTTTGCGTGGGTCTGCGATCCTGCGCCTCTTCCAGCCCGACAATTTGCCCGCCGCGGCCATCGATAGATTCGGACTGATAGCGGCCCGACCACCGGTCCCAGCAGCTGATCGCAAAGCCGAAATTCCGGTGTTGCTCGCCTACGCGCACACTGTGGTGGACGAAATGAAAATCCGGCGTCACCAATACCAGACGCAAAAACCGGTCCAGCCGCCTTGGCAACGCGATATTGCTATGGTTGAAAAGCGCATTCGCATTGAGCCAAAGTTCAAACGCCAACGCCGTCCAAACCGGCACGCCCAATAACGCCACCCACGCCGATTTATACAGCACCGAAACCGCAATCTCGAACGGATGAAACCGCAACGCGCTGCTGACGTCCAGGTCGCGGTCGCTATGATGGACCTTGTGCATCCGCCAAAGCAGCGGAATTTTGTGCATCAACAAATGTTGCAGCCACACCGCAAAATCGAGCACAATGAATGCCAGCAGAACTTCTGCCCAATCGGGCCATGACGTCAATACGAACAGGCCAAATCCCGATGCTTGCGCCCAACTTGCCGCGCCGCCAACCGAAACCAGCAAGATCATCGCGCGCCCGGTGACCAGATTACATGCTGCGAAAATTGCGTGGGTAATCCATCTGGGATTGCGCCCCAGCGCCAATTGCCGCCTTGGTGCCAGATATTCCAGCGCCGCCAATAACAGGAACAGCGCGGCGGGAATTGCGATACCCCATTGGCCCATCATGCCGCGCCTCCTTTATCAATTATATGGTTTACGCCGGGACCGATTCCAACGTTGGATAATCGGTGTAGCCTTCGGGGCCCGGCGAATACCAAGTCTTGAAGTTATCCGGAGCCCACGGCGCGCCCGCTTTGATCCGTTCGGCCAAATCGGGATTGCTGATAAATGGACGGCCAAAACTGATCGCATCGGCAAGGCCGGAACGCAGGTCTTCATCGGCGCGTTCCACGGTATATTCCTGATTGAGAACCAGCGGTCCTTTGAATATCTTGCGAATTTCGGGTGAAACGCGCGGCACGTCGGTTTGGCCGAAATTGCCGTAGCTGGTCACTTCGCGCAGTTCCAAGAATGCAATGCCGATCTCTTGCAAGGCGGCGGCAGCGGCGGTGAACAAGGCAACCGGGTTGCTATCATCGCAGCCCTGAGTTTCGCCATTTGGGGACATTCGCACCGACGTTCTGTCCGCGCCCACAGCATCGGCAACGGCCTGTGTTACCTCCCGCAACAGCCGGATACGGTTTTCAACCGGGCCGCCATATTCATCGCTACGGAAATTTGTGTTGTCGCGCAAAAACTGGTCGATCAGATATCCGTTGGCGCTGTGAATTTGCACGCCGTCAAATCCTGCGGCAATCGCGTTTTTGGCGGCATGTACATAATCCGCGATCAACCTTGGAATTTCGGAAAGTTCCAATGCGCGGGCTTCGACATAATCCTTTTTGCCTGTCGCGGTATGGGCATAGCCAGGGGCGGTTGTGGCCGAAGACGATACCGGCTGGGCCCCGCCAAGAAAATCAGGATGGACCAGGCGGCCCATATGCCACAGCTGCAATATGATCTTGCCGCCTGCCACGTGCACCGCTTCGGTCACTGGTTTCCATGCCGCCACCTGCGCATCGGACCAAACACCGGGGGCAGACGGCCAACCAAGGCCTTCTTGCGAAATGCCCGTAGCTTCGGCGATGATCAGGCCAGCGCCCGCACGCTGGGCATAATATTCAGCCTTCAGCGCGGTGACAGGGACATGGCCCGCTTCGCTACGTCCGCGGGTCAACGGTGCCATCAATATGCGGTTGGCTGCGCTGATCGCGCCAAGTTGGATCGGATCGAGCAGGGAAATTGCGTCGGACAAATTTATTTCCTTTTTCTTTTGCGGTATTTCTAACGACACGGCATTTGACTGCGGTTATGGCCAAAGTGGCAACAAAGATTGCATATTGCAACGGGGGTTTATGACTGACCACGAAATTTTTGCCGATAGCCCTTCTGTTGTGCCCGTTCATTCCCGCAAAGGATTGGCATTTACGGCGCTGGTTCTGGGGAATGTCGCGATTGCGTTTGGACCGTTGTTGGTGCGCTATGCCGACACCGGACCGATAGCCACCGGGTTCTGGCGGTTGGCGCTGGCGCTGCCATTTCTGGCTTTCTTTGGCTATCGTTCGGGATTTCGTTTTGGCAAAGTGCCGCCGGGCATATTGTGGCTGGTGATTTTTGCCGGAACCGCCTTTGGCCTTGATATTGTTGCGTGGCACATCGGGATTTTCCAAACCAAAATGGCCAACGCCACATTGTTCGCCAATTGCGCCAGCATATTGCTGGTCTTTTACGGCATCTATCTGGCCCGAAAGTTGCCCGGCAAAATACAAATGATTGCGATCTTGCTGGCGTTTGCGGGCAGCGCGTTATTGATGGGGCAAAGTTTTGAATTGTCGCCGCGCAATTTTGTCGGTGACTTGCTGTGTCTGGTCGCAGGTTTGCTGTACACTGTCTATCTGGTATTCATGATCCGGGTCCGCGCCACAACGGAAAGCTGGGGCGCATTGGCGATGGCCAGCAGCGTTGGTGCGGTTGTCCTGCTGGCCGCCGCGATTATGGCCGGTGAACAGATTATCCCGGGCAATTGGGGGCCGGTGTTGATCCTGGCACTGACATCGCAAGTCATCGGTCAGGGATGTCTGACCTATGCCTTGCCGCATTTCAGCCCGTTGATCATCGGCTTGGCGCTGCTGTTGCAACCCGCGCTGTCGGCGACCGCTGGATGGATCGCATTTGGCGAGGCATTGACACCGTTTGATTTTATCGGCGGGGTCTTGGTGATGGCGGCATTGGTGTTGGTGCGGATGTCGGAACCGGCGCGATAGAGCTTTTATTGCGCCGCGATGCGTCCTATGTTGGCAGCATGAAAATCACCTTGCCTGCCGATCCGACCTTAGATGAAATCCGCGCCGCATTGTCGCCCGCGCTTGCTATGCATGCCGCCTTTGATGGCTGGAGCGAGAAAGCCGTGCGCGCCGCAGCATCTGATTTGGGCGTCGACGGCGATATTGCCGCATTGGCGTTCAAGGGTAGCGCAATCGGCTTGGTCGAATATTGGATCCAAAGCGTCGATGCTGAAATGGCCCGCCGCCTGCCGCCCGAAAAGTTGGGCGCGATGAAAATCCGGACAAAGATCACGGCGCTGGTGGCCACGCGGCTGGAAATTATGGCATCCAACAAAGAAGCGTTGCGCCGGGCGATGGCGATTATGGCAATGCCCGGCAATATCATTCGCACTGCCAAGATCGGTTGGCATTCGGCGGACCAGATGTGGCGGCTCTGCGGTGACACCGCCACAGATTTCAACTATTATACCAAACGGATGACGTTATCGGCGGTTTATGCCAGCACGCTTTCGGTGTTTGTGAACGATGAAAGCGACGATTTTGCCGATAGCCGGGCGTTTCTGGACAGGCGGATTGAGAATGTCATGCAGTTTGAAAAAGCCAAGGCACAGGCCAAATCCCGGCAAGAATATATCCCCAGCCTGTCGCGGTTTATCGGGCGATTGCGGTACCCGCCGCGGTAGCCCGCGGTTGACGCACTCACATAGTTTCAAGTTTCGGCCCATTCCGCGCTTGATGTTAATGCGAATCGGTTGCAGATAGGAAAAATGCAACTGGATCAACTTCCCCTTGGTCAATTCGCGCGCGTGGCCGCGGTCAATTGGCCTGCCATTCCCGATAGTGAAGCCCACCGGCTGCGCTCGCTTGGTTTAGAAGAAGGCGTGACGGTGGAAACACTGCACCGGGGAATCCTGTTTTTTCGTGATCCGTTGGCGATCCGCGTTGGCCGTATGACCATCGCCCTGCGCAGCAAAGTGGCCGCCGCAATAACTTGCACGGTGTTAGATTAATGACAAAATTCCCGCCGCTCGTCGCCTTGGTCGGCAATCCCAATTCGGGCAAAAGCGCGTTGTTCAATGCGCTAACCGGTGCGCGGCAAAAAATTGGCAATTATCCCGGCGTCACCGTCGAACGGAAAGTCGGCAAGCTGGTGATCGCCGATGGCAGCGCGATTGAACTGGTCGATTTGCCGGGGGCATACAGCCTGACACCCGACAGCCTGGATGAACAGGTTACCCGCAATGTCGTTTTGGGTATGCAAGCGGGGCAAAGGCGGCCGGATGCTTTGGTCGTCGTCGTTGACGCTGCCAATCTGGACAACCATCTGCGATTTACATTGGAGCTGATCGGCTTGGGGTTACCCGTTGTCGTGGCTCTCAACATGTTCGATCTGGCGGAACGTGACGGGTTAACGCTCGATCCCGATCTGCTTTCGCGCGAATTGGGTGTGCCAGTTGTCGCCACCGTAGCGGTGCGTAAACGCGGGCTGGATGATTTGTCACAACAATTGGCGGAATTGTTAGCGCAGCCGAAGATATTGCCCAAGATACTGGAAGCTCCGTTGGAAAGCGACCGCAAGGCGTTGACTCGGCAAGCGCATAAAATCGCCCGCGACGTCATTGTCAGTGAAACGGCAACGCGGCAATGGACGCGAATCTTGGACGGTGTGCTGTTGCATCCGGTGGCGGGTGTATTCTTCCTGTTCGCAATATTGTTTGTCATGTTTCAGGCGGTGTTTGCCTGGTCTGAGGCACCCATCGGCTGGATCGAAAGCGTCTTTGCACTGTTATCGAATCAAGTCAGCGCGACCACTCCCGATAATTGGGTCCGGTCGCTAATTAACGACGGTGTCATTTCCGGCGTTGGCGCTGTTGTCGTTTTCCTGCCGCAGATATTGATCTTATTCTTGTTTATCCTGTTGCTCGAATCAACCGGCTATATGACCCGCGCTGCGTTTGTGATGGACCGGATGATGGCGGCGGTCGGATTGTCGGGGCACAGCTTCATTCCGCTGCTGTCGTCATTTGCCTGCGCAATCCCCGGTATCATGGCAACGCGGACGATCATGGATCAAAAAGACCGGCTGACGACGATATTGATCGCGCCATTGATGACATGTTCGGCGCGCCTGCCAGTCTATACCGTTATCATCGGCGCATTCATTCCCGAACGCGCCATTGGACCGGGAATTGGATTGAAGGGGTTGGTGCTTTTCGGTCTATATGTGCTCGGCATTGCCGGTGCGATGGTGGCCGCGTTGGCAATCCGGCGCAGCGTGGCCAAAGGCGCAAGCGGCAGTTTCCTGATCGAAATGCCGCGGTATCAAATGCCCCGGTTGCGCGATATTGCATTGGGACTTTGGCAGCGCGCCTATTTGTTCCTACGCCGTGCAGGTACGATCATATTTATATCGACGATATTGTTGTGGGCGCTGCTCAGCTTTCCCAAAGCGCCAGCGGGCAGCGATATCGGGCAAGCGCAATATTCCATCGCCGGCAGGATTGCCGACGGCGTCGAAGTGGTTGTCCGGCCAATCGGTTTTAACAAGGAAATCGCGCTCGCCTTGATCCCGGCAATGGCCGCCCGTGAAGTTGCGGTGTCCGCGCTGGCCACCACTTATGCGATTGATGATAAAGGCTGATGACGCCGCCGTTGCCAGATCGCTGGGTGAACGGTTGGCGTCGAAATGGTCGCTGGCGACGGCGCTGGCGTTTCTGGCTTGGTTCGTTTTTGCACCCCAATGCATATCCACCATCGCGGTTACCCGGCGGGAAACCAATGGATGGAAATGGCCGATTTTTATGGTGAGCTTATCTATTCGCCATGGCCTATGTTGCCGCAGGAATTACATACTGGACTGCGGTGGCATTCGGCCTCGGGTAGTTATATTCAAAATTAGATGAGGGGTAAGTCATGGCGGGAAGCGTCAATAAAGTAATCATCGTCGGTAATCTGGGCGCGGATCCGGAAGTAAAGTCATTTCAAAATGGCGGTCGCATTTGCAATTTACGGATCGCAACTTCGGAAGACTGGAAAGACAAAGCAACCGGCGAGAAAAAAGAACGCACCGAATGGCACAGTGTCACCCTGCAAAGCGACGGGCTTGTCGGTGTTGCCGAACGCTTCCTGAAAAAAGGATCAAAGGTTTATATCGAGGGTCAATTGCGCACCCGTAAATGGCAGGATCAATCGGGCAACGACCGGTACACGACCGAGATCAACGTTGGCGGCTTTGATGGCAAGCTGGTGATGCTTGACGGACCAAAAGGAGGTTCGGGTGGCGGATCATCCGACGGCTGGGGCGCAGGCGCATCTGGCGGCGGTGGTAGCTCGGGCGGCGGCAGTTCGGGTGGCGGTTCAGGCAGCGCAGGCGGCGGCTGGAATCAAGGCGGCGGCGGCAGCGGTTTTGACAGCGACCTTGACGACGATGTGCCGTTTTGATCACAAGTTGCCGTATGGCGATTGGTAACTTTATGCTCTGGCGGAGCGTAATTAGGACATGAACAAGAAAATCATCCTTTTGGGCGCGCTGGCTGCTGCTATTTTTGCGTATTTCTATTTCGGATTAAACGAATATCTCACGCTGGCCGAACTGAAACAGCGGCAATCGGGGTTGATCGAAAACTACAACGCCAATCCGCTGCCGTTCCTCGCCGGGTTTTTCGTCGTCTATGTGGCGGTGACATCGCTTTCGCTGCCGGGGGCGGCGATATTGACATTGGTTGCAGGCGCGTTGTTCGGGTTGGTGACGGGAACGATATTGGTATCCTTTGCATCGACAATTGGCGCGACAATGGCGTTCCTGTCATCGCGGTTCCTGCTGCGTGACTGGGTCCAGAATAAATTCGGTGACCGGCTGCGCGGATTGAACGAAGGGCTGGAACGCGACGGTGCATTCTATCTTTTCACCATCCGCATGATCCCCGCATTTCCGTTTTTCATCATCAACTTGCTGATGGGCCTGACCAAGATTCGCGTGTCGACATATTATTGGGTCAGCCAATTGGGCATGTTGGCGGGGACGATTGTTTTCGTGAACGCAGGAACGCAATTGGCACAGATCGAAACGACGGCGGGATTGTTGACCCCCGCGCTGATTGGCTCGTTCGCGGCGCTTGCCATTTTTCCCTGGATTGCAAAGGCGATCATCGCCGCAATCATCCGCCGCCGCGTGTATAAAGGCTGGACCAGACCCGCCCGCTTTGACCGCAATTTAATCGTCTTGGGTGCGGGTTCGGCCGGTCTTGTTTCGTCGTATATTGCCGCGACGGTGAAGGCGAAGGTTACGCTGATCGAAGCCAGTGAAATGGGCGGAGATTGCCTGAACACCGGCTGCGTGCCGTCAAAGGCCTTGATCAAGAGCGCAAAGATTGCGTCCTATATCACCCATGCCGACCGTTACGGGTTGAAGGCGGGTACACCGACACTAGATTTCGCCGAAGTAATGGCGCGAATCAAATCGGTTATCACCGATATCGAACCACATGACAGCGTCGAACGCTTCACCGCCCTTGGTGTGGACTGTGTCAAAGGCTATGCCAAGTTTGTCGATCCGTGGACCGTCGAAATTGCCCATGACGGCGGCACGACGTCACGGTTGACCGCCAAGAATTTCATCATCGCCACCGGCGCCGCGCCATTTGTGCCACCATTGCCGGGCATGGCAGACAGCGGATACCTCACCAGCGAAACAATGTGGGACGCGCTTTCGGGCCTCAAGGCTATACCGCAGCGGATATTGATTATGGGCGGCGGGCCGATTGGCTGCGAATTTGCCCAGAGCTTTCAGCGGCTCGGCGCGCAGGTTACATTATTGGAAATGGAACCCGGGCTGCTCGGTAAAGAAGACAGAGATGCCGCCGATATTGTCGAGGCGCATTTGCGCCGGCGAAGGCGTCGATGTTCGCACCAGCCATACTGCCCTGCAAATCGACGCGGGCAAAATGATGGTCGCAGCGGGCCCCGGCGGAGAGGTATCGTTTGCGTATGATGAATTGATCATCGCAGTAGGGCGGCGCGCGCGCGTGGCCGGATTCGGTTTGGAAGAATTAGGATTGCTCGATGCAAACAAGCTGATCATCGGCGACAATCTGGCCGCTATCATGCCGCATATCTATGCCGCCGGTGATGTCGCCGGAAACCAGCAGCT
The DNA here is from genome assembly GCA_963802245.1 of uncultured Alphaproteobacteria bacterium. GTDB lineage: Bacteria > Pseudomonadota > Alphaproteobacteria > Sphingomonadales > Sphingomonadaceae > Sphingorhabdus_B. Next base: position 25,268 of record CAWDID010000021.1, on the reverse strand, counting down.
GACCCACGGCGGATCGCACGAGGCGTGGTATGCAACAATCAACGCGCTTGCCAGCCCGTTCAAGAGTTACCGCGCCGATTACCGCGTGCTGCCGCGCGTCACCTATACCGACCCCGAAGTCGCCACCGTCGGGCTAACCGAGGCAGAGGCGCAATCGAAGGGGATCGCGTTTGAAGTCACCCGCTATGATCTCGGCGATCTCGACCGGGCGATTGCCGAAAGCGAAACCGCAGGCTTCGTCAAAGTGCTGACCCCGCCGGGGAAGGAAACCATATTGGGGGTAACGATCGTCGCCAGCCATGCCGGTGAAATGATCGCCCAGTTCATCTTGGCAATGCGGCACAATATGAAACTGGGGCAGATTGCTTCGGCGATCATGCCCTATCCGACTTGGAACGAGGCCAACAAATATGCGGTCGGCCAGTATAAGCTTGCCCGTAAGCCCGAACGGCTGCTCGCGATTGCCGAGCGTTATTTTGCTTGGCGGCGCGGGTAGCGTTGGAACGGGATGGCATCAGATTGAAACATTGATTCAAAACCGTAGTACTGAGCCTGTCGAAGTACGCCTCTCCGTGAAGCGCCCTTCGACAGGCTCAGGGCTACGGTTTTGAAGTTTCAACCTTATGTCATCGCGCTCTAGATCACCCGAATTGCTTGGCGGCGTCCCTTATCCGCTGCGCGACGGTTATTAGGCACAGCGCCGAAAACGCATAGGCAAGCACCGCAAACCAGCCGGGCAACAGGCACATGACCATGAAAAACGCGATGGTTTCTGTTCCTTCCATAACGCCGGTAGAATAGATGATCGCTTTTCGGCCATGCGCGCCTTCGTCCAAACCCTGCCGCGCCGCGATGGCCGCGAACGCCAAAAAACTAACGCCAGTTAGCGTGAACGCGGCCACCAGCAGCAAAGCTGGAAACAAATTTGCCGCGTTCGCGACGCCGAACGCCACGGGCACCGCGACATAGAATAGAAAATCGGACAGGCTATCGAGATAACCGCCAAATTCGGTCGGGCCATTGATTTTCGCAACGCGCCCGTCCACGCCATCGGCCACGCGGTTGGCCGCGATCAATGCCAATGCGAAGCCAAATTGACCGCCAGCGATAGCCGCGGCAGCCGCCAGCCCGATGATCGCTCCAAACAGAGTGACCGCATTGGCGCCAATGCCAAGCATACAGATTTGCCGCGCCATGACATCCAGCGCGGGATTGATAAGCGGGCGGATTTTGGCGTCAAACATCGGCTTATGCGCCCTGCAATATCGCAGCAGTCATGGCGTCATTTTGTCTTTCAGCGCGGCCAGCCCAGCGAAAGGGCCGCTTAACGCCTTTTCTTCATCCTCGCTTTTGACCCCGGCTTTACGCAGTAATTTTTCGGCATTGGCGCAGCGCGGATAGGGATCGAGTGCCAGTCCGAAAGTCTGGGCGGCCGCTTCGCCGATATCAACGCCTTTGCCGTCGTGAAACATGCTGTCGCAGGCATCGGCGTCCAATTCATATTCGCCGTCTTGATCGGGTTCGGCGACAAACAAGACCTCCATCGGTTCGTCGATGATGGCAGGCACGGGATCGCCGGTCGCGATGCATGATTGCTCGGCGCGCGCTTTGATGCGGCCCTTTGCTAATATGCCTTGCGCCGTTTTGGACAGCGACAGTTCGGCGGACAGTTCAGATAGCGACAGCAACAAGAAACGTTCTGCCAGCGCGCTGCGCGCCGCCGCATCTGCTGTTATCTTGTGCTGTGACGCGCCTGCGCCAATATCGTCCATCTTGATGACGACGCTAAATTCGCTTGCTGCGCTCATGCTGTCTGCATCCGGAAAGCGGATTGTGCACAGATCAATGCGGCGTGATCGGCCGCCTGCAATTCGTGCCAATATGCGGTGAATTCCACCGCCATGTGGGAAGCCGCAGAGGGTGCAATTTTCATCCCGCCAAAGATATTACGTTCGATTGCCGCAGCCAACATCGAGGTGTCTTCAAACGCCCCCCGAAATGCGCCAAGCCGGCCGCCCAATACGCTCATGATCTTGCCCATATCCTTGGCGACAACAACATCGCCAATACCCGCCTCACGCATTTGGGCGTCCATGTCGTCAACAAACAATTCGGTCAGATAGGCAGCATCTTGCGCGGCCCCCGGAATTTGTTCCATACGCAGCAGCACCAAAGCCAATATCGACGATATTATACCGAACCTGCCATCCATCGTATCGGGCACTTGCCCTGCTTCATACCAGTGCAGCTCCCGGCCCTTGGCAATCACGTTTTTATAGAGCGGTTGCAACCTGTCTTTGGGGTCGGGGACCGACTTGCCAAACAGGCGCGTGAAAATTGACATGAAACTTAACCTCCGAAACTTGGCTCATCACTGGTTCATTTACCAATGCTTATTGATCTTGGCCGCCAAAGGATGCAATGGCAATCAAAAGGGCGGCGTGCAATTGACGTGCGTTCCCATATAGTCAGTTTTTGCCGGAGACCAATATGTCCACGCTTTCTGTTTTGAAACCCAATGGCCGCGTTGTTACGGCGGCGGCGCTTGCTTTGATTGTGCTGGGCGCATCGGGTTGTACACGTCTGCGGACGCATCAAGGCTATGTTGGCGATTCCGTGCTGATTTCCGCCGTTGCACCGGGTGTTGATAATAAAGATTCGGTGCAGGCATCCTTGGGCAGACCAACATTTTCCGGACAATTTGATACCAACGACTGGTATTATTACGCGCGTGATTCAAACCAATTGGCGTTCGCGCAGCCCAAGGCAAAGGCGCAAACCGTGCTGCACATCCGGTTTGATAACGCAGGCAACGTGACCGAAGTTAAACAAACTGGCATCGAAACGATTGCCAAGATCAATGTCGAAGGTGATAAAACCCCGACACTGGGCCGCAATCGCAGCTTCTTTGAAGATCTGTTTGGTGGCATTGGCACCGTCGGCGCGCCCGGCGTGGGCGGCGGCGGTGGCGGCGGTCCCGGTTAACTGCGGCTTTGGGTGTGTTGACATGAAGTTGCACCGTAGTGCAGAGCCTGTCGAAGCACGTCTCACGGCTAAGCGTACTTCGACAGGCTCAGCACTACGGTTAAGTTTCAACCTTATGTCATCATGCTCTTTGTTTATTTGTGGTCGCGTGATTTATTGAGATTAACCTGTTCCGAATAAGGGTCTAATCGCAACGCACCCTAACAGCTGACCCTAAACCACAACCCCCGCAGCAGCCAGCACTGCAAGCGTCACCAGCTCTGACGCCGTTGATGCCATCGTTGCGATTTGCACTTGATGTTCCAGCCCCAACAGCATCGGCCCGATGATCCGGTCTCCGCCCAGTTCCCGCAGCAGCTTTGCGCTCAGATTGGCTGATTGCAGACCGGGCATAATCAACACATTGGCGGGGCCGGACAGACGGCAAAACGGATAGCGTGCCATCAGTACCGGATTCAACGCGACGTCAGGCGGCATATCGCCTTCATATTCAAAATTGGGTTTGCGCGCGTCCAATATCGCGACCGCCTCACGAATATTGTCGAGCCAATTGCCCGCCGGATTGCCAAAGGTCGAAAACGATAGAAACGCCACGCGCGGTTCGTGGCCCATCCGGCGCGCAACTGTCGCGGTACGTTCGGCTATATGGGCGAGTTCTTCTGCGCTTGGCCGTTCATTCACAGTGGTGTCGGCCATGAATACGGTGTGGGCTTTGCCAACAAGAACATGGATGCCGAACGGTGTCTGGCCTTTTTTGGGATCAATCACACGGCGCAGCTCGCGCATTGTCTGGCCAAATGTTCGCGTGGTACCGGTGATCATCGCATCGGCTTGGTTGAGTGCCAACAGGCTGGCACCAAAAACGTTGCGGTCCCGGTTCACCATTCGCTGCACATCGCGGCGCAGATATCCGCGCCGCTGCAACCTGATGTATAGCCTGTCCACCATCGTTTCGACGAGCGGGCTTGAAACACTGTTGTGGATTTCGAAACTTTCGGGATCATCAACGCCCAGTTCTTGCAACTTTGCTTTGACCGCCGCATCACGTCCGATCAACACCGGAGTGCCATAGCCGCCCTGGCGGAATTGGATCGCGGCGCGCAAGACCACTTCTTCTTCTGCTTCGGCAAAAATGATGCGCTTTGGCTTTGCCCGTGCGGCCTCGTACACCTGCGTGAGTACCGACGTTGTCGGATTTTGGCGGCCACGCAAAGTTGCCCGGTATGCATCCATATCGGCGATCGGTTTTTGTGCGACCCCTGAATCCATCGCCGCCTTGGCCACAGCAGAGGCGACAATTTCGATCAAGCGCGGATCGAATGGGGAAGGAATAATATAGTCATTGCCGAATTTGTGGCTGATCCCGCCATACGCTGCGGCAACTTCTTCGGGCACCGTTTCGCGCGCCAATTGCGCCAGCGCATGGGCGGCGGCAATCTTCATTTCCTCGTTTATCGTCGTTGCCCGAACATCGAGCGCACCGCGAAACAGGAACGGGAAACACAGCACATTGTTGACCTGATTGGGATAATCCGAACGGCCAGTTGCGATGATCGCGTCTGGACGCGCTTCGCGCGCCAGCGGCGGTGAAATTTCCGGGTCGGGATTGGCCATGGCGAAAATAATCGGTTTCGGTGCCATTTGCTTGACCATATCGGCGCTGAGTGCCCCTGCCGCCGAAAGGCCAAGAAAAATGTCAGCGCCAACGATAGCCTCTGCCAAGGTCCGGGTTTCTGTGGGTACCGCATGCGCCGATTTCCACTGATCCATTCCGGCTTCGCGGCCCTGATAGATCACACCCTTGCGGTCGCACATGATGACATTGCCATGCGGAACGCCCATGGCCTTGATTAACGCAGTGCAAGCGATCGCCGCTGCGCCAGCGCCATTGACCACCATCTTTACATCTTTGAGCGATCTGCCAGTTAATTCGCAGGCATTGATCAAACCGGCGGCAGCAATGATTGCCGTACCGTGCTGATCATCATGGAACACCGGTATGTTCATTTTTTCGCGCAAGGTTTGTTCGATGATGAAGCATTCGGGCGCTGCAATGTCTTCCAGATTGATGCCGCCAAATGTCGGTTCCAGCAATTCGACACATTCGATGAAACGTTGGCTGTCAGTTGTGTCAACTTCGATATCGATTGAATCCACATCGGCGAACCGTTTGAACAAGACGGCCTTTCCTTCCATCACCGGCTTTGATGCCAGCGCGCCCAGATTTCCCATGCCGAGAATCGCAGTGCCGTTTGAAATAACCGCGACCAGATTTCCCTTTGCCGTATAATCATAAGCGCACGACGGATCGTCAGCGATTGCTTGCACCGGAACCGCGACGCCGGGCGAATAGGCAAGGCTCAAATCACGCTGCGTCGCCATCGGTTTGGTCGCGACGATTTCAATTTTACCGGGACGGCCTTGGGAATGGAATTTCAGCGCCTCTTCTGCGGTAAACTGGACGTCGCTGTTGCTCATTCTTTGGTGCCTTTTCTTGTTTTGCTAGAAATTGTCGTAACGCCAAGCGCCGCGAAGGGCAAGGCGTGCATTGGGGCTGGCAAGGCCGTCATGGCTCGGCTATCGCACAGCCATGGCGGCAGCAGATGATCAGGCAATAAGCGCGAAAAACGGGAACGCGAAAAGGGGCGGGCTGGCCGATGGGCCAACGCCGATGATGGTGCAATATCACGCGCTCAAGGAAAAAGCCGCCGACTGCTTGTTGTTTTACCGCATGGGTGATTTTTTCGAATTGTTTTTCGACGACGCCAAGAAGGCGGCGGAAACGCTTGATATTGCGCTGACTTCACGCGGCGCGCATGGCGGTGATCCGATTCCGATGTGCGGCGTGCCGGTGCACAGCGCCGAAGGTTACCTCGCCAAGCTGATCAAGGCGGGGCACCGTGTTGCCATTGCCGAACAGATTGAAACACCAGGCGAGGCAAAGGCGCGCGGCGGATACAAGGCCTTGGTCGGGCGCGACATCGTTCGCTTTGTCACGGCGGGCACGCTAACCGAAGACAGCTTGCTCGACAGTTGGGCGCAAAATATGTTGGCTGCCTTGTGCGAAGTTGGCGGTGAAATTGGCATTGCGGCGGCTGATATTTCGACCGGGCATTTCGAATTACTGACCGTATCACAAGGTGCACTGCAGGCAGAATTGGCGCGGATCAATGCCAGCGAACTGGTCGTCCCCGACGGTTTTGCAGGCGCCCCCGCCGGCAGTATTATCCGGCCGAAAGCGAATTTTGACAGCGCGCAGGGGAAAGCCGCTTTGCTGTCGCACTTTGCCCTCGCCAATCTTGACGGCGTCGGCGCGTTATCGCGCGCCGAATTTGGCGCGGCCAGCGGATTGATCGCCTATCTGGCGCATGTTGGCCAAGGCAAAATGCCGTTCCTGAAATTGCCCGTGTTGCGGCAACGATCCGAACATATGTTAATCGATCAGGCGACAAGGGAAAGCCTGGAGATCGCATCGGCGCAGCGCGGCGGGCGAGCTGGTTCGCTGTTGCACGAAGTTGACCGCACGGTCACGGGCGCGGGGGCGCGGATGTTGGCGGCGGATCTGGCCGCGCCGCTGATGGACCGCAACTTAATCGGTGCGCGGCTGGGGGCGGTGGCGTGGTTTCATGATGCGCCATTGTTGCGTGATACGGTGCGTACCGCGCTGCGCCAGTTGCCTGATATTGCCCGCGCATTGGGCCGCATTGTCGCTGGCCGGGGCAGTCCGCGTGACCTTGGTCAGCTACGCGATGGGCTGGATGGCGGACGGATGCTGCGCGAACGGCTTGGCGTAATGGCGGACCGCCCGGCGCTGATCGACGCGATATTGCCCGCGCTTGATGGCCACGGCGCAATGGTGGATCACATGATGCGCGCCTTGGTTCAGACCCCGCCAACCGAAACGCAAAATGGCGGCTATATTGCCGAGGGATATGACGCCGCGCTTGATATTTTACGCACGGCCGCACGCGATGGACGTCAGGCAATTGCCGCCATGGAGGCACATTACCGCGATGCGACCGGCATAAACGCGTTGAAAATTCGTCACAATGCGGTGCTGGGATATTTTGTCGAGGTGCCTGCCAAACATGGCGACGCATTGATGTCTGCAGAATCAGGCTTTACCCACCGGCAGACGATGGCGGGCGCGGTGCGGTTCAACTCGCCTGAATTGCATGCCGAAGCGATGCGGATATCACAGGCGGGCGGGCATGCGGTGGCGGCCGAATCGGCCCATTTGGAAGAATTGCTCGAAATAATAGTGCAGCGCCGCGATGCTATCGCCGCCAGCGCCGATGCTTTGGCGCGGATTGATGTTGCTGCCGCGCTGGCCGAGCGTGCGGCGCAAGGCAACTGGACGAAGCCCAGCCTTGTTGACGAGCCGTGCATGGAAATCACCGGCGGCCGTCACCCCGTTGTCGAAAGCGCATTGGCGAAAGCGGGTGAGCGTTTCATTTCCAACGACTGTAATCTTGGCATTGGCAACCGGCTATGGCTGGTCAGCGGCCCGAACATGGGCGGCAAGTCGACATTCCTGCGACAAAATGCGCTGATCGTCTTATTGGCACAAGCGGGCAGCTTTGTTCCGGCCAGCGCAGCACGACTTGGCATTGTCGACCGTCTGTTCAGCCGTGTAGGCGCGTCGGATAATCTGGCGCAGGGGCGCTCCACTTTCATGGTGGAAATGGTCGAAACCGCAGCGATATTGGCGCAGGCGACGGAGCGTAGCTTTGTCGTGCTTGATGAGGTTGGCCGGGGCACATCGACCTATGATGGCCTGGCGCTGGCGTGGGCGATTGTTGAGGGCATCCACGAAACCAACCGCTGCCGGTGTTTGTTTGCCACGCATTATCATGAATTGTCGCGGTTATCAGAAAGCCTTGATGCGCTGACTTTGCACCATGTCCGCGCCAAGGAATATAAGGGCGATCTGGTGTTGCTACATGAATTGGGCAAAGGCCCTGCTGACCGCAGCTATGGTATTGCCGTGGCCAAGCTTGCCGGATTGCCGCCGCAGGTACTGGCGCGGGCAAAATCGGTATTGGAACGGTTGGAAAAAGGCCGCGCCGAAACCGGCGGACTGGCGGCGGGTTTGGGCGACTTGCCTTTGTTCAGTGCGGCATTGGATGCGGCAGAAGCAAAGGTCGACCGCCTGCGGGAGAAACTGACCGGGCTGGATATCGACGCGCTCAGCCCAAGGGCGGCGCTGGATTTGCTATACGAGTTGAAGAAGGCGGCGGGGGAGGAGTGATATAAACGTTTATCGCGGCGATGTGCGTCGGCGCATTTCGAACGCTACGGTACCGCTTTGGCCAATTTTCTTGCCTATTACCTGCATTTGCCGCTAACCCGCCGATATTATGACCGATCAAAACGCCGCCACTTCTATTGCCCCTGCCCTCTCAATGGCCGAGTTGCTTGCCAAGGCAGAGACACTCACCGAAGCGTTGCCGTATTTGCAGCGTTATGCGGGCAAGACTTTTGTCGTGAAATATGGCGGCCATGCGATGGGCGATGCGGCTTTGGCGCGTGACTTTGCTGCCGATATCGTGCTGTTGAAAGCGGTGGGCATCAACCCCGTGGTTGTGCACGGCGGCGGGCCGCAAATTGGTGCGATGCTTAAACGTGTTGGCGTCGAATCCAATTTTGTCGATGGCCTGCGCGTGACCAGCAAAGAAACCGCCGAAATTGCTGAAATGGTACTGTCGGGTTCGATCAACAAAGAACTGGTCGGCTGGATCAATGCCGCTGGCGGCCGCGCCGTCGGTATTTCGGGTAAGGACGGCGGCTTTGTTAAGGCCGTAAAACTGCGCCGGACAAAGAAAGACCCGGACAGCAATATCGAACGTATCGTCGACCTTGGCTTTGTTGGCGAACCCGACAGCGTCGACCGCACGATCATTGATACGATCAGCGCGGCGGGTATGATCCCGGTTGTTGCGCCGATTGGCGTGGGCGAAGATGGCCACACTTACAACATCAACGCCGACACGATGGCGGGCGCGGTGGCGGCGGCATTGGGCGCGGCGCGGTTGTTGTTGCTTACCGACGTGGCCGGTGTGCTTGACAAGAACAAGCAGCTGCTGACCGATCTTGATCCAAAAGCGGTTGCCGCATTGCAAGCCGATGGCACTATTTCCGGCGGCATGATTCCCAAACTTGAAACCTGCGTTAATGCGGTCAATGCCGGCGTCGATGCGGCGGTCATACTGGATGGCCGCGTGCCCCATGCCATGCTGATCGAGATGTTCACCGATCAAGGCGCGGGAACATTGGTGCATGCATAATAGTATCGAATGACGTGCTGATTTCATCGTCACTGTTTTATACGGTTGATACAGCGGTGCGGCTCGGCTAATCGGTCGGCAACTTTGTATTTCGGAGCATATTGATGATAGTCGCCCTCCTTCAAATTCTCGCCTTGGCCGCAAACCTTTTGGTTACGATCATTATCGTCAGCTTTATCCTGAATTTGCTGATCATCTTCAATGTGGTCAGCCCACACAATCAATATGTCTCGGCCTTGCTCACCGCGCTCAATGCGCTGCTTGATCCCGTGTTGCGCCCGATCCGCCGGATTTTGCCCGATACCGGCATGATCGATTTTTCACCGATCATCCTGATTTTCGGGATACAGGTATTGATGATTATCCTGCAGTCGATTGCGAGTGCCACGGCGTGAGCGCAGCGAGTGTGATCGACGGCAAAGCCTTTGCCGCGGCGCTACGTGACCGGATTGGCCAGGCGGTCCCGGCATTTGTTACTGCGACTGGCCGTTCGCCCGGCTTGGCCGTTGTGCTTGTTGGCGATGATCCCGCCAGCGCGGTATATGTCGCATCCAAGGGCAAGGCGACAATTGCTGCGGGTATGAACAGTTACGAACACCGCCTGCCTGCAACCGTTTCGCAAGGTGAAGTAGAGGCATTGTTGCGGCAGTTAAATGCCGACGAAAATGTCGACGGCATATTGTTGCAATTGCCGTTGCCAAGCCATTTGGACGAACAAGCGGCGGTAGCAACCATCGATCCGGACAAGGATGTTGATGGGCTGACTCCGCAAAGCGCAGGCAGGCTTGCTTTGGGCATACCGGGGCTTGTGCCCTGCACGCCGCTGGGCAGCTTATTGTTGCTCAAGGATCAGCTGGGCGATTTGACGGGCTTGAACGCAATCGTGATCGGCCGGTCGATTTTAGTAGGTAAACCGATGGCACAATTGCTGCTTGATGCAAATTGCACCGTGACTATCGCACACAGCCGAACGCGTGATTTGGCCGATGCCGTTCGCCGCGCCGATATTGTTGTTGCTGCTGTGGGCCGCGCTGAAATGGTAAAAGGTGACTGGTTAAAACCCGGCGCGGTTGTCATCGATGTTGGTATTAACCGGATTGCGCCCGCCGCAAATGAAACCAAGGGCCGGCTGGTTGGCGATGTCGCTTATGCCGAGGCTGACCACGTCCGTGCGATTACACCCGTTCCCGGCGGCGTTGGCCCGATGACTATTGCGTGCCTGCTACGCAATACATTGGTGGCCGCTCACCGCCGTGCTGGCCTTACCGATCCGGCGGGATTGTGATGAAACAGATTGCGCTTTTTTGCCTGATTTCTGCGTGTAGCTTGTCGGCATGTGCGGGTTCTGGACGCCAACCGCTGCCGATCAAGTTAAGCGCAAATCCAAGCGCGCTGGTGGCGCAAGAAATTGCCTTTGCCCGGACCGCACAAGAAAAAGGTCAATGGACGGCCTTTCGCGAATTTGTCGGTCCCGGCGCAGTGATGTTTGTGCCGGAACTGGTCAAAGCGCCCGAATGGCTGAAATCGCAGGCTGATCCTGCCGCAGCGGTCAAATGGCAAGTGCACAAAGTTTTCATGTCGTGCGATGGCAAAACCGGCGTGACCGGCGGCGCTTGGCAAAGCCGTGATGGCAAGCACGGTCATTTCACGACCGTATGGCAACGCAATCAAGACAAGCGCGGCGAGGGCAAGTGGCTGTTCGCCCTTGATGACGGTGTGCCGCTCGATCAACCATTAAGCCCGCCCGAATTTATCAGCAGCCAGACCGCCAGTTGCAAGGGCCGCGCGCCTGCTGCGCTTTTTGCGCCCGGCGAGGGTGTGGTTATGCGGCAGAGTTTTGCCTTCGACCAATCGCTCAGCTGGACCTTTCAATATCGCCCTGACAAATCGAGAGACATAAAGGTATCGTTGTGGAACGGCGAAAATATGGTTGATGTCGTTTCCTACAGCGTACCCGCGCCAAAACGGTAGGTTGTTGGTTGTGTTGACATTCAAAAGACAAAATACATAAGAACATAAACTTCGTCATTCCCGCGAAGGCGGGAATCCATCGCCTGCACTCAAATTCTAAGCGAGTTGACTTAGATCCGCTAAGTCCGGTGATGGATTCCCGCCTTCGCGGGAATGACGAAATCCTTTTTTCAAGAAGTTAATTTTTGAATATCAACACAACCTAAGGTCAGTACCTAAAATGTACGAACTGTTCCTATCCGCGTTTATCACTTTCTTCGTGGTCATTGATCCGCCCGGCTGCGCGCCGATTTACGCCAGCCTGACAGCGGACGCGAGCACGGCACAACGGCGCTCCATGGCGATCCGGGCAGTGTTTATCGCGGCGATTATCCTGCTGGTATTCGGTCTGTTTGGCGAACAATTGTTGGCGGCGTTGGGGATCAGCCTGGATAGTTTTCGCATCGCGGGCGGCATAATGTTGTTTCTGATTGCGCTCGAAATGGTGTTCGAGAAACGCACCGAACGGCGCGAGGCGCGCGCGCAAGAGATTATCGAAACGCCCGAAGTTGAGGATGTTTCGGTGTTCCCGATGGCGATGCCAATGATCGCTGGACCCGGTTCGATTGCCACGGTGATGCTGTTGATGAGCAGGAATGACGGGCTTGACGCATCGCTGATGATATTCGGCGCGTTGGCCAGCGTTCTTGCCCTGACATTGCTCGCTTTGCTTGCGGCGGGGCCGTTTATGAAGCTGCTTGGCGCAAAAATCGAGGCCGTGATTACCCGGATATTGGGTGTATTGCTGGCGGCGTTGGCGGCGCAGTTTGTTGTCGATGGATTGCGCGAAAGCTTTCTTTGAACGCACGGAGCGAGCCGAACGCACTTATTGCCGCACTTATTGTAAGGTCACCCGGTTGTCGGACCCGTCGTGGCGACCAAAAAACAGCATCATCTGAATGATAAGCTCCGACCTTGCGGAAAGTCCACGCGCTTCCAACAACGCTTGTTTTGCGGCGGTGTCAAACGGAGCAATCTGGGCAATGGCATTAACCAGCGAATAATCGTCGAGTTGGCTTACCGCGGTCCAGTCGATCGAATAGCCCTGGGCATCCGCGAAACGGCGCGATTCGATTTCCAATGATGCCCGCTCGGCAATCGCCAAGGCTACGCCCATTTCATCCTCGTCCCACAATTCGGCATCAACCTGGCGAAATTCGGTGCTGGCGGTGCGCTCGTTGACGACGCGAAAGCGCTGTATACCCTCCAGCACGATGTTGTACCGGCCATCGTCCAATGCTTCGACTTCACCAATCCGGCCGAGACAACCGATATCGAAAAGCACCTGCTTGCCCGATTTGTCAGTCGTTTTCGGCTGGATCATGCCGATCATCCGGTCACGCGCCAACGCATCACTTACCAATGCGCGGTAACGCGGTTCGAATATGTGCAACGGCAACTGCATGCCGGGGAACAAAATGGCCCCCGCGATTGGAAATATCGAGATGCGCTTGATCGTCATTATCCGAACAGTACCGCCGAAAGTTTGCGCCGGGTCGCTGCCACCCAAGGGTCCTCAAGGCCGATCAGGCCAAAAATTTCAATGAGCCGCGCGCGTGCTGCGCCGTCACCCCATTCGCGGTCATCGGCAATGATGGCCAGCAACCCGTCCGCCGCCTTGTCGCGGTCACCGCTGGCCATTTGTGCATTGGCCAAGTCAAACCGGGCCTGCATATCATCGGGATTGGCGGCGACATTATCCTGTAAAGCCTGCATTTCTGCCGGATCGACCGCGTCTGCGGCGATTGTCACAGCGGCACGGGCGCGGTCCACTGCGGGTTCGCCTTTCATCTTTTCATCCAGACTGTCATAAATTGCCGCAGCCTCGGTTAACCGGTCCATTGCCACCAGCGCGCGGATCAATCCTGAAATCGCATTGGGGTTTTCCGGGTCAATCGCGGCGGCGTCGGCAAACAAGGCATAGGCCTGCTCTGCACCTTCAGACAGCAACAATTCTTCGCCAGCGGCAATCAAGGGCAGCGCGTCTGCCGCAGGGTCCACAGCATTTGCCTTAACCGCCAGTTTTTCCAATAATTTATCAATTATATCAATGAGTTGAGGCTCTGTCCGCGCCGCTGTCATGTCGGCAACCGGCTTCCCCTGAAAAATAGCATAAACCGTGGGGATCGACCGCACTTGAAACTGGGAGGCGATGAATGCGTTTTCGTCGACATTGATTTTCGCCAGAATCACGCCCTTGTCGGCATAAGCAGCGGCAACTTTTTCCAAAACCGGCGTTAGCTCTTTGCACGGCCCGCACCATTCGGCCCAGAAATCAAGGATAACCAGCTTGTCCATCGAAGGCTCGACGATATCGCGCCGAAACGCCTCTACCGTCTTCTGTTCCTCGGTGGTGAGACCCATAGTGGCCAAAGAAATTCTCCTAGTATTTGATTTAAACGGGGATTCGGATTTTCTCTTATGTGGGGATCGCAGCCCATATTGCCAAGTGTTTTGCACAATTGCACTCAAGAATCGTACTTGATTGGCCCAACTATCGCCATTCCGTTCAATTGGGGCTTGCCGCCCTAGAAATCCCATGCTAACCGCGCGCCTCATAAGTCAGGAAACACTTGCTTCCTGACCGCCCGAGCGGGCGTAGCTCAGTGGTAGAGCACGACCTTGCCAAGGTCGGGGTCGAGGGTTCGAATCCCTTCGCCCGCTCCATCGGCAGCATACATTGCTGCCGGCAGTTCCTCGCCAGTGGCGAGAGCGAGTATTGAGGCAAGTCTGCCGGAAACCTCGATGATGACCCCGCGCTCCGCATCACTGGGTCGAACTATCACCTGATCGATCAGGCGGCGGATGATGGAATGTGTTTTTAGCCGTGTTTCGTCATCAGTTGTCAAGGCTGTTGTGAGTTCGGCTACCTGCTGCTGATACGTTTCTGCGATCCTTGGATGCAGCGTGATGACTGCTCCAGCCTTCAATTCCTGCAAATCATGTTGCAATCGATCACGTTGCTCGCGTGCTATGCCAAGGGCTTCCCTGATCTCGGCGAACTCTTGCCCGCCTTCAGCGATGGCGTTCACCAATCTGGTAATCTTGCCATTTGCGTCGGCCAACTTTTTCTCAAGCTGGCCATTTTGGCGTTGTTGTTGCGCTGACCTTCGAGCAAATTCCGCATGATACTCAGCGACGAACGTGTTTACCAATTGTGGATCAAGCATGCGCTCTTTCAGTCCCGAGAGTACCCGTTCTTCGAAACGCTCCGTTGTGATCGTGCGGCCATTGTCGCAGGCTTTGCCGTTTCGGTGACTGCTGCAACCCCATCTTTCAGCGCCAATTACAATCCAGCCACCCCCACATACCCCGCAAACAGCGAGCTCAGAGAGCAACCGCTTGGGCCGATGCTGCTTGGAAAATGGCCGGTTCGCCCTTTGCTCCATGCGGTCGTGAACGTCCTGCCAAAGTTCATCGGATATGATCCGAAGTCTTGGGATATTTTCAACAATCCATTCGCTCTCCGGGTTTGGGCGGATATGTGGCTTCCTCCTCATCGGATCTCGGACTTTCGTTGTCCGGTTGTGAATCAATACGCCGAGGTAAACGCGATTGTGAAGAATACCATTCTTGCGCTTTTTATCGCCGCTGATCGTCGTTGCGACCCAAAGCCCTCCTCGAGGACTCGGGAGTCCCTCGCCATTAAGCCGTTCAGCGATCATCTTCGGGCTTAAGCCGTCACGATATTCTTCAAATATTCGGATGATGATCTTGGCCATTTCCGGATCTGGCTCACGCAATCCGCGAATTGGATTTCCTGCCTCGTCAGCCTTTGCAATGGGGCGATAGCCATAGGCGAAACCAGCGGCAAATCGCCCGCTTCGAACGGCACCATGCTGACCGCGCTTCACATTCTCCCTGAGGTTAGTCCGAAACTGCGAATCCATCAGTGCCATAACCGTGACGATCATTTCGGTGATTTCGCCGGTCTGGAGGGTAAACCAGCGCGCCCCAGCGTATTTGATCCGTTCAAAGATTTCATGTGTATCGACGATATGTCGAGATGCACGATTGGTGGACTCCGTCAGCAGTTGATCGACACCGCCCGCCTCAATCTGTTCAAGCAGCGCATAAAGTTGAGGGCGCGCATCCGCTCCCAGTCCTGCCGCACCACTGATTGCCTCATCCGCATATTCGCCGACAACTTCCCAACCTTCCTTTGCACACCGCTCACGGAGGATACGAAGCTGATCTTCGGCGGACTGATTATTTTGAAGGGCGCTGCTGTAACGGGCGTAGAGAACGGTTTTCATTGGTGGGCACTTTCGACAAGGATGAAGAAACGTCGCGCGCGGCCGCCGATTGCGCAAGCAATTTTACCAATTCGATCAGAAGCGGATCGGGCGACGACGACATGATTACTGTGCCTCGCTCACGGATTGGATCCACGCCGCGACATCCGCCGTCAACGCGAATTTACCCTGACGGGCGGGCAGATTGAACACATGAATGCCGAGACGCCCTTGGCGAACAGCCTGCCTGAAGGCTTGGCCGTTCCTGTAACCCAACACGTGGAACAGGTCCGTCCCTCCAATCATCGGGCCATAGCGGCGCGCAAGATCATCGATCAGCTTGCCGCCCGTCTCACCAGATACTTTGGATTTGCAATTCGTAGTCACAACACGCTCCGTTCAAGGATTGCGTTGAATTGCGTCAAATGATCTCGGTTCGCCACGGGGACTGTTTTTCAACATTTCCGTTCCCACTTTGCGTGGATTGCGCTATAGGTGCCTCAATGACGAAACACCGCCTTGATCCCATTGCCTCAATGATTTGGTATCAGGCCGTTGAAATTGGTTTGGATTTAGTCAGCCCGACATCCGTGGAATTGTTTCTCGAAGGTGATCGCGTGAAGCCCGATGCCGATGGTATAAAAAGGCCCCGGAAGTGGCGTAATTTTAGCCAAGGCATCCGAACCCCAAAAGACATTCCGGGTAAACTCAACGTATACGACATCGCCGACCGTCAAGCTCCTGGCACGGCGCGATGGTTTCGCACCCCTATGTGGAAAGCACTAAAGGGAAAGTTCGCAAACAAATATGACGTTGAGGCCGCGCTGGCGGAATCGGAAGCGATTGCCGCGATCGTTTTTGAATCATGAGGTCGCTAGAGATTGACGATGAATATCGTCGGGAACTCGGATTGGATGAAAACGATCCGCCGCCGACGTATCGCAAGTTTAGGCCGGGCAACATAAATCGGTGCATTGAACTCGAGGGGATCGATCTGCTCGAAGCAGTAATTTTGTCGCTTGAGTTTGGAATTGCGTCCGGCTCCTTGGAAATCACAAGGCAGGCGCTAGAACTTTATAAAGCGTCGTCGCCCAAGATTGCGACAATCCCGGAAATCAGAGCATTTCTGCCTGAAATTTTCGAAGCAATTGAATTCAAGTACACGCCCGATGTTAACGCGCAATATGACGAATTTCTCCCGCCCTGGCACGTCAGGTTGCCTGATCTGTACGAGAAGATTGTCGACATAGAGGCGATGAGGGAAGAAGCGCTATCGCATTATGAGAATGATGGGGGCCAGTTGCAAAACACTGAATAGCGTATGGTTCAGCCAGCATGTGCGAGTGTGAACATGTGCACATATTCCGCCGTTTGCTCGCGCTTTTTCATTCTCGTGCATCAATCGGTAGGCGGGTGGCTTCAGCCAAAATGAGACAGTCGTCTGGCCAAGAGTGGCTTTGGGAAATCGCAAATTGCATGTCCAGCTTCCGACAAGTTTTGCGTACGTTCGAGGCCGGCGGCGCTCCCTCCAAAGCGGACGCCTAATTGGTCATTCCGTCCCGAATTCCTCATTTTTATCGGGGTTTTGCGGTTCTCCTGACAGACAACCGTATTTACCATTGTCTTGTTCGCCGCAGCGATCCACGAGTTGGAACGCATTGATTCAATCGAGTGGTGAGAAATATTCAGTAACTGGCCTTGCGATCGGCCTGTGGCCGTGCGGTGGGAATTCCCTATTTTCATTGCGATGCCCGACGGATTGTGGCCGCTATATGCTGCAGGCGTCCTTCATGTTGCTTACTTCTCTTGTTGCAAGCGCTGGTATCTAATTTGTCGGTTCACTGTAGGATAGCAGCCGCTTTGCGCCTTTCAATTACGGCGGTACTCGAAAAGTGTTCGACGGCGAGCATCTTGCGCCGATAGCGGCTGCCCACCGAGATTGATTGCTATCGCGGTTGATGAGCCTGGTTGGCTTCGTCTTGGACGCATATGGAATAATTGAGCCGCCGAGCTTGCACGCCGGAAGAAAAGGTAAGAATCTTCACCGATGGAGTTTAAGCTGAGGTCGACATGATATTCCGAAGGCACTCAGCAGAATATCTATTGAGGGTTTTCGATGAACCTGAACGCATTGTTGGTTGGCTTATGGCTCGAATAAACAAGGAGCGAGCCATTTACTTGGAGCCTGATCCTGTTTCCCCTACTTTGGGGACGGTTACAACCGGTCAGGAGCAATTACTCACACGGTTGTTGGCCGATGACAAAACAGTCGCTTTAGTTTTGTCATTGTCGGACAAAAACAACATGGGCATCTTGTCAACGCGAAGGATATGGAACCAATGCAATAAAAGAGGCCGGTCTGCCAGTTTGGAAGAATTGCTTAAGCCTAGAATTAATTCCAGAGTTTTGAGGATTGACACCAGTTTGAACTCCGCTTTTCTTGCCGAAACTTGTCGATCCTATAAAGATGTCGGGATTGGCGGCCATTTTCGATCTGCAATAAAACCCGCCTGTCCGCTCCCCCCAACAAAGCTGCCTTTTGCCCATTTGGCCATTCCACATGAGCCACACGCAACCGGACGACGGAGTCAATTGACCTTGCGCGAAAAATCGGATCGGGTTTTCGCTTCCTTTTCGGCAACAGCACCATTTGAACGCGCCGCGTGAACAAGGAAAATCACCTTCGCAATCGCCTCAGATTGCTTGGCCGTAAGCCCCGTCGCCTTGAGCTTTGTGTAAATATCCAGCGTATCAACCATCGCTCACCTTCTTAGCAGCCTTTGCTTGCGCTGCGGGCGGCGCATATTGGCCCCAATGGCCCCATGGCAGCGCCCGCAATCCATCGGCCTCCACCATATCGGCATGGCGGCGCAAAAGCTTTGCCGTATTTTGCCACGTCCGCTTGTCGTCGTCGGCGTAAAGAACCAAAGCGGTCGTCGCGGCGGTGATCCACACTTCGGCCAGTTTCCGCAGGAAGGCCATCTTGCCTTCCCCCGCGCTGTGAGCATAATCCTTGTAGGTCCAGAATTGGTCTTCCAACGCCGTCAGGAAATCGTGCCGCCACATGTCGGTCGTCCAATAATAGGCATAACGCTGCTCAAACTGCTCCGGGCTAAGTTTTGACCAGAAAATGCCTCGGGGCACTGCCCAGCTATCGCCCTCGGTGAGCCAATCTTCAGCGTTCGGCGTTTTTGGCAGGCCAGCTTGAATCTCATTCAGCAGCTTATCAAGCTCGGCAAACGCCTTCGGGCCAAAATCTGTGTTTGCGTTTTCCTCGATATATTTCGCGGCGGCATGGCGGATGAGCGCGAGATAAACTTCGTTGGTCGGAGTCCAGTCCGCTCTCTCCACGACCCGCGCGATCCACATGGCGGTCATATCTTCGAATGAGGCATCACGCATGGCGGCCTCCCGATGAGAGAGCGTTCAACATGTGAACATGTGCGATTGTGAACCTGTTCGCTTGAGGGGGCATCCCGGCTCCGGCATTCAATTGCATGTCCGAAACCCCGCTGAGTTATATGGCGTCGGCCAAAGCTCGTTTCGTCGATACCATTTCGGTTCTCGCGTTTGGTAATAGGCGACCTCGATCAGATCACCGTTCAATTGAAGCACCGGCCCGCAGCTGGTTTCTGTGCCCACTGTTATGGATCGCCGCCAACGTTCCAATTCGGCTTGCTCACGCTTTCCTTTTTCATCGTTGCGGCGCCATTGCTCATTTGCGGCCGCGGTTTCCCTATCGAGGTCAGTTTGCGTCACAACAATCGAGGGGTTCAATGCAACGACGGTATAGTTTTCGATCCATGTTCGCACCGAAACCAGCGGGGCTTTTGTCGTGCTAGACTGCACGGCAATCGCTCCTAGCGACTGATACCGGGTCCGCATGCAGATCTTAACGTTCTGCTCGCGCAGTTTTGAATCGAAGCTGTCGGAATTCAGCCGACTGAATGTTTTATCGAATATCCCACTGTCACGATTTTCGATGTATCCGCCCTTGGCTTCGCATTCCGTCGTGAAGGACGCAAAAATGCCAGATATCATCTCGGCTGTTTCGCGCCCTCCCCGCTTCTTGTCATGATAGAAGCGATGCGCGACGACGAGATTTTGGTTATTCCCGAACAGCTTCTGGTCTGATGGCTGCGGCCCACCTTTGTAGAGCGGCTTAATAACGTCAGAAGGCGGCAGCGCCGCCATGAAATCCTGCACGATGTTGGGATCGTTGCGCGCAGGTTCCGATGGATGCGCTGTTTCGTTGGGCGGTGTTGCCTGTGCCAATGCAGGAAAAAGGCCAACAATGGCGCTCACAATCCAGAAAACCTGAAGAGCACCGATCAGCGCGAATTCAAAATAGAGCAGAAACTTGCGGACCATCGGCACCTCCCCAAAAACATGAGAGGCGGCCCAAGCCGGGTGTTAGAATCCCTGCGTAGCACAAGGCGCCGCCACCTTTAGGCGAGCCCTGGACATACGTGACGACCACCCGGCCAGCAAAGCTGACCGGCTGCTACGCTATGAGAGGATTCTATGCCTCACCCCCGGGACTGACCGAAGGATTTGAAGCCCTGCTGATGCCGAAATTTTCGCCCGAAGGCAATGAAATTTGCGAATGACGCTTATCGCGCGGACATGTGAACATGTGGACAATCGCACATCCGAAACTCTAGACAGCGAGAAAGCGTCCCGTCCGATTGCACAACGCCACTCCATGGCAAACACCCCCCAACACCCATTCCCTGTTCGACCTGCCAGCGGCAGGGCGAAACACCAAAAAGACATTCCCCGTCCCGACACCTCCAGCACGCCACCACGCGCAGGCTGGGTCAAGGACCCCGCAGGGGCCGCGAAGCGGCGCGGGCGCAGCCCAGCGTCCTTTACGCAGACGAGCATGGTGGCAGGCTTGCTATCGGGGGGATAGAAAAGGATGTGTTTGATATGCTCTCCGGCCAAGTCCACTGGTTCACATGTGAACATGCACACATCTTCACCTTGCGAATAGGCCGCCAATCGTCGATGAACATTGCAACTATTCAAACGGGGATTCTCAATAAATGGCGCTATGTCTCTATCACCCCATTGTCATGACGGACGTTGGCAAATTCGGGTTCGTCGGGAGCGTGCGTTGAAAATTATCGACAATGTCAGCGTGCTGCTCGGCGATGAGCTGAAGCAGGATCTTGCGAGCGGTCAGCGTCTCCGCATCGCGGCTTCAAGCTTTTCTATCTTTGCGTTTGAAGCGCTAAAAAAAGAGCTCTCGCGCATTGAAGAGCTGCGCTTCATCTTCACAGAACAGGCGTTTACCGCCGAAGGTGCAACCGACAGCCGAACCAAGCAGCGCCGGGAGTTTTTCATTCCAAAGGCGCAGCGCGAGGCAGGGCTTTCGGGAAGTGAATTCGAGATACAGCTGCGTAACCGGCTCACACAAAAGGCCATTGCGCGTGAATGTGCGGACTGGATCAGAAAGAAAGTCCGTTTCCGCTCGAACGCGAGCAACGCCCCGATGCAGCAATTTGTTTGCACCGATGGCGGCGCGGGCAGTGCCGCATATATGCCGCTTTCCGGCTTTACCGCCGTGGACCTTGGTTATGCGCCTGGCAACGCCGTATCAAATTTCGTGAATCGATTTGACGAACCTGCGCATACGCAGAGTTACGTCCAGCTTTTCGACGCGATCTGGAGTGATCCCACCCGATTAGAAGACGTGACCGACGCTGTCTGCGACCATATCGGCACCGTGTATCAGGAGAATTCGCCAGAGCGGGTCTATTTCCTTATGCTCTACAATATCTTTCATGCGTTCCTTGAGGATATTGACGAGGATGTCCTACCCAATGACCGCACGGGCTATCAGGAAAGCCTGATCTGGCAAAAGCTGTTCAATTTTCAGCGTGATGCCGCGACTGGCATTATCAACAAGCTTGAAACCTATAACGGCTGCATTCTGGCCGACAGCGTGGGGCTGGGTAAGACATTCACCGCGCTTGCCGTCGTCAAATATTATGAGCTTCGCAACAAATCGGTGCTGGTGCTTTGCCCCAAAAAACTGACGGATAACTGGCTGAATTACAGCACCAATCTGAAGACCAATCCGTTCGCGCGGGATCGGTTCAACTATGATGTGCTTTGCCACACAGACCTGTCGCGTACCTCTGGCACATCGAACGGCATTCCGCTGAACCGCGTAAATTGGGGCAATTATGATCTGGTGGTGATCGATGAATCGCATAATTTCCGCAACAACGATGCGTTCAAGGAAAAGGAAACGCGTTACCAAAAACTGATGAACCAGGTGATCCGGGCTGGCGTGAAGACCAAGGTGCTGATGCTGTCCGCCACCCCTGTCAACAACCGTTTCAACGATTTGCGGAACCAGCTCGCCCTCGCTTATGAGGGGCAATCCGAAACGCTCTCGCAAAAGCTGAACACCAAGACCGGGATCGAAGAGATATTCCGCCGCGCACAGGCGGCGTTTAACAATTGGTCAAAACTGCCGCCTGAAGAACGCACGGCGCAAGCGATCATGGGCGCGCTCGATTTCGATTTCTTTGAGCTGCTGGACAGTGTCACGATTGCCCGTTCGCGCAAGCATATCACGACATTCTACGACATGACCGACATTGGTCCGTTTCCCGAACGGCGCAAGCCGCTGTCATTCCGCGCACCGTTGACGGAAATGCCGGGGATCATGGATTTGAACGCGATTGTCGGGCAGCTGACATTGCTCAAACTGTCCGTCTATGCCCCCACGGGTTATATCCTGCCGAGCCGATTGGCCAAATATGAAGAACTGTACGACACCGATGTTGGCGGCCACGGAAAGCTAAAACAGGCAGACCGCGACAAAAGCCTTCAGGCGCTGATGACGGTCAACCTGCTCAAACGGCTTGAAAGCTCAATCCACGCCTTCCGCCTTACCTTGCGGTCGCTCGCCGATAATATCCGCCGCACGCTGGATGTGGTGGAGGCATATCAGGCGGGCGGAGCGGGCGCAGTCACCGATTATGCCGATAATCTGGATGCAATCGAGGCCGATGATGATGATCTGGAAGGATTGGGTGCGTTCCGCGTTGGCGGCAAAGTGCGGATCGACTTGGCCGACATGGATGTCCCCGGCTTTGCCCATGATCTGACCGTTGATCTGACCGTGATCGAGGCGCTGCATGATGAGATGGCGCGCATCACCCCCGAACATGATGCCAAGTTGCAGCATTTGAAGGCGCTGATCGCGGGCAAGATTGCCGACCCGATCAACCCCGGCAACCGCAAAGTCCTGATCTTCACCGCCTTTGCCGATACCGCGCAGTATCTGTACGATCAGCTGGCGCCAGAATTGCTAAAGGCGCATAACTTGCATTCAGGCCGCGTTACCGGGTCGGACACGCCCAAATCGACACTCGGCAAGGGGTATGATTTTCAAACCCTGCTCACGCTGTTTTCGCCGCGTTCCAAGGAGAAGGCGGCCATCATGCCTGATGAGCCCGGCGAGATTGATATCCTGATCGCCACCGATTGCATTTCCGAAGGACAAAACCTTCAGGATTGCGACTTTCTGGTGAATTATGACATTCACTGGAACCCGGTGCGGATTATTCAGCGGTTCGGGCGGATTGACCGCATCGGATCGCCCAATGCCCAGATTCAGCTGGCGAATTATTGGCCAGACATCACGCTGGATGACTATATCAAACTGAAAGAGCGCGTCGAAAACCGCATGATCATCGCCGACGTTACCGCGACCGGCGATGACAATGTGCTGACCGCAAAGAGCAGCGACACCGCCTATCGCCGCGAACAACTGCGCCGCCTTCAAGACGAAGTGATCGAGCTGGAGGATGTTCGCACCGGTATTTCCATCACCGATCTGGGCCTGAATGATTTCCGCATGGATTTGCTCAATCATGTGAAGGATCATGATGACATCGCCAACGCCCCGCACGGGCTGCACGCGGTGGTATCGGCAGACCCGGCCAAGGGGTTGGAGCCGGGGATCATCTTTGCCCTGCGCGCGATTAACGATGCGAGTGCCGCCAACCGCCAAAACCGGCTGCATCCTTACTATCTGGTTTACATGGCCGACGATGGCCGGGTGATTGCCGACCATGGCGAGGCAAAGCGCCTGCTCGATCTTTTACGCACTGCGGCAAAGGGAGAGGATGTACCCATCCCGGCGGCGTTCAAATCCTTCAACGCCCGCACACAGGATGGGCAGGATATGGGCGGACCGTCTGGCCTGCTCACCGCCGCAATCCGCGCGATGATCGATGTGAAGGAAGAACGCGATTTGGACAGCCTGTTTTCCGCCGGACAGACCACCGCATTGTCGCACAGCATCCGGGGGCTGGATGATTTTGAACTGATCGCCTTTATCGTGGTGGAGCCGCAATGACCCTCTACGCATGGCCAGCAAAAACCGCGCATGGCCGCGTTATTCCCAAAACCCGCATCTATGATGGGGCCAGCGCCACCCGCGCGGTGCAGGCCAAATTTGTGGCTCAGGTGGAGCGGATGGATTGGACCCATGTGCTGCGCCCCGATACGCTGAACCTAAAGGCAGCGGACGGCGTATCCGAACTCGCGGTGGTGGCGGTGACGCTGCACCGGCCCGATGTCGATACCGCCGTTCTGACCGCGATTGAACGCGCCATTCCCCGCCCTTTGGTGATTGAGCTAAGCCACGGCGCACGCACGCGGCTGTGCATGGCGTGGAAACGCCCCAGCCTGGCGGGCGGCGATCAATGGGTGACAAGCCCGCATTTCATGGGGCCCTGGCTGGCAACGGGCGTGGCGGCGGGCACAAAGCGCAGCGTACTGCCACCCGCGCTGGATATGGCGGCGCTCTATGCCGCTTTGCTCGATCCTTTATTGCCGCTGCGTAAGTCAGACGGCGAAGCATTGGCAGAGCGCGTCATGCGGGCGGAGGAAGCGGCAAAGCTGGAACGCGAAGCCGCGCGGCTATCTGCGGCGATAGCGCGAGAAAAACAGTTTAACCGCAAAGTGGAATTGAATGCAGAGTTGAAAGCGGTCCAGAAACGCCGTGCAACACTTTTTCTGAATGCGTAATCACTCAGGAACCCTCACAAAAAGACGGATGCGCGCAAAGATATACTTATTTTTGTCTTCGCACTCCCGTTGCCAGATAAATCTTGGCGAACCCGCCGCCGCCCGATAGGACAGCTTCATGGATAAAATGAAGATGCACAGCCCGGATTTGACGCAGGATAATATCGCGAAAATTCGCGCCGCCTTTCCCGATTGCGTGACAGAGGCGAGGGGGAAGGATGGTACGATCCGGCTCGCGGTGGATTTTGATCAGCTGCGCCAATCCTTGTCCGATCATATCGTGGAAGGGCCGCAGGAACGGTACCGGCTTGATTGGCCGGGCAAGCGCGAGGCGTTGTTAACCGCCAATGCCCCCATCGCCAAAACATTGCGCCCCGCGCGGGATGAAAGCGTGGATTTTGATACCACGCAAAACCTGTTCATCGAAGGCGACAATCTGGATGCGCTGAAACTGCTCCAAGAAAGCTATCTGGGCAAGGTGAAGATGATCTATATCGACCCGCCCTATAATACCGGCAATGATTTCATCTATGAGGATGATTTTTCGGAAACCACGGCAGAATTTCTGGCGCGCAGCAACCAGACCGATGAACACGGCGGACGCCTTGTCGCCAATAGCGAGAGCAATGGACGGTTCCATTCGGACTGGCTGAGCATGATGTATGCGCGATTGAAGCTAGCGCGGAATTTGCTG
>CAWDID010000020.1:0-82822 GCA_963802245.1 uncultured Alphaproteobacteria bacterium | reverse complement strand
ATGTTGGAAGAAACACCCCCTGCGCCTACGCAACCTGAAACCGCGTCTGCTCCGCGTATGCCCAATTTGGCTACTGAGGCAGCGAAACTGACGCGAGATTTGTCGAAGGTAAAGCCTGCGATTTACTGGGCCGATTTCTTGGCGTCGGTCGCGGTGGGCTATGCTGCTTTGGCACTCGCGATTTTTGGCGGCGCGCTTGGCGTACAGATTATCGCAGGCTTCGTCGCCATGCTCGCTTTATACCGCGCGATGAGCTTTATCCACGAGATTTCGCATCTGGGTAACAAGGATGTTCCGGGGTTCAAGGCGGGTTGGAATTTGCTATTTGGCGTACCGATGCTGGTGCCTTCGTTCATGTATGAAGGCGTGCATAATCTGCACCATATCCGCACGCGGTACGGCACGGAGCTGGATCCTGAGTATCTGTCGCTGGCGCATATGCGGCCGAGCGCCATCATCGGTTTTGTGTTGATCGCGGCTTTGGCCCCCATTGGCGTATTGCTGCGTTTCGGGGTACTCGCGCCTTTGTCGCTGATCATCCCGCCGCTTCGGACATTAGTGGTCGAGCGGTTTTCGGCATTGATGATCAACCCTGTATTCCGCCGCAAAGCTGCCGAGGGTGAGGAGCGCACTCGCTGGCATTTCTGGGAAACGCTGGCCAGCATTTGGGCGATGGCGTTGATTGCCATGATGGTCATGGGTGTGATCAGCCTCCCGACTATCGCTGTGCTGTTTGCCGTTTATGCCGCGATGACCGTCACCAATCAGGTCCGCACGTTTGTGGCGCATCTTTGGGAGAATGAGGGCGATCCAATCGGCGTGACCGAACAATATCTGGACACCGTAAACGTACCGCCGCCCGCATACCTTCCCGCATTATGGGCGCCCGTTGGCCTGCGTTATCACGCGCTGCACCATTTGTTGCCGGGCCTGCCATACCATGCACTAGGAGAAGCGCACCGGCGATTGGTCGCTGCACTACCCGCCGCGTCCGATTATCACGGCGCAAATTATGGCAATCTGTCGGGGTTGGTCGTGCGGTTGGTGAAGAGTTCAGCGGCGCGGGTTCGCGGACGAGTTGCGGCATAACAGCTTCGCTGGCAATTCCCTGCCTAACCCCCTATAGGCCCGTCCATCATGCAAATTCCCGGCCATATCGATCCCGTTGTAACCCCGCGCGCAATCACGCCTCGGCTGGATGGGCGTATCGACCTGATGGGTTTGTCGCATCTTCAGATTAAGCAGCTGTTCCTTGAATTGCAGCTGGATGACAAGGCGTCGAAGCTGCGGTCGAAGCAGGTGTTTCACTGGATATACCACCGCGGCGCGACCAGTTTTGAGGTGATGACTGACATTGCCAAAACGATGCGGCCATGGCTGGAGCAGCGGTTTGTGATTGGGCGGCCAGAGGTGGTGCAGGAACAGGTGTCATCGGATGGCACGCGAAAGTGGTTGCTGCGCAGTGACGATGCGCAGGAATATGAAATGGTTTTCATCCCCGATGCGGATCGCGGCACATTATGCATTTCGAGCCAGGTTGGCTGCACGCTGAACTGCCGGTTTTGCCACACCGGCACGATGCGGCTGGTGCGCAATTTGACACCGGGCGAAATTGTCGGGCAAGTGATGCTGGCCCGCGATGCACTTGGCGAATGGCCCAAGGGCAATATGGCGGCGGTGGCGGCGGATGATGAAGACGACGAAATAGGCCATTATACTTCTGATGGCCGCATGCTGACCAATATCGTGTTGATGGGCATGGGTGAGCCGCTGTATAATTTTGACAATGTGCGCGACGCGATGAAGATCGTGATGCACGGCGACGGTTTGGGGCTTTCACGGCGGCGGATCACGCTGTCGACGTCTGGAGTGGTTCCGATGATGGAGCGGGCAGGGGCGGAAATCGGCGTCAATTTGGCGGTGTCACTGCATGCGGTGAACAAAGAAATCCGCGACGAGATTGTGCCATTGAACCGCAAATATGGCATCGAAGAATTGCTGCTAGCCTGCGCCGATTATCCGGGTATTTCCAACGCACGGCGGCTGACATTCGAATATGTCATGCTCGACGGAAAGAATGACAGCGATCATGATGCACATGAGCTGGTCCGGTTAATCCGCAAATATAATCTACCTGCAAAAGTCAATCTGATCCCGTTCAACCCGTGGCCCGGTGCACCGTATGAATGTTCCCCGCCGGACCGGGTGAAGCGGTTTTCAAACATAATATTCGAGGCAGGGATCAGCGCGCCCATTCGCACGCCCCGAGGCCGCGATATCATGGCGGCGTGCGGGCAACTGAAATCGTCGTCGGAGAAAAAAAGCCGTGCCGAATTGGATAAACTGGCGGACGAAAAGCAAGCTGCGCTAGGTTAAACCAGGCCGATTGCATCATTTTGTTAAGTCGCGGTTTTACCCGTTGCCGATTGACCGCCATTTTGGTTTATAACGGAGAAGGAAAACAGGGAGCAAAGCATGGTAATGATCGACCGGTTACTTGCGAACCGTATCCGCATCGGGACGCTCACCATCCAACGCGGCAAAGAAACCTCGGTCCTTGGGCAACCTGCGCAGGGATGGCCCAACATCCATTTGCACATTCTGTCGAAAAGTGCGGAACGCCGCATCCTGACCAATCCGAAGCTGGGTTTAGGCGAAACATTCATGGATGGCAGCATCCGCGTTGAGAACGACGACATCATGGGCTTGGTCGCACTGGTTCGCGGCAACAACCGATGGGAACATGGTGGCAATCTGAAACCCGACACATTTGTCAAAAGCCTTGCCAACGCCCTCATGCGGCCGTTTCAGCAGTTGAACTCACGTGCCAATTCACGATCAAACGTGGCGCATCATTATGATCTGTCGAACGATTTCTACCGCCAATGGCTTGATGACGACATGCAATATAGCTGCGCCTATTGGCCCGATGGCGTCACCAAGCTGGAACAGGCGCAGATGGCAAAGAAGGCGCATATCGCGGCAAAGCTTGCGCTACAACCGGGGCAGCGTGTGCTCGATATCGGTTGCGGGTGGGGCGGGACCGCGCTGTATCTGAACAAAGTCGCCGATGTCGATGTTCTCGGCATAACGCTCAGCACCGAGCAACTGGCGTTGGCTCGGCAACGGGCCGAGGCAGCAGGCGTGTCTGACCGAGTCAAATTCGAGCTGATCGATTACCGCGATTTGGCACTGCGAGAGGCGGGCACGTTCGACCGTATCGTCTCCGTCGGCATGTTTGAACATGTCGGCGTACCGCAATTCGACACATTCTTTCGCGCCGCCAGCAACCTGATGACCCCCGGCGGCGTCATGTTGCTGCACACCATTGGCCGGATGGGAACACCGGGTTCGACAGACGCCTTTACCCGCAAATATATCTTTCCCGGCGGCTATATTCCGGCATTGTCGGAAACGCTGGCGTCAAGCGAAAAGATGAAGCTGATTGCGTCCGATGTCGAAAATCTGCGGCTGCATTATGCCAAGACTTTGCGGCAGTGGGATATCCGCGTGCGCGCTGTGCGGGATCAGATCATCGCGCAATATGATGAGCGGTTTTACCGGATGTGGATCTTTTACCTGGCCGGAGCGACCGCCGCGTTTGAATCGGGCGGCATGTGCAATTTTCAAATCCAGTACATCAAGGACCGTCAGAATGTCCCGATCACCCGCGACTATATGGCGGCAGCCGAGCAGGATTATCTAAACAAATATCGCGACTGACTGCATTCCGGTCATCATCGGTTCGCCGTCGCTGTTCCACACGGTCATATACTGGCTGCTGGCACCATTACCGGCGTGATGGGTTTGCGATTCCAAAAACCACCAGCCATCTTTGGTGGCGGGAGTATCCGTCAGCATATTGACCTGCCAATTCATTGAACTGATGACGCTCTTGCCGCCGATCAGCCCCATTGATGACGGGGGCAGAGCATCGCCGATGCACAGCAATTCGGCCATGGGATCGAGGCTTTCGCGCTGCGTCAGCCGATGCCAGTTGGCCAGCCGCGATGTTTGAACGCTCAGGTCCAACCGCTTGCTGGGATATTGCATCTGGCCAGTAAAAAATTCTGCCGGGCCGCTGCGCACGTCGGCATCCGCCGGGATCGGCGGGAATGCGGGGCGCGGCATGGCTTCATAATCAAGCTGGCCAGCGCGCGGTGCCATGAAAATAAAGGTACAGCTCAATCCGGTTTCTTCGCCAGCGGCGATTTCGCTTTTGATAAAGGCAGTGTTCCGTCCCCGCCGCAGCAGTGATGCCGTAACCGTTACCTCACCCGATAGCGGCCCGGCAAAGGCAATCTGCGCCGATTGCAAGGGGGGCAAGTCGTCAGCCAGCCGTGCTGCTGCTTGATACGCCAGCACCGCGCTCAACCCGCCATATGCTGTGCGGCCCTGATGCCATGTGGACGGTATGCTGATTTGATAGGGGCCCGGGCCAGATTTGAATTGGCCAAGCAGCGACGACAGGTTCATGCTTTATCCTAAAACTGGTTACAGAAGTCTAACGCAGCGAAGGCGCGTGTGCAATCGGTTCGTGGCTGCAAAGCCACGATGCTGGGCCTTTGAAAGGGAGGGGAATGGTGGGCGTAGCAAGGTTTGAACTTGCGACCCCTGCAATGTCAATGCAGTGCTCTACCGCTGAGCTATACGCCCATTCCGATGCCGCCTCTAGCGAGACAGTGTCCAGCATTCAAGCATCAATTGAGTCCGCTGGCACTTTCCTGATTAAACATCCGCTCCACCTCAAGCACCAGATCTTTCAAATGGAACGGTTTCGACAGCACTTTGGCGTTCGGCATCGATTGACCGGCGCGCAGGGTGACACCCGAAAAACCCGTAATAAACATCACCTGCGTTTGCGGTGAAACCTTGCTGCAATGCCGCGCCAGTTCGATGCCGTCCATTTCGGGCATGACAATATCGGTCAGCAAAAGGTCGAAATGCTCGTTTTCCAGCAGCGGTACCGCCTCTGTTCCGCGGTCGACAGCCGCAACTTCATAGCCCGATTTTTCGAGCGCGCGGGTCAAATATTCGCGCATCGCTTGTTCATCTTCGGCCAGCAAGATACGAGTCATGTGTGTTCCTGTTTCAAATTGAGCCGTCTTGAATGACCGGCCCTTGGCTAACGTGATAGCGTATTAGGTTTAATTTTTTGTACATTCGTGACGGTTTTCTGTCAAAACCGTTAAGATTCGCCGCAAATAGGAATGGAACAAGGACTAGGTATGCTGGAAAACAGCGGTTTTACGATATATAATGCAAAAGAATTGCAAGTCCCGCTGTTGGTGTCTGTGCCCCATGCCGGCCGTGATTATCCCGAAGCGATCTTTAAAAACCTTCGTTTGCGGCCCGATGCGCTGGTACGGTTGGAGGATCGCTATGCTGATCTGCTGGCGCGTGATGTCATCGCGTGTTCGGTACCAACAATTATAGCGCACCGGGCAAGGGCGTGGATCGATTTGAACCGCGATGAAACCGATATTGATGCCGACCTGGTTGACGGCGTTGATCGCAGCAGCATGCCAACGCCCGGCGCAAAACAACGTGGCGGGCTGGGCCTGATTCCCCGGCGATTGTCGGGGGCGGGCGATATATGGCGGCAACGCATTGCATTGGCCGACGTGAATGACCGCATCATCACCTACCACCGGCCCTATCATGACGGCATTGCCGCCATTTTGGCGCGGATGCGCGACAAATTTGGCGTGGCGATCCTTTTGGACTTGCACAGCATGCCGCCGTTGCACATGAATTTGAACGAAAAGTCTCCGCAAATAGTGGTCGGCGACCTTTTTGGACGCAGCGCCGCGACTCGTTTTTCCGAAGTTTTGATGAAACGAATCGGTCTGGCCGGATTTCAGGTCGCATTGAATCACCCTTATTCAGGCGATCATATGCTGCGCAGACATGGCGATATAGATGGCGGTACGCATGCAATCCAGTTGGAAATCGACCGCTCACTTTACCTGGATGATATCATGCGAGAGCCGGGCCAGGGGCTTGCCAAAATGTCGCGGATAGTGGCGGAACTGGCGGAATTGCTGGCCGATGAGGCGATGGGCGACAGAACGCTGATGGCCGCAGAATAAATTTTATCGTTGCTTTTACAGTAAAAAAACCACCCCGGAATTCACCGGGGTGGCCAAGGTTCAGGGAGGTGATGCCCAATTGGGCATCGTCAGAACGGAATCGAGGGAGGGAGATAATTCCGTTCTGATTTTAATTATGGGCATTCCAATTTCGAAAATCAAGATGGAACGCATGAATCAATTTCGCGCTGAGGCAATTCACACCGCAAATATCGCCCCTAAACGGCGCGCCACCTGCAGACAGGCAGCGAAATTAAGCTGTTGGCGCCAGAGTAACTTGCGGCATTTTGCCCTGTTGAACTTGCTGGGCAAACACATCGCGCATCAGTTGTAATGAAAACAGATGAGCGTGGATCAAAGGCAACATGCCGTTCTGGTTCATCTTGCGAAGCTCGTCACCGCGCAGATCACGCAATTTGGCTTCATCGATCATTTTAAAGCCGCGATATAGGAACGGATTTTCGACGTTCTCTTGTTGAATCGACACTTCACCGTCCATCAGCAAACCTGATTTTACCAGTTCTGACATAAACGCCTCGGTGCGGGCGCCGGCTTCTTCGAAATTCTCGCAAAACTGAAGAACCGCTTGTGTGTGCTCGGTTGGCTTCGCGTCTTCGAACAAAGCTGTTGCATCCTTGTCCTTTTTGAATTCACCCAGCGCGCCCGATGTCGGGTCAAAACAAAGCGACAGCTCTTCGCTTTCAGGCTGCAACTTTGCGAGCAGATAGGGATAACGGCGGACATAGGCCGGGACGTAAACCGGCGTTGTGAATTTTCCATCGTCATCCATGAATGTGTTCACGCCTTCGTTCAACCCCATCAAAGCGAGCGGAACGGGGGTTGGGGAATCGGAGAAAATTATCGGATAGTTGCGCGATGCGGAAACAAATTCTTCGACAGTCAACGGTATCGCATGCTGACCGACCATGAAATTTGCGTTTTCCAACGGCTTCGATTTCCAGTTGCCATGCTCATTGCTGTTCAGCGGCACGAGATCTTTGTAGAAAAGCGGCAAATTTGTTGGTGCGGGCGCAGTCGCCATGGGTAGCTCCATTCAGAAAAATAATAATCGTCGCGCTTTAAGCAGGTCGGCGCGTCTACGCAAGAGGAACAAGTTTGCCGGGGTTCATGATGCCAAGCGGGTCAATTGCATGCTTGATCGCCCGCAGCACCCCAATTCGCGCCGGATCAGACAATCTTGACAATTCGGCAAGTTTCAGCTGACCTATTCCGTGTTCCGCCGAAATGGACCCATTATATGCCGCCACCCGGTCATAAACATGCCCGCTGATGTCATGCGAATATCGTACATACCAATCGTCAGCTTGTGATCCAACCGGCGCTTTTACATGAAAATGAATATTGCCGTCGCCTAAATGGCCAAAAGCGACCACCTTTGTACCAGCGAATTTGGCCTCAATGACGGGTGTTTCGTCGATGATAAAGCGGGCCATATCGGCCACTGGCACGCTGATGTCATGCTGCAATGCCGGACCTTCGGCGCGTTCGGCCGCTGCAATCGAGTCGCGGATTTTCCAGAAGGCTTCCGACTGCGTCTCGCTGGCCGAAACAATGGCATCTTGGAGAAGTCCGGCCTCCATCGCGCTGGCCAATATGCGCGTCGCAAGTTCATCGGGCGCGGGTTGTGCTGGATCGTCCTGAACCAACTCGATCAGCACATGCCAGCTATGACGGTCCGGAAGTGGACCGCGCGTACCGGCGATATGGGTAATCACGGCCTGCAAGGCGGATTCCGGCAAAATTTCAAAGCCCTCAAGTGCTTGCTTGGCCTGTGACTGCAAATGCAGCAGTAACTTATATGCGGTTTGTGGCGAATCCACTCCAGCCCACACGACGCAGCGATCGACAAGTGCCGGAACGGTTTGCAATGTAGCGCCGGTGACAATCCCCAACGTGCCCTCTGCGCCAATCATCAGATGTTTAAGGTCATATCCGCGATTGTCTTTTTTGAGCGGCGATAATCCCCGGTACACAGAACCGTCCGGCAACACTGCCTCTAGTCCCGTTACCAAGGACCGCATCGTCCCATGGCGCAATACCTGCGTTCCGCCCGCATTTGTCGATACCAGTCCGCCAACTGTTGCTGAACCTTTGCCACCCAGCGTGAGCGGAAAACGGCGACCCTTTAAGGCAACGGCTTCGTGCAGATTTTGCAAGATAACGCCTGCTTGGCAAATAATGCTGCCATCATCAGCTATGTCGCCAATCACATTCATCCGGCGCAACGAAAGCAAAACAGCACGGCCGCTGCAATCGGGAGTCGCGCCCGCCACCATGCCGCTGTTGCCGCCTTGAGGGACAAGCGCGATCCGGTGATGGGCAGCGATTTTCACCAGCGAGGATACTTCATTGGTATTTGACGGCGACAACATCGCCGCAGCTTTGCCAGTATAACGCCCGCGCCAGTCGGTTAGCCACGGCGCTAAGTCACCTGCATCTGTGCTAAAACCCTTTGGCCCCAGCAGATGTTGAAAGGCATCCAGCGCAGGGTGATTTGCGATATGCGCGGTTTTGGTGTCCACCATGATAAAACCCTTTTATAGAGCAAAGACTTTATGGTTATCTTGCTGTCAATTAATGCCCTGTTCAATGGCATAGTCTATCAAAGCGATCATTGCAGCATATCTTAGGATTCAGATTGCGAATTTTTATAACTTTTTTGATGGTTTTGGGGGTGGTTTTGCTGGGCAGCATAACTGCGCGCAGTGAAGAGGGATTCCGGTTGTTTATGAAGCAGGCGGAGCCAGTTTTCAGCACCGTGGGCAATTTTCAAATGCGCGTTGAACAGCGCGTTATCATTCGAGTGCCCCGGATTCGGCAAACATCAGCATTGAGCGCGGCCACAGGAACGCTAACAACGCGGCCGATCAAATACAATGAAACGAAAATTGGCAAATGCGTAAATATGGACCGGTTTGTTGCATCTCGTCCCGGATCTGGATCGAAAGAATATCTGGAATTGATGACCCGCGATGGATCGCTGATTCGGGCATATCTTGGCGACGGTTGCTTGGCGCGGGAGTTTTATGCGGGCGCTTATATGGAACGCCCCAATGACGGCAGGCTCTGTGTTGATCGTGATTTGATGCATGCACGGACCGGTGCCAAATGCGAAATTGATAAATTCCGCCTGTTGGTGCAAAAGAAATAGTCTATACTGGAATTAATGCACAGGGCAATTTTCTTGACATTTGTGCGGCTATAGGCCTAAGCGCGAGCCAGCTTTGGTAATCAGGGTATGTACCCAAGACATGCCAATGGCGCTCTTTATTTCCGGAACCCAATATATGCGTTTTGCCGACATCGGCCTATCAGAGGAATTGTTGCGTGCCGTAACCGACGCCGGTTACGAAGAGGCAACTCCTATCCAAGCGCAAGCGATCCCCTCTGTCTTGATGATGCGGGATATTATCGGGATTGCCCAGACCGGTACTGGCAAGACGGCTTCGTTTGTTTTGCCGATGATCGACATATTGGCGCAAGGCCGCGCCCGCGCGAGAATGCCGCGCAGTTTGATCCTTGAACCAACCCGCGAATTGGCTGCACAAGTTGCCGAAAATTTTGTCAAATATGGCAAGTATCACAAGCTATCTATGGCGTTGCTGATCGGCGGCGTTTCGATGGGTGATCAGGTGAAGGCGTTGGAAAAAGGCGTTGATGTGTTGATCGCCACGCCGGGACGTTTGATGGATTTGTTTGGCCGCGGTAACATATTGCTGAACGGCTGCGACTTGCTGGTGATTGACGAGGCGGACCGGATGCTCGATATGGGTTTCATCCCCGACATTGAAGAGATTTGTACAAAGTTGCCTGCACAGCGCCAGACATTGCTGTTCAGCGCGACGATGCCGCCGCCGATCAAAAAGCTGGCCGACAAATTTTTGAACAATCCCAAATATATCGAAGTTGCCCGTCCTGCGACGGCTAATGTGAATATAGAACAGATGCTTGTCGATGTCGCGCCGAACAAAAAACGCGAGGTGCTCAATTCGCTTTTGCGCGCTGAAAAAGTCGAAACCGGGATTATTTTTTGCAACCGCAAAACGACGGTACGCGAATTGAACAAGTCGCTTAGCCGGGATGGTTTTCGCTCGGGTGAAATTCACGGCGACATCGATCAAGGAACGCGCCAACGTCAGCTGGAAGCTTTCAAAAGCGGTGAGATCAACTTGTTGGTGGCGTCAGACGTCGCCGCGCGAGGATTGGATATCAAGGGCGTAAGCCATGTGTTCAATTATGACGCGCCGTGGCATCCCGATGATTATGTCCACCGCATTGGCCGCACTGGCCGCGCTGGAGCAAAAGGCAAAGCATTCACCTTCGTCACCAAAGCGGACGCCGAAGCGATCGACAATGTAGAAAAGCTGATCGGGTATAAGATCGACCGTTTAGGCGGAGCGAAAACTGCTCCAGCTAGCCCAGCGAGTGCCGAAGAAGTTGCAACGGCCGCAACGCCAAAAATACGCAAGCGCGGTGCGAAGAGGCCAGTGGCAGATAACGTCATTGCTGAAAAATCTGCAAGTTTGGCGGTTGCGCCGCGCGCAGCTAACCCGCCACCGAAGCGCGCCGAAAAACCGAAGCCGGAGCGCAAGCCAGAGCGTGAACCAGAGCCGAAACCAGCAGCGCCAAAAACAGCGGCGACTAAAACCGAAGACAGCAACGACGATGGCTGGAACGGACCAATGCCCGGATTCTTGAGCGTCGGGTTTGGCGTTTAGGCTACCCAGTTAGCTAGGGCGAGACGCGTAACATATGAATTGTCATTGCGAGAAGCGAAGCGACGAAGCAATCCAGAGTTGCGCAGAACAACCCTGGATTGCTTCGCTTCGCTCGCAATGACGAATGATCCAGATTAACGACACGGCGCTTGAGCGGCGAGTCATCACCTGTCATTCTGGCTTGAACCGGGCATCACGCAACAAACGTCATCCTGAAACAACTTCAGGACGACGCTGTATGGGCTTAAACCTTGACCAGCATCTTGCCGGTATTCGCGCCGGTGAACAGGCCGATGAAGGCGTCTGGTGCCTTTTCCAAGCCGTCCATCACGGTTTCCCTGCCCTTGACTGCACCTGATGCGATCAGCTGCGCCATGTCAGCGTTAAATTCAGGGACTTGCGCCATGAAGTCGGGATAGAGGAAACCGGTGATCGTAATCCGCAAGCCGATGATCATTGGCAGATACTGCATCGCTTGTTTTTTGCCATCGTTATACACATCGATCATGCCGCATATTGCAAAGCGGGCGCGTTCATTTGCACAGGCCAATGCAGCGTCAAAATGTTCGCCGCCGACATTGTCGAAATAAACGTCGACGCCGGATTTGCCCAGTTCCTTGAGCGCGGCGCGCAATTGCGGCAAAACTGGTCCAGCCTTGTAGTCGATGCAGGCATCTGCGCCCAATTCCATCACCCACGCGCATTTTTCCGCGCCGCCAGCTGAACCGATAACGGTCATTCCTTTGGCTTTAGCAATTTGCGTGACGGTCGATCCAACCGCGCCAGCAGCGGCGGACACAAACACAACGTCACCGGCCTTTGCCGATGCCGTTTTCAGCAAGCCAAACCAAGCTGTACCGCCCGGCATGCCGATGATGCTGAGCCAATGTTGATCGGACACGCCAATGTCAGGCAGTTTGACTGGGCGGCATTCCGCCAACGGGCATTTCGCCGCCGCCTGCAACCGCGCTGTCGCGCCATCCGGCCATGTGCAGCACTTTCGCGCCAACCGGATAATCGACATTGTTGCTTTCGGTCACCGTTCCGACTGCGCCGCCGGTCATCGGTTCGCCGATGCCAAAAGGCGGCGCATAGCTTTTCACATCATTCATCCGGCCGCGCATATACGGGTCAACCGATAGCCAGCTGTTGGCAATGCGAAACTCGCCGTCGCCAAGTGGTGCATCGGGGGTTTCGACCATTTGGAAATTGTCCGCTACCGGCATTCCGGCGGGGCGGCTCTTTAGGGCCCATGCGCGCATTGTTATCTTCCTTGTTGTTGAGGTTCGGTTGAACGTGGCTCAGTTAAACTGGGTTTCGAATTGCTACGCTTATACACAGGGCGGCCGCCAACCCAAGTCTCTTCGACAATAGTACTGCGAATTTCGGTCGGCGACGCCAACAACGGATCTTTGTCGACCAAGATGAAATCAGCACGGTGACCGGGCGTGAGTGACCCCAATTTGGTTTCTGCAAACGAGGCATATGCCGCATTCGTCGTAAAGCCCGCCAACGCATGTTCACGGCTGACGCGTTCTTGTGGTATCCAGCCACCGAACGGTTGGCCGTTGGCATCCTCCCGTGTGATCGCGGCGGCAAGCCCGGCAAAAGGATCAGCAGACTCGACGGGTGCATCGGAACCAAAAGCAAGCTTGCCGCCCGCCTTCAAAATTGATTGCCAAGCATAAGCACCATTCAAACGACCGGGGCCAAGCCGCGCTTCGGCCATCGTCCGGTCCGAAGTTTGGTGCACCGGCTGCATCGACGAAATTATGCCATATTTGCCAAGCCGGGGCAGATCGGCTGGATCGACGATCTGGGTGTGT
Source organism: uncultured Alphaproteobacteria bacterium (assembly GCA_963802245.1). GTDB lineage: Bacteria > Pseudomonadota > Alphaproteobacteria > Sphingomonadales > Sphingomonadaceae > Sphingorhabdus_B. The sequence continues at coordinate 70,165 of CAWDID010000020.1, read as the reverse complement.
TCGATGCGCCACCGGCGGTCTCCCGGAAACGTACCGGACAATTCCTCAACGGCATTGATGACTTCGGCATTGGCCGCATCACCTATGGCGTGCACCGCAGTTTGAAACCCGTCCATCGTTGCGCGCACCATCAAATTGCGGATCTCGGCGCTTTGCAAAAATTGCAGGCCGGTTTGTCCGGCGGCATCGGCATAAGGTTTTTTCAGCCAAGCGCCCCTGCTGCCCAGCGCGCCATCCAGATACAGCTTTACCCCGGCAAGGCGCAGCTTATCTTCGTAAAGCCAAGGCGTCGGACCCGGACCGGCAATATCGACCATATTGTCTATTCCGCCGGCATAGCCAAAAATCCTGACCGATAACCAACCAGCATCCCCCGCACGGCGATAGCTTTGCCAATCCTCAATCGTTGTGCCCATGTCGGCGATCGCGGTAATACCTTGCGACAGCAAAATTTCCTGCGCCTTTGCGAACGCGACATCCCGTTCAACCGGTCGCGGAACAGGGACGTTTTTGCCGACCAATTCGGATGCTGCATCGACAAAAATGCCGCTGGGTTTTCCGGCAATCATTTCGATACGCCCACCCGCCGGTGATTTGGTGGCGGCGGTTACGCCGGACATCTCCATCGCGCGGCTGTTCGCCCATCCTGCATGCCCGTCAACGCGCTCCAAAAATACCGGGCGGTCCGAAATGATGCTGTCGAGATCAGCGGCAGCGGGAAAACGGCCTAAGCCCCATTTTTCCTGATTCCACCCGCGCCCGATGATCCAGCGCCGGTCAGGATATTTTGCCGCATAGGCGGCGATAGCAGCTTGCGCTTCTGCCAATGAATTGGTTGCGCTTAGATCCAGTGTCAACGCCTGAAACCCGATGCCCATAACATGGCCGTGTGCGTCGATCAGCCCTGGCAGCATCGTCATGCCCTTGCCGTCCTGCCGGAAGTCGAGTTGTTTGGGCAGTTTGTCTTTGCGGGTCAGTAACTGGGTTACTTTGCCATCTGGTCCGATCAAGATTGCTGTGAACCGGACGACCTTGCCATTTTCATCCAATGTGATACCGTTGACATTGTCGACTAAGCCATCGGCCACAGCCGCCGCCGAAACCAACGCGGCAGACAATATAGCCAACGTGAATTTGAATATTGTCATCGTTTGGGAAGCCTTCTGATTAGCGCGCTGGTATCTTGCCGTCCGCCGCCCATATATTGAACGTCGGAGTAATTTTGATCGGTGATCGCCGCAATTGGGATCGATGCGCCGTTCGCGCGCGCTTCATCAATCGCCAGCCCAAGGTCTTTACGCATCCAATCGACCGCAAAGCCAAAGTCAAATTCACCCTTTGCCATCGTTGCCCAGCGATTGTCCATTTGCCAGCTTTGCGCGGCTCCGCCCGAGATCGCCTCGAACACTTTGGCCAAATCCATCTCGGCGCATTGGGCAAAATGCATCGCCTCAGATAGCCCCTGAATGACACCTGCAATTGCAATCTGGTTGACCATCTTGGTGGTCTGCCCTGCGCCCGGACCGCCGACATGGACAATCCGTTTTGCATAGGCTTGCATGATTGGTTCGGCCGCAGCAACCGCTTCAGCTCGCCCGCCACACATGATGGACAGCGTTCCATTTTCGGCACCTGCCTGACCGCCGGAAACCGGCGCATCGACGCATTGTAATCCGCGCGATTTCGCCTCCACGGCCAATTGCCGGGCGATCCGCGCAGATACGGTCGTATGGTCAATAAACAGCGCCCCTTTGGCCATCGCGGTAAACGCACCTTCGCGGCCAAGGGTTATGCTTGCCAGATCATCGTCGGTGCCAACGCAGCTGATCACGACGTCGGCGCCGGATGCCGCCTGCGCCGGAGATGCCGCCAAAGCGCCACCATTGGCTGCAATCCAGCTGTCGGCTTTGCCCCTTGAACGATTGAAAATAGTCAATTGGTGCCCGGCGGTGTGCAAATGCCGCGCTATAGGGCCGCCCATGATACCTACCCCGATAAATGCAATTTTTGCCATCGCGCTCCCTTTATCCGCGCCAACCCTTAAACGCTGTTTCTAATAAGCGCCAGATAGGTTAGGGCGTTGGCCAATATGACTGACCAGCTGACCCTAGATCACGTCCGCGCCGCTCACGCCCGGATCAAAGACTCCATCGTTGATACGCCAACACTGCACAGCAAGACGCTGTCGGCGTTGACCGGCGCGAATATTTTTCTAAAGTTTGAAAACTTGCAATTCACCGCTGCCTACAAAGAACGCGGCGCGTTAAATGCCTTGTTGTTGCTCAGCGAGGAAGCACGGGCAAGGGGCGTGATCGCGGCATCGGCAGGTAATCATGCACAAGGTTTAAGCTATCACGGCACCCGTTTGGGTGTGCCGGTCACGATAGTGATGCCGGTTACCACCCCAACGGTAAAAGTGATGCAAACCGAAAGCGTGGGCGGCAATGTGGTTTTGCATGGAGAGACATTTGACGATGCGTATAAATATGCGCGCACGTTGGAGGTGGAACGCGGGTTGACGTTCGTGCATCCGTTTGACGATCCCAATGTTGCCGCTGGACAAGGCACAGTGGCGCTCGAAATGATGGCGGCAATCCCTGATTTGGACATGCTGGTTGTGCCGATTGGCGGCGGGGGATTGCTGTCGGGCATGGGCACAGCGGCGCGCGGAATTAATCCTGACATCGGCCTGATCGGGGTGCAAGCGGAATTGTATCCGTCAATGTACGCGCATATCAATGGCAAGCAATTGGCCTGTGAAGGCGATACCCTGGCCGAGGGTATTGCGGTCAAAGTCCCCGGCGCGTTTACCGCCAAGGTCATTGAAAAACTGGTCGACGAAATTGTGCTGGTGTCCGAAGCGGATTTGGAAACCGCAGTCAGTCTGTTGCTGCAAATCGAGAAAACGGTTGTTGAGGGCGCGGGTGCCGCCGGGCTTGCCGCAATCATGGCACATAAGGAAAAATTCGCCGGGAAAAATGTCGGCGTGGTGCTGTGCGGCGGCAATATCGACACGCGGTTGCTGGCCAATGTCTTGCTGCGCGATCTGGCGCGATCGGGCCGGTTGGCGCGGCTGCGTATTACATTGCAGGATCGCCCCGGTGCGCTGTTTAAGGTCATGCGGCTGTTTGACGAGCACAATGTCAACATCATCGAAATCTATCATCAACGGATATTTACGACGCTGCCTGCAAAGGGATTGATTACCGATATAGAGTGCGAAGCACGCGATGCGGATCAATTGCAAGGCTTGGTCGATGGCTTGAAAAAAGCCAAGTATAAGGTTGAGCGCGTCGAGTTGAATTGAGGCTTGGACAGCCGCTCGAATTTATTCGATATTTTCATGGTAAACGCCCTTTTCATATCGGCCGCTTGCATGCATAACTATTGGCTTGGATGTTAGCATCAAGGCACGGGCAGGGCACAAGTAGAAAATGAGCGCACCAGTAAAATTTCCGCGATTTTTCGTTACTAATCCTGGGCCTTGTCCATATTTGCCCGGCAAAACCGAACGCAAGGTTTTTACTGAACTCAATGGTCCGCATGCCGATGAATTGAACGATGCTCTGGGTAGAATCGGTTTCCGGCGCAGTCAAAATGTTGCCTATCGGCCAAGTTGCATTGATTGCAAGGCATGCATTTCGGTGCGTGTGCTCACCGCAGAGTTTGAACCCAATGCAACGCAGCGTAAGATTTTGCGCCGCAATGAAGATTTGCAGGTCAGTGCCTGCCGGCCTTGGTCTACCGGTGAACAATATTCGCTGCTGCGCCGTTATCTGGGGCAGCGTCATCCCGGCGGCGGCATGGTCAACATGGACGAGATGGATTATGCCGACATGGTCGAGCAATCGCCAGTGCAAAGCCAGATTGTTGAATATCGGACACCGCCCCGTTTTGGCCGTGCTGGCGAATTGGTTGGCGCTTGCTTGACGGATAATCAAGGTGACGGCCTTTCGATGATATATAGCTTTTACGATGCCCAGGTCGAAGGGCGCAGCGGGCTTGGCAACTACATCATCATGGATCACATCATCCGCGCCCGTGAAGCCGGATTGCCTTATGTCTATCTTGGTTATTGGGTCGATGGATCGCCGCGGATGAATTACAAAACCCGCTATCAACCGCTGGAAAAACTCGGACCAGAAGGTTGGGCGCGGTTTGTTCCGATTTGAGTTTCGGTTTTGCCCACGCCGTTAAGTCGTAGGTTGGCGGGAATGCCGGAACCCGGAAAGCCGCAGGCCGGAAAATTAGGATGAATTTTGCCTACATGGCCTAGGGCCAAAAACGCCCAAGTTGACACCTAGTTGACAAGATTGACGCCTATTTTGACATTTAGCGAAAGAAGGGCATTCTATTATTTCCTACATCGTGGGTTTTTGTAGGATATAGTTTTCGCCAATTTGCGGGGGCGAATTACAGGTTACTGGCCTCATCCTTCGACGGGCTCAGGACGAACGGAGAGGGTACTTGAATAAAGCAATACCGTTCGTGCTGAGCTTGTCGAAGTACAGGTTGCTTGGCACGTCCTTCGACATGGCTCGCCGGGGAACAACACAAACGGTTTGTCTCAATTCAAACCCCATCCCGCTTGAAACGGGGATAACATAAGGTTGAAACTTAACCACAGCCCTGAGCCTGCCCACGGGCGCTTATCTGACAGGCGTACTTCGACAGGCTCAGTACTACGGTACAAGGATATGCCATCCCGCTTTAAACCGCCAACAATGTCAAAGAGCCTGCCCCGAACAAGCGGCGTTACCGCTGCAATCCCAGAACAAATCCTACATTACAAGCGCCAATGCATGGTGACGAATTGTAAGGGCCCACAAAAAAGCCCCGCCGGTTAGGGCAGGGCATTTTCGTTCAATTTGCGTATTGCTGTTTAGCAGCCGCAGCGTTTGCGCGTTGGTGCCGGACGGCGCAGAGCTTTGCCTTTGGGGCGCACGTTGGTGTAGACATTTTCATAGATGACCTCTTCGGTCGTCGTGGTTGTTGTCACCATGTTGCCGGGTACAATAGTCACCGTCGTGGTCGCCGCAGGTTGCTGCTGATAATAATACCCTTGCGTCCATCCGTAACCATTTGGCGCAGGCTGTGGGTAACCTTGGGGGTAACCTTGCGGATAACCGTGCTGCGGAGGATAGTGCGTTGCCACTGGTGGGCGATTTTGCGGACGCGGCAAATGCTTGGTGCATTTGTTCGCTAGTCTTTCAACGCCGGCCCCGGCTATGGCACCAATGCCGCCGCCGATAATTGAACCGGGTAGTCTGTTGCCACGGCCGGCTATACGGTTGCCCGCGACGCCGCCAAGGATTGCACCAATCGCCCCGCCTGCGATACCACGGCTACGCAAACAGCGTTCGTAGGTTTCATAACCGCCGGGAACGGAATAGCCATTTGATCCGCGATAGTCGTTAGTTTGATACGGTGCGGTTTGATATGGTGCCGCATGATGATAAGGCGCAGCGTGATAAGGTGCCCCTTGATTAACGGGCGCCGCACGCGCTGGTTCATAATCGTCATCATCGTCACGTTGGCCAGATGTATAGCCATAGCTGTCATCTGCGCCTGTGCCGCTGTTGTAAACCGGCGCGCCGATGGCTGTGCCACGATATGTACCCTCATACTGGCGGCCATCTTCGCCTTCATATTTGCCTTGCCATTGACCGCGATAGGTCTGGCCCTGTGGATCGACATATCCGCCCGTCCATTGCCCTTCATACGTGCCCGCTTCGGTCGATGCGTTCACAGGCATGTCGTCTTCAAGATAGACGCTATGGTCGGCATTCATTGTCGGCGCGTATACAGGCTGCTGATACACTGGCTGGGAATTAGATGCTGGCGCCGATTGCCACGGCACGTTGCTGACGCTGTCATACACATAACCACGGCGGTCGGTTAACACCGCATCATCGTAATAACGTGACCAGTTATAGCCGTTTGTCGGCGCACGCAGGCCATAGACCGAGTAATTGTTGACGTAGAAACCTGGGTTGATCCAATAGCTAGGCATGATGTAGCCGCGGAATGGACGGCGATAGGATGTATATCCGCCCGGCGCATTATGGCCGCCATGCCAGTTACCGCGCGGTCCATGATAGCCGCCCATGTGAGGGCGCGGCATATTTGGACGCGGCATGTGAACTCCGCCGGGCTTCGGCATGTGCATGCCACCGGGTTTCGGCATATGCATTCCGCCAGGTTTTGGCATGTGCATGCCGCCGGGCTTTGCGCCATTGGCAGTTACGCTGACGGCGGAACTCGCGTTGTTTGCGGAAATCGGCCCAAACGAGTCGCTGGCGTTGACTGTAGCCGCGCCAAACAAAAGGGCAGTTGTGGCAACGCCTGTAAATACTAGGTTCTTCATGGTTAATAGCTCCCGTAGCTTGACAACCCACAGCCCCGGCGTAACCACACCGGACTTCAAGTAGTTAAGAAAGCTTTAACACTTTTTGTTAAGATAATCCAATCGCCTGAATGTAAATCTATCCATCCGAAAACCGGATGTCTCAAAATGAGGCAGTATTGCTGAATTTCCTTAAATACGGTCGGCCAACAAGCGGGCGAGCGCAGAGATTCCATCAATGTCGGCGGCATCAAATCGCGATGATTTGGGGCTGTCCAGATCAATTACTGCAATTATTTTGCCATCGCGGATAACGGGAGCCACCAATTCGGACCGGCTATCAGCGTCGCAGGCGATATGCCCCGGAAATGCATGGACATCATCGACGCATTGCACTTTGCCAGACAATGCCGCTGCGCCACATACGCCCTTGCCCAGCGGGATGCGGATGCAGGCGGCTTTGCCCTGGAACGGACCGAGCACCAATTCGCCGTCCACCATGCGGTAAAAACCGGCCCAGTTTAAATCTGGCAAATACTGCCACATCAGCGCCGCGACATTGGCCATATTCGCCACGCCGTCGGGTTCGCCATCGGTTAACGCGGTAGCGGCCGTTAGCAACTCGGCATAAAGTTCGGCCTTGGGTGCGGCGGCGTCAATTTCAAATGCGTACATGTTGCTTCCTTTAAATACTGTAGCCGCCCAAAAATTTGAGCTTCGAAAAAGTATATCGTCGTTCCCGCGAAGGCGGGAATCCATCACCCGCACTGAAATTTGAACCAAGTTGGCCTAATTTTGATGGGTTAGGTGATGGATTCCCGCCTTCGCGGGAATGACGAGGCGTATGTTTCTATGTATTTCTATTTTGCAACCTGAAAGTCAACATAGCCCGGCGTCCGAATTTTAATCCAAACTTACCCGGCCCCGGTTCTTCTTAACAGTGGCGCGGCCTTTTTTCGTGTCGACGCGCCGCGCTTTGGCGGCGCGGCTCGGTTTGGTGGCTATCCGGCGCGGCGCGCGGATATGGGCCTTGTCGATCAGCGCGATAACGCGATTTCTTGCATCCTCGCGGTTTGCTTCTTGGCTGCGGTGGCTGCGCGCGGTTACGATCAGTTCACCGGCCAAAGTCATCCTGCTGCCCGCTAAAATCTTGAGTTGCCTAAATGCGTACGGAGCAAGTCCCAGCGCATAGACATCAACCCGCAACTGGCATGCGGTCGCAACTTTGTTGACATTCTGCCCGCCCGGCCCCGTGGAGGCAAGAAAGGTTTCCTGGATTACATCTTCGGGTAAATCGAACGCCATAGTGCCGCGGCCAATACCAGCGGTTGAATGCGAATGCCAGCAGCGTTGCGGCTAGGCGCTTTCAACCAGAACCAATTGAGCGTCTTCATTCGCCTTTATCGACAATAGCTCGCCGGGTGCAATTGCATATCCATCGCGTTCGTGCAGCACCGCGCCGTCAATTTCCACACTGCCACTGGCCACAACCAGATATGCGAATTGACCGGGGGATATTGTGTGTCGCAAATTGTCACCCTTTGCGATTGCGGCACCAAACATCCGGGCATCGGCATTGATTTCCAGCGCCCCTTCATCACCATATCCGCTGGCAAGCATCGTAAATCCGCTGTCCTGATCCGCGTTAGGGAACTGCCTTGCGTCCCAACGCGGCGCGACGTTTTGGTCACGCGGCAAAATCCAAATCTGGAACAGGCGGCATATACTATCTTCAAGGTTATACTCGCTATGCGTTACGCCTGTACCTGCGCTCATTACCTGAACGTCACCGGCTTTGGTGCGACCGACATTGCCCATGCTATCCTTATGCGTAATTACGCCTTGTCTAACATAGGTGATGATTTCCATATTATCATGGGCATGCGGCGGAAATCCTGATTGCGCGGCAATTTCATCATCGTTCCAGACCCGGATATTGCCCCAGCCCATGCGTGCCGGATCATAATAGCTGGCAAAACTGAAATGATGGTTCGCATTTAACCAGCCATGGTCTGCTTTCCCAAGGGCGGTAAATGGACGCTTCCCAGTGGAAGCCAAAGTGGTATTTAATGTCATCGGAATGTTTCCGCATCGGCGGGGAAATATGGCCGCCGGAATGGTTTTTATATGGGAATGATAGTCAAAAAATACAAGTTTTTCCATTTTGGGCCGGTTTCGCCATTGGATCGTTAATTTTTTTATCGCATCGGAACAACTCGCAAACCCGCAGGAATGACTCGTTTTTTAACTTTTGTGCCGCCGCGACTCGCCGGATTACCTGCATTAACTCGAAATTAACCTTTTCAGTTCATCTCTCTTATGGTTAATAAATACCAGCGCCATTCCGAAACGCGTCGCACGGAATGGGGTTGGGGGACGCAATATGCATAAAGGGTTTACCACATGCGAGTTTTGTTGATTGAGGACGAGCCGACCACCGCCAAGGCCATCGAGATGATGTTGGCGACTGAAGGCTTTAACGTATATAACACCGACTTGGGCGAAGAAGGCCTCGATCTTGGCAAGCTGTATGATTATGACATCATTCTGCTAGACCTTAACTTGCCGGATATGCATGGCTATGATGTGCTGAAAAAATTGCGCGTCGCCAAAGTGCAGACGCCGGTTTTGATCTTGTCCGGCATTTCGGAAATGGACAGCAAAGTCCGCTCATTCGGTTTCGGCGCAGATGATTATGTGACCAAACCATTCCACCGTGAAGAATTGGTCGCCCGCATCCATGCCGTTGTCCGCCGTTCAAAGGGGCACTCGCAATCGGTGATCCGTACTGGCAAGCTTGCCGTCAATCTGGATGCCAAAACCGTCGAAGTTGATGGCTCGCGCGTTCATCTGACTGGCAAAGAATACGCAATGTTGGAACTGCTTTCCTTGCGTAAGGGGACAACATTGACCAAGGAAATGTTCCTTAACCACCTTTACGGCGGCATGGACGAACCTGAACTCAAGATCATCGACGTCTTTATTTGCAAGCTACGTAAGAAATTGGCGCTGGCTTGCGGCGGTGAGAATTATATCGAAACCGTCTGGGGCCGCGGCTATGTTTTGCGTGACCTAGAAGAAGAAGAAGCAGCGCGGCCGCAAGTCGCCTGACCTAACACCATATACCCGGTGAAAAAATGGGGGCAGTGCGCGTTTGGCACTGTCCCTTTTTTTATGCTGGGATGTCAGGCTAAAGCGTTGCTTCGCAGATGCATTGACGAGCAAACATCGTCACATGTTAACGAGGTGGTAATCCAGCGAATGTGATGATGCTGTCGTCATATTGGTCGTTGACTGAAGCAACGCCGAAAAAATGGTCGTCCACAATCTTGCCCTCGAACGTGTAGCTATTGGCATCAGGATTTTCGACGTCGACAACCCCCTGCCAGTCCTGAGCGTCGGCCTGCCGCCAATAGATGCGATACCCACTCGCGCCCGCAACCGGCGTCCAGTTAACAATGCTGTCGGACGAAACTGCACCTGCTAACGTTGCACTGGCGGGAGCCGGCAGAGCATTGGCCAGCGACTGCGCCACCGCAACATTCAGTGCGGTCACTTTGGCGAGATAGGGAAAGTCCATTTGGGTGATGGTATCACCAAATTCAACGCCCTTTTCGCTACGCAAATCCTGATGCTGATGGCGGTAATTTTCTACACCAACCGTGAAACGAATAGCAGGAAATCCAAGCTCAAGCGCGGCAAGATGATCGCCACCCCGGCCAAATCTATCTGGACGACGCACGCCAAAAACATCCAGACCGATTGTTGATTGGGCCGAAGCAATTCCGTCGGCATGGCGCATCAATGCTCTGCTCGGCCCATCATCCTCTCCGCCGCTGCCGCGCCGCGCCAACTGCGCCGCAATATCCTCTGACGCCCGGATGCCTTCGCTGAACACGCGCACAACGTTTTCGACTTTGCGGCCGTCGGTGCCAATTGTCCCGCCAACAATGTCGTTGTTCAGCATTGCCGTTACATTCCAGCCGCGCTCTTTGGCGGTTTCCGCAAGCAAGCGGCCACCCATCAAACCTTGCTCTTCGCCAGACAGCAATGCGAAGATGATCGTCGCTTCGCTTTGCGGCTGCTTCGAAATCAGCCGTGCCGCTTCCAATACCAGCGCGCTGCCCGATCCATCGTCATTGGCACCGGGTGCATCGCTTGTGGAATTCATGATATCGCTAACGCGGCTGTCGATATGTCCGGCAATGATGATGACATGGTCCCTGCCCAATTTGCCCGGTTTTATCGCGAGCACATCGACAATATTTACGCCATCGGGAGCGCGCGGCCCAGACATTTGACGTTCAAGCATCTCGATGTTTAGGCAACCGCCGCAATTCTTTGACATCGTTTCGAATTCAGATTTTGCCCAGCGCCGCGCGGCACCAATGCCGCGCTTGGGATGATTCGCCGATGACAATGTATGCCGCGTGCCGAAACTGACCAGCTTTTCGACATATTGCTTCAGCTTGGCGGGATTAGGATTATTGTCCTCCGCACAAGCAGGGGCGGATGAAAGCAGCGCAAGAACACCAAATAGCAGAACCGAATTTTTCATATCCGGTAGCTAACGCATCAAGTTTGCAAATACCAGCGCTCGCCGCCTTCAAGGCCAATGGCGGTCAGTTTGCCGCTGTCATAGGCGCCGGTATCAATGCCGATCCGTGACCGGCTTTCATCAACATCTGCGGTGATTGTATGGCCGTAAATGATGACCTTTTCAAAATCGCCCTTGTGATTCAAAAACTCGTCGCGGATCCATCTTAAGTCTTTCGGGGCTTGATTTGACATTGGCTGGCCCGGTTTCACGCCGGCATGTACAAACGCATAATCGCCGATAATGATCTGGTCTTCGAACCCTTCCAAAAACGCCAGATGATGTTCCGGCACCAAACTGGGCAAACGGTCCGCCAGTTCCTGAATATCCAGATCTAGATAATCGCTCCGTGAAATCGGGTATGACATAATCGTCGCTTCGCCGCCGATGCGGATAAAGAAACGGATCAGTTCGGGATTGGGCTCTCGGCAGGCTTGGATGAAAATCTCTTCATGGTTGCCCATCAGGAACCGAGTGTTCGGTTTTCTGTCCTTTAGCGCGATTGCGGTGTCGATAACTTGCGCGCTGGATGATCCCCGGTCGACAAGGTCACCAAGCAATATGATCTGTGTATCTGCGGGACCGCGCGCGGCGTCGTCGGCATCGATCTGCGCCAATAACTGCACCAGCAAGTCATTGCGTCCATGAATATCGCCGACCGCATAAATCCGCATGCCGCCGGGCACCTGCGCGGTATCAACCGGATTGCTCGCCGGTTTTCGTTTGAAGAGCTTGCGTATCATTTCATGCGCGCATGTAAGCGCAGCTCAAGCAGATTGAAAGAGGGGAGTGAGTTCGGACGCCCGGCGGTGCCAACATTCAAAGACTAGCCTTGTAGAACAAAGAGCTTCGTCATTCCCGCGAAGGCGGGAATCCATCACCTGACCTATCAAAATCAATCCAACTTGCGTAAAACTCGAGTACCGGTGATGGATTCCCGCCTTCGCGGGAATGACGAAGTTTTTGTTTTTATGTCATTTGTAATCTAATTGACACTGCCAACTAACCTTCAACAGTAAACGTCAGCCCCGCCTTGGCTTGCAACCGGGCCACCAAATCCATGCCCAAGGCCGCGCCGGGCGTGGTTACACCGCCGGGGCCAGCGGTTTCCAGCAAAGCGATGCCGGTTTCGGCGATCATCTTGCTGGTGGAGCCGTAGCCGGGATCCTTGTCGCCTTTCACGCCGACGCGGGCGGCGCGGCCGTCTGGATATTCGGCGACGAACAACACGTCATAGAAACCGTTTTCGCGCTCGTCCTTAGTTGGGCCTTCACCCGGCGCGGGATCATCGGGCGTGCCGATCATCGGGGTTTTGGCAACATGATTGGCAATCGCTTCGCCCTGTTCGCCCGGGCCGGTCAGCATCATTTCATCATAGACAAAATCCGCGCCATAAAGATGGCCAAGCAAGGCATTGGTGCGGTGGACATTTTTGGTGTTGATCGGGGCCATGACGAAAGTTGTGGCCCAGCTGCCCAGGCTTTGATCATATTCAGGTTTATTGGCAGCAGGTTGCGGCGGGCCATCAAAGCCGGGGACCAGACAGAACGGATTGATCAGGTGCGCGATCACATTCTTGTCTTTGGCGGCAGCGGCCATTGTCGCTCTCATAGCTGGCCGCAGTTCCGCCCGAAAACTTGCCCTGCATGGCGCGAACGCGGCCCTTGACGCGCGGCGCGGGCGCACCAAATTTTGCGATGCAATGTTGTTGCAACATCAGCACACCCAGATCAAACGGGATCGAATCAAATCCAGCGGAAAAACAAATGCGTGCGCCGGATTCGATTGCCGCCGCGCCGTGTTGATCAATTTTTTCGCGCATCCAAACCGGTTCACCGCAAAGGTCGGTATAATGCGTGCCATTGGCAACGCAGGCGGCGACCAGTTCATTGCCGTAAAGTTGATATGGGCCAACCGTTGAAATAATCACACTCGTCCGTTTCGCCATTGCATCAAGCGACGCCGGATCGGAGGCATCGGCAACCACCAAAGGCGTGCTGGCAGGCGCGCCTATTTCGCCGCGCACTTGTTCCAATTTGGCCAAGCTGCGCCCAGCCATTGCCCAGTTCGGTGCGCCTTCGCGCCCCGCGAGGTATTCGGCGACAAGACGGCCTGTGTAACCAGTTGCGCCATAAACGATGATGTCAAATTCACGGGGAGCCGCCATAATCTTTTCCTTTTGCGTTCTATAATTTGGGTAAGGTTACGCCGCGCTGGCCCATATATTTGCCTGCGCGGTCGGCATAGGTCGTCTCGCAAGGCTGTTCACCTTTCAGGAACAGAAACTGGCACGCGCCTTCATTGGCGTAAATCTTTGCAGGTAACGGCGTGGTGTTGCTGAATTCCAGCGTGACATGGCCTTCCCAGCCCGGTTCCAGCGGGGTCACATTGACGATTATGCCGCAGCGCGCATAGGTTGACTTACCGAGGCAAATCACCAGAACGTCCTTGGGTACGCGAAAATATTCAACCGTGCGGGCAAGCGCGAAGCTGTTTGGCGGGATGATGCAACAGTCGGTCTTGCGGTCGACAAAACTGTTCGGATCAAAATCCTTGGGATCGACGACCGATGAATTGACGTTGGTGAAAATCTTGAACTCGTCGGCCACGCGGGCATCATAGCCATAAGAGCTAAGCCCGTATGAAATACAACCATCGCGGCGCTGCGCCTCGACAAATGGTTCGATCATCGCATGTGTTTTTGCTTGTTCACGTATCCAGATATCCGACAAGATCGACATTATTTCTCGCTCATTTCAAATTGGCCGGGCCAAAGGCGAACGGCAAAAGTTCAGACAGCAGGTGCGTATCATATCCATCACTATGCGCACAATGGACAGGAATATCTTGCTGCGTAATATCGGAAATTTCCTTGATGATCTGCCGGCACCGGCCGCACGGCGGTATCGCCTGACCCAAACCAATCGCTCCTGCCGGACCGCCCGCAACGGCTATTTCGCGAATTTGATCGCGCATTCCTTCGCTGTTGGCCTTGGCAATTGCGATGGTTTCTGCGCACAATGCCAAGCCGAAACTGGCATTTTCAAAATTAGCCGCCGAAATGATGCTGCCATCGTGCATTCGCAACGCGGCGCCAACATGGAAATTGGAATAGGGGGCATAGGCATGGCGCGCAGCATCCTTAGCCGCGGCGATCAGCTCTTCGATGTTGCTAGTCAATTGCGCACCACGGCCCAGCGCACAGGGCCGCTAATCCCATCAATATAGCGGCTCTTGTTCGCGGTCCACATCACCCATGGCCGCGCCGAATAATCGGGCAATAACCAATTCCCCTCCAACCACACATTGCGGTCGATGGCTTTGCTGACTTGATATTCCTGTTCAAATTGCTTGTCGAGCAGCAGCACCGCCGGAACCCCGCTGTGCGCCTCTATTTGCGAAAGAAATGTCGCCAGTTCAGACAATATCAGCGGCCGGTTCGGATGACCGTCGCAGGTGTCGGAAAAATCCAGCAGCACTGCGGGGGGCAGGGCATTGGGGGACCGCGGCACGGTGGTGATGAACAAAGTTGCCTGATCAGAAGCGAGCCTGCAGATGTCAAAATGATGCACCGCGCCGTAGCGGATGCCGCCAATGTCCTTGATCGCTTCCAAATTGCTTTGGAAACTGGCGTCGCGCTTGGACGCGCCTTCGGTGGCAATCAGATAGGCAAAATCGACGCCCGTCGCACCCAAAGTTGCCCAATTGGGTTTGCCGTTCAGTTCGCTGACCACGATGCCCTGTACTTCAAATTCGCCGCGTGACGGTGCCCAGCTGCTGACATAGCTCCAAAGCGCATACAGCGCGAGCAATGCCGCCACAACGATTGCCACGATCCGATAATCTATCTTAAGCTTGCCGATAACTGCTTGCTTCAAAACCACTTGCTGAAACTCCCGTCCGAATCAATTGACCCGGTCATTTGCGTTTAACCCTTGATATGCAGTACGCAAATCAATGTGAAAAGTCGCCGTGCGGTAGCAAAATCCACCTCGATTTTGCCATCCAGCCTTTCCATGAGCAACTCTGCTGCGTCATTATGCAGGCCGCGTCGTGCCATGTCGATGGTTTCAATCTCGGCGGCGCTGGCCTTGCGGATCGCCTGATAATAGCTGTCACAAATTGCGAAATAATCGCGGATCGGACGGCGGAACCGGCCCAGACCAAGGATCAGCACCTCAAACGGATCGCCATTTTCGCGGCGTATGTCGAATATCAGCCGCCCGTCCTGCACGCTGATGTGCAAGGCAAAGGGCCCGGCATAGCCATCTTCCATTTCGCGCTTAGGCTTGAAGCTGTTGTCTTCGATCAGATCGAAGATAGCAACGCGGCGTTCTTGTTCGATATCGGCATTGCGCCACAATATGGTGGCTTCGTCGAGTTCGACTTTTATGATGCGCGGATCGGTCACGCCCCTGTGTTAGCTTGACTATTAATGCAAGCAAGTGTTGTCGCAACTTTATCCACAATCTACACACAGGGATATGGGGTCAAAATTTGTTTCGTCGGCGGTTGCGCGCGGCGAAATCTAAGCCGATAGGAACGCCATGGCCGAACCGATCAGACTTGCCGCATCTAACGATGGCGAACCCCAAAGACTGCCCCGCAATGTGGAAGCAGAGGCCGCGTTTTTGGGCGCGATCCTGATTGATAACCGGATTATCGAGGATGTCTCGATAAAGCTACAGCCAGCGCATTTCTTTGAACCTTTACACGGCCGGATATTTGAACAGATCCTGCGGCTGATCGACCGCAACATGCTGGTCACTCCGGTCACGCTGAAACCTTTTTTTGAGGCCGACGAATCGATCAGGGAACTGGGCGGTCCGGGATATCTGGTGCGCTTGACCGCCGATGGCGCCGGATTGCTGGGCGCGCGGGATTTTGCGCAACAGATATACGATCTGGCGTTGCTGCGCGAATTGGTCAGCGTTGGGCGCACGCTCGTCGAAAACGCGCTCGACACCAGTGAAGATGTCGATCCCAAGGGACAGATTGAAGCAGCCGAATCGGCGCTGTATAAAGTTGCCGAGGGCGAAGGCGAAACCGGCAGCATGAAAAGCTTCCTTTCCGCGTCCACTGAGGCGATCCGGAATGTTGAAAAGGCGCTGCAATCGGGCGGGCATCTGTCGGGCATCACCACCGGATTGAACAGCATCAATTCCAAAGTTGGCGGGCTGCACAACAGCGATCTGGTGATCCTTGCCGGACGTCCGGGCATGGGCAAAACCGCTTTGGTCACCAACATCGCGTTCAACGCGGCGCAGCGGTGGCTGCGTGAACGAGAGGATGGCATCCCCGAGGACAAGGGCGTGGGCGCAAAGGTCGCGTTTTTCAGTCTGGAAATGTCGGCGGATCAGCTGGCGACGCGGATCTTGGCCGAACAATCGGGGATCAGCGCGGAACTGCTGAGAATGGGCAAAATCAGCCGTGAGGATTTTCGCGAGCTTTCGCGTGCATCGCGCGAGTTGCAGGAACTGCCGCTGTTTATCGACGATACCCCTGCGCTCACTATTGCTGCGCTGCGAACCCGCGCGCGGCGGCTGCAACGGCAAAAGGGCATCGGCCTCATCATCGTCGATTATCTACAATTGCTGCAAGGATCAGGCCGCAGCAACGATAACCGCGTCAACGAAATTTCGGAGATCAGCCGGGGCCTGAAAACATTGGCCAAGGAGCTGTCGGTTCCGGTGATCGCGCTGTCGCAGTTATCCCGCGCGGTGGAACAGCGTGAGGATAAACGGCCAATGCTGTCGGATTTGCGCGAATCGGGTTCGATCGAGCAGGACGCCGATATGGTGTGGTTTGTTTACCGCGAGGATTATTACGAAAAATCCAAGGAACCCGAACACACAAACGAAGCCGCTTATGCCGCGTGGCAAGAAACAATGTCGCGCATTCATGGTATTTCGGAACTGATCGTTGCCAAACAGCGGCACGGTTCCACGGGCAAAGTGCGGCTGAAATTTGAAGCCAAAATCACCAAGTTCAGCGACCTTGCCGACGATGCCTATGCCGATGCGGGCTATGATTGAGGCGGGGTAAGCAGATCGTCATTGCGAGCAAGGCGAAGCAATCCAGAGTTGTGTGCGCAAGCTCTGGATTGCCGCGTCGCTTCGCTCCTCACGGGTGACGGTGGGCAATATATTCATAATTACGACGCAATACCCTGGTAACAACCCTTGTAACGCGAAATCAAATAACCATTAGGGTAACTATGACCATTGCATTGCCGCATAACCACGCCATCGGTATCTTGGCCGACGACATTGATTTCATGGGTCATGTCAACAATGCCAAATATCTGAATTGGGTTCAGGACGCGGTGTTGGCGCATTGGAACAAACTCGCCCCGCCGGAAACCGCCGCCAAATATCTGTGGGTCGCGTTGAAGCACGAGATCACGTACCGCAAACCCGCATTCCTGGACGACGAAGTCATCGCCACCGTGGTCCTTGAAAAAGTCCAAGGCGCGCGCAGTTTCTACGACACCGTCATCAAACGCGGCGAAGACGTGCTGGCCGAGGTGAAGTCCAGCTGGTGCTGCATTGATGCCGAGACGTTGCGCCCCGCAAGGATTGCTAAGGACGTGCAGGCGTATTTTTTCGGGTAGGGCCGGGTCATAAACCCCGCCGCTCCAGCGCAGGGTATGAAGTAGAAAAATGCCAATGCGTTCGACCTGCACTTGAACGGACACTTAATTGGTATTGTGACCCCGGAACTTGCGAAAATAGTTATAGACTTCAAGTTTTTTAAGCTGCTAATCAAGCTACTGAAAAAAAGTAGGAATATCGAATGTTTCGGAAAGCGCACTTAGTCTGTCTTGTTTCACTCATTCCAACTTTCGTTTTTGCGCAATCGATTGGAAACTTAGCAACTACTTTCGACGCAATGGTGGCAAATCAGAAACGAACCGATGTGGATGAATTTGCCTCACTTCTTCCTATATCTAGGTTAAACACTAAGGTGGTAAGTTTTCCTTTTACAAGTGGGGAAGCTAAATACCCTGCTGAAGAAAGTAGCGCCTATTACACTTATGAGGATGGTGTTTTACAACTAATCTTGAGCTCCTCAGTTGTGCAAGGAAACGTTAGATCAATGGTTGTGTATTCCAAATCCAAAAATATTGGCTCGTTCGTTGGCAGAAATGCCTACGGAGTGGCAACTAAGGTCCAACGAATTGAAAATATATCTGGCTCAGTTCAGTTTAGCGATGCCCCCGCTGGAATGAAATATCCGGTTAAGCCAATAATGGGCGTGGACTTTGAAAGTTTACTTAATGCTCGTGGACCGAAGCATACATATTGGATTGAATTGAAGGTTTCTGGCCCGATAGCCCAGCAGATTATAAATGCAGCTACAGTAGAAATTACGCTAAAAAACACTTCAAATTTCTTAGAAAGTCATAATTGCTCGTCATCT
The DNA here is from genome assembly GCA_963802245.1 of uncultured Alphaproteobacteria bacterium. Classification (GTDB taxonomy): domain Bacteria; phylum Pseudomonadota; class Alphaproteobacteria; order Sphingomonadales; family Sphingomonadaceae; genus Sphingorhabdus_B. The sequence goes on along the minus strand of CAWDID010000020.1, from coordinate 51,800 downwards.
GTAAAATCTGCAACGATTGATCACCCATTCGAAGTTACTTCTTTTGACTGCGCAGCCGTATCCGACATTGAACAAATTAGATTTCTTCGAAATGATACGAAATTAGTGCTTGGGGCTTGGCCAAGTGACAAACCAACGTCGGAATAATGTTTCTTTATTTTCTCTGATAGTTCCACTTTTTTATATTCCTGACTAAAATTTTTTACGAATTTCGAATAAGACGCTGATTAAGACTTTGAGGTGAAAAAATTGAAATGGCGGAGCTGATAAACAAATTTTTTAATTAGCATTGTGTTCTATTACTTAAAATACTTCACTCTTTTACTAGGCTCAGGACTCATTGATTGATCCAGAAGATTATGGTTGCAGCGATGCAGATGGCGGACATGAAGGTGTGTGCGCATCGGTCATAGCGGGTGTGGATACGTCGCCAGTCTTTGAGCCTGCCAAACATGATCTCGATTTTGTGACGTTGTCGATAGAGAACGGTGTCGTGGGGGATGTGGATTTTGCGGTTTGATTTTGAAGGAATGCATGCTTCAATTTTGCGGTCAAGCAATGCGTCGCGAAACCAATCGGCATCATATCCTTTGTCGCCGAGTAGCACTTTAGCCTTTGGAAAAGCATCGAACATTAGCGCAGCGCCGCCGAAATCGCTCATCTGACCTTCGCTCAGCAGCATGATCAACGGCCGTCCCTTGCCGTCACACACAGCGTGCAACTTCGAGTTCAGGCCGCCCTTGGTTCGACCTATACGTCTGGGAACAGACCCTTTTTTAAAAGGCTGGCAGCGGTGCGATGTGCCTTCAAATGTGTCGCATCGATCATCAACTGATCAGGCTTGCCCGCTTTGGCTGCGAGGCCTGCAAATATCTTGTTGAACACACCCATCCGGCTCCACCGGATAAACCGGTTGTAGATCGTCTTGGGCGGGCCATACTCCGTTGGAGCGTCGCGCCAGCGCAACCCATTGCGGATTACGAAAATGATACCGCTAATGATCCGACGGTCATCGACGCGGGGAATCCCGTGCGACAACGGGAAATAGGGCTCTATCCGGCGCATCTGCACCTCGGTCAACCAAATCAAATCACTCATGGCAATGCCTCCTTCGCATCACCATTGAATCAACCTCGAACGAACTATGCAAGCACTTTAATAGGTCCTGAGCCTAAACACGCTCAAAAAAATCAGAGTGCGTCATTATTAATCTGCGGCAAAAGTTGTTTATTTATTGCTCTAAATTAGCCTATTCGTCGCGTCAGGCGCTTTCGAGATGATTGCCCACGTGACGCTCTCCGCTTTCTGGTCCGTTTCGCACTTTGCTTCGCTGCTACATTGTCGACGCCAAGAGTTGCGTCGGCAATTAACTGATTGATCTCTTCATCCGCTCTGTCCTTTGACCCTGTCTTAATCACAATCATTAGATATCCAATAAGCCAGGTAAAATGCAACTTACCGATGATAGGCATTCCTGTATATTCTTCGGACTCTAGTTTATCTTCGCTCACGTAATTGATGGCGATGCACAAAACGTCACCCAATTCCTTGTCAGCAAAAGAAATTGCGCGGCCGCAGTGGGCGCATGCGTTTCTCATTTCGCGTACAAGATCACATACACGAGTAATTTCACGATCAATGAAACCCAAAGCATAAGCCATTTTAATTTTTGCTGAGAATGACCCTAAAATCGATTCAGTTCCGAAGATACTTTTCGTTTCGTCGCTATTAAGCGTCACCATTTCAGACTTTAATCGCAGAGTCAGAACGTCTTCAACCGCTGTTGAAAGCAAAATTACAGCACCTCTATCTGTTTCATTGGCAATTGCCTGACCCAAGCTTACTGCGTTTTCCGCGAGCGTGGCTTTGGAGAAGATCTTTAGGTTCTTTATTCCCATTTCTCGACTCAAAATATTAGAGCTATCGGAGAGAGAATCTTTATTTGACATTTGTTTAACCGTTCAAATGTTTCTTAGTCATAATACTCGGAATTTACGTTGCGGGTTACGGATACACAATACTAAACAATCGCTTGCCGATAACACCCCCTACTTCACCCCTGCCACAAAATCTCGGTCACTTCCTCCAGCGATCCGCGTACGCGCAGCAGCTGATCCTTGCCGAAGACGATCAGGCACTCGTCATGGGCGTTGTCGGATGTGCGGACGAACTGGACGATTTCGGGATTGACGCAGACGGCGTTGCCGCGGTTGTCGGTTAGGGTGACGAAGGGGATCATTTGGGCGTCTTCCTGTATTTGGGCGCGGCATGTGTTGGCGTGCTGTTAGGCTGGAGTGTAGCAGTAAGCGGAGGGCAGGCCAATCAAACCGTCACCCGCGAGGAGCGTAGCGACGCGGCAATCCAGAGCGTGCGTAAACAAACTCTGGATTGCCGCGCTTCGCTCGCAATGACGATGAGCGGATGATGCTCGGAATTACTAGAGAGCTTAGCCCTAAAACACCGGATCGTTCGCGCCGTTATCGTCGGCCACCGGAACCGCCGTATGGATCCCGCATTCGACCTTGTCCCAGCCTTTCCAGCGGCCGGAGCGTTCGTCTTCGCCGGGGGCTACCATCGTCGTACATGGGCTGCATCCGATGGAGGGATAGCCTTGTTCGACCAAGCGGATGCGGCGGCAGGTTATGCTCGGCGATGTACGCGGCGATGCGGGCTTTGTCCCAATCGGCGAGCGGGTTGACCTTTAGGCGGCCTTCCTCGATTTCAAACCGGGGTAGCGCGCCACGGGTTTTGGACTGGAACGCTTTGCGCCCCGTAAACTGCGCATCAAACGGCGCGAGCGCGGCTTTCAGCGGCAATACTTTGCGGATGTCGCAGCAGCCGTCGGGATCATAGGACCAGCGCAGGCCGTTCTCGTCCTTGCGCGCCAACAACGCGGGGTCGGGTGTGATGTTGCGCAAATCGGTCATGCCGATATGCGCGATCAATGTCGTCGCGGTACGCCAATGTCTCGGGAAAATGCTTGCCCGTTTCCAAAAACAGCACGGGCACGGATCGGATCGATGCTGCCGATCAGGTGCAATAACACCGCGCTTTCCGCGCCGAAGCTGACTGACTATCGCGGCATCGCCCAGCATATTTTCGCGCAGCAATATCGTCAGCATCTCCACGGTATCGCGCCCGCGAAACATATTGTTCAGCCGGATCGCGTCGCTTTCGCTATATTGCGGCGCGGTTTCGATGCGGTCGGGCGATCGTGTTCCCCTCCCGCTTGCGGGAGGGGCTAGGGGTGGGCAGTTGCGCACGAAATGTTTCAGGCCCACCCAGCGCGGCTTTAGGCTCTGTCTGGGAGACAGAGCTGCTGCGCTCCCCTCCCGCGAGCGGTAGGGGAGATTTTGCAGACTCACCCATGGCGCAGTTTCCATACAGGTGTGGCGGCGTCGGCGGCGGATTGATACACATCGGCATAGGTGGACAAGGCGCGTTCGACGACGACTGGATCCAGCGGTACATCGGGGGCGAAGCTGTCAAATCCGCAGCGCGTCATAAACGCGACCTGATCGACCAGAACGTCACCCGCCGCGCGCATTTCGCCGGTATAACCCGCCTCACGCAATATCCGCGCGCTGCTATATCCCCGGCCATCGCGGAATTTGGGGAAGGTGATCTCGACAAGCGTTATCCGGTCCAGATGGGGCAGCAAATCGCGCGCATCCTCGCCCGGTTCGATGCGGACGGCGGTGGCGTTTGATGCGGCAAACTCGCTAGCGTGGAGATAGGATTATCCATAAATAGCTTCCTTAAATGGTTCCAGCCCGACGCGGCGATATGTGTCGATGAAGCGTTCGCCGTCGGTGCGCAGGCCCTTGTAAACCTCGGTGGCTTTTTCGACGGCATCGACCACGCCGTCTTCGTCAAATCCGGGACCGATGATTTTGCCGATGGACACATCCTCTGCGCCCGAACCGCCAAAGGTCAGCTGGTAATTTTCCACGCCTTTGCGGTCGACGCCCAAGATGCCGATATGTCCGGCATGGTGATGGCCGCAGGCGTTGATACAGCCGCTGATTTTCAACTTGAGCTCGCCAAGGTCACGCTGGCGGTCCATGTCGGCGAACCGCGTGGCGATTTTTTGCGCGACAGGGATCGAGCGGGCATTGGCAAGGCTGCAATAATCCAGGCCGGGGCAGGCGATGATGTCGCTGATCAAGTCGAGGTTTGCATCGGCGAGTTCGGCATCACGCAATGCGCTCCACACGGCATATAGGTCGCGTTTGGCGACATGCGGCAGGACGATGTTTTGCGCATGGGTGACGCGCAATTCGTCGAAGCTGTAATCTTTGGCAAGGCCCGCCATGACATCGATTTGATCGGCGCTGGCATCGCCCGGAATCCCGCCAATGGGTTTCAAGCTGATGTTGACGATGGCGTAACCAGCCTGCCTTGTGAGCTTTGACATTTTGATCGCAGCCAGACTGCAAACTCACTCCCATCGTCACCCCCGCGAAGGCGGGGTCCATCTCCTGCACTATCGTTTCAACCGACAAGTCAGGTGATGGATTCCCGCCTTCGCGGGAATGACGGAGTTCTTTTTGGATAGGTTCGGGGAGTTCAAAGAATGCGGCTATCCGGTCAAATTCAGCCAGCGGCGGATCGATGCCCAATGTCTTCACATGCGCGAATTCTTCGGCAACTTGGGTCCGGTACGCATCCGCACCGATTTCATGGACAAGAATTTTGATCCGCGCTTTGTAGATATTATCACGGCGGCCATAGCGGTTGTACACGCGCAGGCAGGCCTCGATATAGCTGAGCAGATCTTCGGCGCGAATGAACGGGTTGATCTCTGGCGCGATCATCGGGGTGCGGCCCATGCCGCCGCCGACAAATACACGGCCACCAAGCACGCCGTCCTGTTGACCAGCTCAATGCCGATGTCATGCAGGCGCATCGCGGCGCGGTCTTCAGGGCGACGCAATCACCGCGATTTTGAACTTGCGCGGCAGGTAGCTGAATTCGGGATGGAACGTGCTCCATTGACGAAGCAGTTCGGCCCAGGGGCGCGGGTCGGCGACTTCATCAGCTGCGGCTCCGGCATATTGGTCGGACGAAATGTTGCGGATGCAATTGCCGCTGGTTTGGATGGCGTGCATTTCAACGCCGGCCAGTTCCTCCAGCAAATCGGCGCATTCCTCTAACTTGATCCAGTTATACTGGATATTCTGCCGCGTGGTGAAATGACCATAACCACGGTCATATTTGCGCGCAATATGGGCCAGCATGTGCATCTGTTTGCTGTCCATTGTGCCGTAAGGCACGGCAACGCGCAGCATGTAGGCGTGCAGTTGCAGATATAGGCCGTTCATCAGGCGCAATGGCTTGAACTGATCCTCGGTGATTTCTCCGGCCAAGCGGCGGTTCACCTGATCGCGGAATTCGGCGACGCGGGCATCGACGATGGACTGATCGAAGTTATCGTATTTATACATGCTTTATGCCTTCACTATCTGAATGGCTGGGTTGATGGCCAAATCGGTGCGGACGGTGGGGCCAGCGGCGCGGACGCGGTCTTTGATGTGCAAGGGAATTCCGTTTTCGGCTTCGACAATATACGATGCGTTCACGCGGCGCGCGTCTTCTTCGGTTGCCAATATGGCCTCGCCATTATCGCCCGCATCAACTGCGTCTTCGATCTTGCGCGACCAGCCATTGCCGGTCCACCAGATTACGTCGCCTGATCCAAGGTCGTTTCCTGTTAATAACTTCACGCCATTTTCTCCGCTTCTTTCGCATAGGCTTTCAGCCTGTCTTGCGCTTCTGATTTCAATACTACATCGCCGACGATGATGATCGTCGGGCTGGCCACGCTCTCGCGTTCGATCATGTCGCCTAAATCGGTTAGCAATGTCCGCATCGCGCGGGAGTCGCGGCGGGTTGCGCGCTCGATCACTGCAACAGGGGTATCGGGAGAAACTCCGTCCGCGATCAGTTTTTCGGTGATGTCGGCTGCGGTTGCGACGCCCATATAGATGACCAGCGTCCGGTCTTTTCCGGCCAAACCTGACCAGTCTTGATCGGTTAATCCCTTGCACTGCCCGGCGACAAAGCTGACTGCGCTGGATGCATCGCGGTGGGTCAACGGCAACAGAAATTCTGCGCCGCCGCCGATTGCTGCGGAGATGCCGGGAACCACTTCCACATCAACGCCCGCTGCGCGGCAAGCCTCCGCCTCTTCGCCGCCGCGTCCAAAAATGAACGGATCGCCGCCCTTTAGGCGTACCACCATATGGCCGGCCCGTGCTTCGCGGATCAGGATATCGTTGATACCCTCTTGCGGCACGCTATGTTTGCTGCGCTGTTTGGCAACAGAAATCAGGCGCGCGCGGGTGCTGCACAGCGCCAATATCGCGTCATCCACCAACCCGTCGTGAACAATTACTTCCGCTGCGCCAATCAGGCGTGCGGCCTTTAACGTGAGCAGTTCGGGATCGCCGGGACCGGCGCCAACAAGATATACGAGTGGTTTTACCATCGTTCCAAAATGGGCGAGCGCGGTCTATTCGGCAAATCAGGATAAATTGTGACGGAACAAGATCAGCTTTAACGGTCTTACTTCGACGGTGTTAATTCGCCTCGTGACCTTGATATTCTTCGTCCTTCATGCCGATTCCAATGATGGCACGCAATTCTTCGTTTTCAGAAGAAACAACGGGATAGGCGCAATGGTCCGCCGCGTAGTAGCCGCTGGACCGATGGTTTCCTGACATTCCGATACCGCCAAATGGTGCTGCCGCCGATGCCGATGCACCATGCGTTGTCGAGTTCCAATTGGTGATGCCCGCGCGGCTGTTGGACCAGAATTCGTTATACTGCTCAGCCGTGCCGCCGATAAGTGAAGCCGACAGACCGAAACGGGTGTTGTTCGCCTCGGCAATTGCTTCGCGGAAATCAGCTACGCGAACGCATTGCAGTAACGGACCAAACAACTCAATGTCCGGGCGTTCCTTCATATTCGTGACGTCAATTATTCCAGGCGTCACAAAAGGGCGGCCAGCAATCGGCCGGGCCATATGCTTGATAGGACGGCCACCATGGCTCATCAAAGTTACAAAGCTTTCGGTTAAACCATCGGCTGTTTCATTGTCGATCACTGGACCCATGAACGGCAATGGGTCGCTATATGGATCGCTGATAATCAACCTGTCTGCGATTCTTTTTACTTCGCTGAATACCGAATCAGCCAAGCTTTCTTTTACAATCAGCCTGCGCGCTGCGGTACATAACTGCCCGCTTTCGCTGAATGCAGATTGCACGACTGTGACTGCGGCGCTGTGGATGTCGTGCGTGTCCCACACGATGATTGGATTGTTTGCACCCATTTCGAGCGCCAGTATTTTGTTTGGCCGAGCCGCGAACTGGCGGCTCAATTGAAATCCGGTGTGCGACGATCCGGTGAACAGCATACCGTCGATGTCGGCATGCTTTGACAATAGCTGTCCGGTTTCGGGGCCGCCTTGCAAGACGCGAATGACACCAACTGGAACGCCAGCCTTGTGGTACAACTCGGTCAGAAACGCGCCGACGGCCGGAGTCTTTTCGGATGGTTTAAACACCACGGCATTGCCCGCAATTAACGCTGGAATAATATGTCCGTTGGGAATTTGAGCAGGTTGGTTGAACGGTGAAACGACGGCCAAGACGCCGTGCGGTTTATGCCGCAATGCAGTGCGGTTGCCCGGCTTTCCTTCGATACAGCGTTGCGATGTGCGTTCGGCATACGCTTTGATTGCACAATCAACTTGGGAAATGACGGTTTCGACTTCGCCACGCGAAATCCATAATGGCTTGCCGGTTTCACGCGAAATAAGCTCTGCGAGTTTATCGCTTTCCTGACGAACCATGCCAGCGATAGAACGGACAATATCAATGCGGTCGGTAAGCGCCTTGGAGGCCCAATGCGGCCAAGCTTCGCGTGCAGCAGCGACTTCGGCATCCACATTGCCGCACCCACCGCGCCACACTTCTGCGCCGGTAGCCGGTTCATAAGAAACCAGTTCGCTCATTACTTCTATGCCTAACGGTAGGGTCATTTTTCGATTAACCATGCCTTCCAGTGGTCTGGATAGCTGACAATAATAAACAATTGCTTACTTTTTGCGGGATTGGCCGGTTAATTTTGCATTTCAAAATGCGTGCGCGTCGCCCATGCGGCGGATTTCCGAAACCTTGTTATATAGCGCGGACCAGTCATCGTGTTCTGCAATCGCATTCCAGATCGACTCCACGTCATCCAGCTGCATTGAACATATTTGGTCACCTTCCCAATAGGCGTGTGTGCCGGGCATAGCTTCATAACCTGCCAACAGTTTTAGAAATTCAGAATAAGCCTCGTTAACTTCCAATTTCTGCCTTGTTTGCCCGCCGCGATGGGCGTGGAAGAAGGCGTCAATGTCAACCGCTCCAGCAATCATTGCGCGTTCGGCGGCTTCAACCAGTTGCCGGTCGGTGGTGGTATCTATAGACTGCAACCCCAGCCGCCATAAAAACCGCTTTACCAGAGCGGCCTGAAACAACGCCGCAAACCCCTCCAACACTGCGATCAACGGCGGCGCTTCGCAAATCAACCGCAATGATACCGCCAGCTGCCCCAAATTCCAGTGCATCGTCTCGGCTTGGCGGCCAAAGGCGTAAAGGCCGTGCTCGTCAAAATACGCAGCCGTAAAGCGCGGGTCCCATTTGGGCGTGAACCGCCACGGACCATAATCGAAACTTTCGCCGGTAATGTTGATGTTATCGGTATTTAGGACACCGTGAACAAACCCGGATACCATATAAGATGCGGCAAGATCGGCGACACGGCCAGCCACCAGTTCCAGCAGCTGCGCGGCGGGGTCTTCGCCGATCGGGACACCATAAAGGTGGGTCAGGCAGTACCCTACCAGTTGCTCCATCATTTCGGAATTGCCTTCAAATGCAATCCTTTGGAACGTACCGAAACGAATATGACTGTGGTTCAGCCGCACCATAACCGCAGAACGTGTGGGCGATGGCTCATCGCCGCGCATTAATGCTTCGCCGGTTTCAATCAGGGAAAAAGTTCTGGAGGTATAAACGCCAAGCGCCTCCAGCATTTCGGTCGCCAATATCTCGCGGACGCCGCCTTTCAGGGTCAATCGCCCGTCGCCAGCGCGGCTATAAGGTGTTGGGCCCGAACCCTTTGTCCCCAAATCAAGCAAGCGGCCCGCTTGATCGCGCAATTGTGCAAACAGAAATCCGCGGCCGTCACCAATTTCAGGATTATAGGTGCGGAACTGGTGGCCATGGTAACGCAAGGCTAGCGGCGTGGCCATATTGCCGGGCAGTGGATTGAACCGGGCAAAATGTGCAATCCACTCGGCATCGGTTAAACCGTCCAGGCCGACGCTGGCTGCGGCGCGGTCATTGCGGAACCGCAATACAGCCTCGGGAAAGTTTGCCGGCTGCACCGGATCGCCGATTTTTTCGCCAAGACTGGTGATTTTAACATCCGGCCTGTAAGCAGCAGAATTTGATATGCTATTCATGTCACCTTCAATGGTGGCTGCAACGGGGAAAGGCAAGTATGGCGGCGGTACGCATTCTACATTTACACAGCGTTTTTGACCTTGGCGGGCAACAAGCGCGCGCGGTGAAATTGATGAATCACTTTGGCGATATGGCCGAACATGTCGTTTTATCCTCGGTGCCCGGTGCCCTTGGCGCGCGCGATGCCATTGATAAGCGGATCAAAGTCGAATTTCCGGGCGATGCGGCGCCTTCGCTGGAGGGCAAGCCCAACATGCGCCGTTATTTTGCGCTGGCGAATTACATGAAGCGGTTCAGCCTGATTTTGAGTTATAATTGGGGAGCAATGGACGGGGTGATGGCGCATACATTGCTTGGTCGCCGCTCCGGATTACGCCCGCTGATCCACCATGAAGACGGATTTGGCGAGGAAGAGGCAGAACGTTTAATCTGGAAAAGAAACTGGTTCCGCACAATCGCGTTGCAGCGCAGTCATTCGTTGGTTGTTCCATCAAAAACGCTGGAGAAAATTGCCCAGACCGTTTGGCATCAACCCGCCGAGAAAATTGTCCGCTTCCCCAACGGGATCGACGTGAAGCGATTTTTGAAACCGTGCCAGCGCGGAGCATTTCCCGGCTTTGTAAAACGCGACGGCGACATTGTTGTCGGCACCATCGCGGGGCTAAGAACGGTCAAAAATATCCCGCGACTGGTTCGTGCGGTTGCTGCGGCTGGACCGAATGTCCGCTTGGCGGTGGCGGGCGAGGGGGCGGAGCGCGATGCCATCGCCGCCGAAGCGCAGCGATTGGGGATTTCTGACCGGCTGATGATGCCGGGCTTTTTGCGTGACCCGGCGCGCTATGTCGGGTTGTTCGATATTTTCGCGTTGTCGTCGAACAGCGAGCAATATCCGATTTCTTTGGTTGAGGCGATGGCGGCGGGCTGCGCCGTGGTGGCCACCGACGTTGGCGATATCCGGGATATTGTGTCCACCGCCAATAAGGAATATGTTGTCCCCAAAGATGATGACGCTTTTGCGGCGGCAATCCGGCATCTTGCCGGGAATGCTGAATTAAGAAAAGAGCTTGGCGAAAAGAACCGTACACGCGCTCATTTGGAATATGACGAGAGCAAAATGTTTGCACGCTACCGTCAGCTATATGGTTCTGCGATGGGCCGCGCCGATTTTGCGAGACAAGACTGAAAGCATGGTTTAGCGGCATCGGCAGGGACGTTGTAAGCGCATGGCGTTTGCCAAATTGCATCAATAGGGGTCAATATTGTGTTTAAGGGTCTGAAACCCATACTGTATGCAGGCCGCGAAGTGTGGCCATTGGTCGAAGGCGGCAAAGGTGTCGCTGCAACCAATCACGCGAGTTCCGGCGCATGGGCGGCGGCTGGCGGCATCGGCACGATCTCTGCAGTTAACGCCGACAGTTATGACGATGACGGCAATGTCATCCCTCAAGTGTTCCACGGACGCACGCGCGAAGAACGCCATGAAGAGCTGGTCGAATATGGCATTCGCGGTGCCGTTGCCCAGATCAAGCGCGCGCACGAAATCGCAGGCGGTAAAGGCGCTATCAATATCAATGTACTTTGGGAAATGGGCGGAGCGCAGCGCATTTTGCATGGCGTACTGGAACAGACCAGGGGCATGGTTCAGGGCGTAACCTGCGGCGCGGGGATGCCTTATAAATTGTCCGAAATCGCGGCGCAGTATGAAGTATATTATCTGCCGATCATCAGTTCCGCGCGCGCCTTTCGTGCGCTTTGGAAACGGGCTTATCACAAGGTCCCCGAATGGATGGCGGCGGTGGTGTATGAAGATCCGTGGCTCGCGGGCGGGCATAACGGCCTGTCCAATGCCGAAGATCCGAAATCACCCGAAGATCCCTATCCCCGGGTAAAGGCGTTGCGTGATACGATGCGCGCCGAAGGTATAGCAGACGATGTGCCGATTATCATGGCGGGCGGCGTGTGGCATTTGCGGGACTGGCAAAACTGGATCGATAATCCGGAACTTGGCCAGATTGCATTTCAATTCGGCACCCGGCCTTTGTTGACGCAGGAAAGTCCGATTCCAACGGGCTGGAAGGACGCGCTAACCAAGATTCCCGAAGACGGTGTTTTGCTGCACAAATTTTCGCCCACAGGTTTTTATTCGAGCGCGGTTATCAATCCGTTTTTGGAAGAATTGCAAAAACGTTCAGACCGCCAGATCGGCTTTGTCACTGAAGCCAACGACGTAAACAGCGCCAGACTTGATGTTGGCGTAAAGGGTAAGAACTTCTGGGTGACGCCTGCTGACTTGATGCGCGCACGTGAATATTATGCGCAAGGGTATACAGAGGCATTGAAGACCCCGGACGAAAGCGTTGTCTTTGTTACGCCGCCTTCGCGCGATGTGATCCGCAAAGATCAAAAAGATTGCATGGGATGCCTGTCGCATTGCGGATTTTCGTCGTGGAAAGACCATGACAATAATTCCACCGGACGCCTTGCCGATCCGCGCAGCTTTTGTATCCAAAAAGCGTTGCAGAATATCGCGCATGGTGCACCCATCGATGAAAATTTGATGTTCGCCGGGCATAGTGCTTATCTGTTTGGCAAGGACCCGTTTTATTCGAACGGCTTTGTGCCGACTGTGAAACAATTGGTCGACCGGATATTGACCGGCGACTGAAACATAACCGCGTTCAATCAAAGCAGAGCCGAGTTGAACGCGGATTGCGGCAGGCTGTTTACAAATTAACCATTAGTTTATTCTCTCGCGCTAGCTTTGCTCGTCTGGAGTTTTTCTATGGGTGCAATGAGTTCACAATTTCGAAGGGTCGAACCGGCCAGTATTGAACGCCGAATGGCCGAGCGACTAGACAGTTCGATGCGGCAAGTGACAGTCGAGCGGCCAGAAGCGCGAAGTTACCCCGCCCAACTTGCCGATCTTTCCAAATATGGCTGCCGCTTGATGATCAAGACAAGGCTGAATGTCGGCGAAAGCATTTCCATCCACTTCGCAATAGGATCAGCCATCACCGCGACGGTCGTATGGAATGCAGAATTGATGCTGGGTTGCCGATTCAGCGAAGCAATGGACGCGACGCTGTTCCGCCAATTGACTTTAATGACCAACTGACACCGGGCATATATCGCGGGATGAAGTTAAGTTATGCTTCATCCTGACCCCAGGTCAACCAGACGCGATCGCTATAAAGCCGTCAATCGAGATCCCACGCCCGTTCGCCGTGGCTCGATATATCCAGCCCATCTCTTTCCGCGTCTTTGGCAGCGCGCATCGGCAAAACCATCGAAACCATATATCCGATGATGACGGTCATAACGGCGGAGAACGCAGCGACGATACCGACACCTTTCAATTGGATCCAAAGCTGCGATGCGATGCTTGCGCCTTCTTCGTATCCGGAGCCGCCGAACGCTTCGCTGGCGAACACCGCAAGCAATAGTGATCCGATGATGCCGCCGACGCCGTGCACGGCGAAAACGTCGAGCGAATCGTCAATTTTCAGCTTTCCTTTTACCAAACCGACAGCATAGAAACAGACGATTGCCGCGATGATACCGATCAAAGTCGCGCCACCCGGGCCAACGACGCCAGCGGCTGGTGTGATCGTCGCTAGGCCCGCAACGGCGCCTGTGGCAAAGCCAACAGCAGTGGGTTTGCCGACCTTGATTTTTTCGATTAGCAACCAGACCAACGCAGCCACAGATGCGGCCATGTGTGTGTTGATAATGGCACTGGCCGCGCCGAGGTCACTTGCGGTCAGGGCCGATCCGCCATTGAAACCAAACCAGCCAACCCACAGCAATCCTGCGCCCGCTACGGTCAATGCGGGGCTGTGCGGCAACATCAAAGTTTTAGGAAATCCGTCGCGTTTGCCAAGCATCAGCGCCACGACCAGCGCCGAAACACCGGCGGTGGTATGGACAACAATGCCACCGGCAAAATCAATTACGCCCATGCTGGCAAGGAATCCTCCGCCCCAAACCCAGCGCGCCACTGGGACATAGACCAGCAACGACCACAACGCGCTGAATGCAATCACCCAGCCAAATCGCGCTCGTTCGACCCATGCGCCGACGATCAGCGCCGGAGTTATGATTGCAAAAGTCATCTGGAACAGGCCAAACACCAATTCGCCGATGCTCTGGTCTTCGCGAACCGCATCCATGTTGGTGAACATGAAATTCTGCGCCGTACCTAAAAAGGCCCCGCCACCTGTCGAGAATGCGACGCTGTAACCAATGACAATCCAGATCACCGAAACGACCGCGGCAATCGCGCCGATTTGTACAAGTACCGACAGAAAGTTCTTGGAACGAACAAGGCCGCCGTAAAACAAAGCCAGTCCGGGAATAGTCATCATCAGCACCAGTGCGGAACTGGTCAATATCCACGCAGTATCGCCGCTATTGGTTGCCGGGTCAGCCACAATTGCCGCTGCATCCTGCGCATATGCCGGTACCGCTGCAAATGCCGCGCCGAATATCGCCAGCTTGCCCAATAGATGCATAATTATTCCCCGCCTCTGTCAATTATGATTTGCAGCTTCTCTAAGCCAGCAATTCTTAAGGCTCAATCAACAAATTGCATTTTGGCGGTGATTTTTGATGGAAACTTACCCTGTTGCTGCAATTTTAGTTCCAGCCTTCGAGAACCTGATCAGGCGGACGGTGGCCATCGGCCCAGATCCGGATATTTGCAATTACCCGCTCGCCGGACGCCTCGCGGCCTTCAAAAGTCGCGCTGCCCAGATGTGGCAGCAAGACGACATTATCCAGCGTTAGCAACCGTGCGTCCACTGCGGGTTCGTGGGTATATACATCCAGCCCCGCGCCAGCAATCTTGCCCTGCTGCAGTGCTTCGATCAGCGCCGATTTATCGACCAGTTCACCGCGTGAGCTGTTGATAAGATATGCGCTTGGTTTCATCATTGCGATACGGGCCGCATTAATAAGACCTTCGGTTTCGGCATTTAGCGGGCAATGTAACGAGATGATGTCGCTGCGCGCGATCAACCTGTCTAGTTCCGGCTCAAACGCAATGCCCAATTGTTCTTCGACACTGGCTGGCAGGCGTTTTCGCTTTGTGTAGACGATTTCCATGCCAAAGGCGCGCGCCCGCGCAGCCACTGCTTCACCAATTCGGCCGAAACCGACTATCCCTAAAGTCTTGCCGCCGATGCGGTGGCCCAGCATGCCGCTTGGCCGCCACCCACCCCAATTGCCGCTGCGCATCAGTTTTTCGCCTTCGCCCAATTTGCGCGGCACGGACAGGATTAACGCCATAGTCAGGTCGGCAGTATCGTCGGTGAACACCCCCGGCGTGTTGGTTACGATGATGTCTTTTGCTTTAGCCGCAGCAAGGTCGATATGATTTACGCCCGCGCCGTAATTGGCGATGAATTTTAATCGCGGCGGCGCGGCGGCAATCAGCGCGGCGTCTATATTATCGGTCACAGTGGGGACGAACACGTCGCAATCGGCCATTGCGGCGGCCAATTGGTTGCGGGTCATGGCGACATCCGCCGCATTGAAATGCGCGTCAAACAACTGCGCCATGCGCGTTTCGACAGCAGGCAGTAATTTTCGCGAAACAATGACGCGCGGGCGTTCGATACGAGAGTGATTGGTCATATTGATCCCGGTTATGGTGCTTCTTGGCCGCTCGTCAAGTCATCAGGCTTGAACTGTCGGCCCTGCTTACACTATAGACGCTTTGGGGGCGGGCAATATGGCAATTAGAATGATGAAAAATAATGTAAAATCGGTTGGATTTTTGGCAGTGTTCTTCACAGCCAGCATCGCTGCGGGTGCGGCGCTGGCGCAATCCGAAAAGAAGACACCTTATTGGGCGTCGCTTAATGCCGAAGAGGCACGGATGCGGACCGGTCCAAGCACCGATTTCCCGGTAAAATGGGTGTATAAACGCAAGTTTCTGCCATTGAAAGTTGTCACCGTGCACAGCGTTTGGCGCAAGGTTCAGGATCCCGACGGCGATCAGGGCTGGGTCCATGTGCGCTTGCTTAGCCCGAATCGCACGGCTGTTGTAATCGGCAGCGGCAACGGCGCTTTGCGAGAGGCACCTGAACCGACAGCGCGCATTGCGTGGCGCGTTGAACCCGGCGTTACCGGCCGGATCGACGATTGCCAAAAAGGCTATTGCCGTTTCGATAATGCGGGCCGGGCGGGATATATCGAAGTCGACCGGCTTTACGGTGAAGAAGCCCCAACTGAATAGCGCGGGCGATTTGGGCGCCGATGCTAATCAATCAGGAGGCGTGATCGGCAATAGACATTTACACAAAATCGTCTAATCGCTTTTCCCCATGAAAACAACGTTCGCAACGCTCACCGCATCCGCCCTTATTTTGGCCGCATGCACCCCCGTTACACCAAAAGATGCTGGCAAAGACGCTGCTGCAAAACAAGCGGCTGCCCCGGTAGGGGCTGGATGTGACCAGACGACCGGGTCCGGCCTTGGATACCGGATGTTGAAGACCGGTGAAGGGCAGGCCCCAGGCGCGCGCGACAAGGTTACGATCAATTACAAAGGCACATTGGCGTCCAACGGCGCCGTGTTTGATGAGAATAAGGACACGAGTTTTGGCGTAGACGGCGTAATTGCCGGCTTTGGCGAAGGGCTGCAACTGGTCAAGCCGGGCGGCAGTATCCGTTTGTGCATACCAGCGGCGCTCGGTTACGGCGCGCAAGAATCGGGATCAATCCCGGCGAACAGCGATTTGATATTTGAAGTGGATCTGTTGTCGGTTGCCGCCGCACCCCCCGAAACCTTGCCAGCTGATCAGCGCACCTGCACCGACAAAACCGCGTCCGGGCTTGGCTATCAAATGTTGAAATCCGGTGCAGGTGCATCGCCGACAGATGATCATGTCGTTCTGATCGGATATGCAGGGTACCTTGCGGCAGACGGCAAAAGTTTCGACCAGAATGACCAAACGGCGTTTCCGGTGAAAGCAGTCGTTCCCGGGTTTAGCGAGGGCCTGAAGCTGATGAACAAGGGCGCGCAATATCGCCTATGTATTCCATCCGCCTTGGGTTACGGCGCGCGCGCATCTGGACCGATCCCAGCCAATTCCAACCTCGTCTTCGTGGTCGACCTAATCGAAATGAAAACGATGGCCGAAATTAAAAAGATGCAGTCCGAACAGAAGCCATGAAGGCACTGCTCTGCGATATTGAAGCGGGATGTCTTTCAATATTCTCCAACACTTTTACGTAAGCTTCGTCATTCCCGCGAAGGCGGGAATCCATCACCTGAACTAGCCTCGCAAAGCAAGTTAGCGGAATAAGTCGACCACTGGTGATGGATTCCCGCCTTCGCGGGAATGACGAAGAGTATGTTTTTCGGTTTCTTCTTACTTGAATGCCTACGTGGCCTGAAGCTCTTCGATATTACGGCTCTGCGATATTGAATGCCCCGGCTTGCGGTTCGGTCGCTGCCAACATGCCTTCAAGCGTGGCACGGTCGCCTTCTATTTTCAGTCCGGCAGCCTCCAATTGCGCCAGCGGCATTTTCAGGAACAGCATCGCCAGGAACAGCTGCCGTGGCCCGGTGACCGTTACCATCGGCGCGTCGTGAAGGGCGTTCATATCGGCAAACATAACGGCATTGCCGATGCTGATTTTTGCGGTTTCCTTGCGGTCTGAAAACACAAAGTTCAAATCCAGTTTCTTGGTCCCCAATATCTGTGGGTCCAAACGCGTCGCCACCGAGTTTAGCAGCATGGCAGACGGAATGGCAGCAATCAGATCAAGGCTTTGGGTCGATACATTGCCCTTTGCACCCTCCCGCAAATCGCGCGCGGCGGATAGAAACATGTTGCGCCAAATCGCTGACTCGGCCTGATATCCTTGCTGTTCATAACTGTTCGCGAGCATTGCTTTGGCGGGGATATTTTTGGGGTCGGCAAATACCAGCTGATTAAGCAAGTCGGATGACCAGCGGTAATCGCCCGCTGCCATTGCCTTTTTCGCCGCGGCTATGACTTTCTTTGCGCCGCCCATCGCGGACACAAATTTTGCACCGCGCGCCGATGGTGGGTGGGGGTTTAGATTGGCGGGAACGGCGTCATACCAACCGAGATAATATTGATAAACTGCTTTGCTGTTGTGGCTATAGGTTCCGTAATAACCGCGATTATACCATTGATTGGCGATTGCGGGCGGCGGCGCTATTGTTTCGGCAATCTCGGTCTGGGTCATGCCTTTGTTCATCAATCGCACCGTTTGGTCATGCAGATACCGGTAATTGTCGCGCTGCCCAGACAGCCACCCCTTAACCTCGCCTGCGCCAAATCGCGGCCAGCAATGGCTTGAAATGGCGGTGTCGCTGCGTCCCGCATACAGGTTTACTGCCTCATGCAAATATCCCGCCCACGCCAGCGTATCGCGCACTTTTGCACCGCGCGGGGTCAAGATATTGTGCAATGAACAGGTTGCAATCTCGGCGGACAGGAATGTCCGGGCGGACGGAATATAGACGTTCATTTCGGCCGGAGCCTCGCTGTTCGGGGCCATTTGAAATTCCAGCGTAACCCCGTCGATAACCCGCGTTTCGCCGGTTTTTCGTATGTCGTCATTGGGGGTGACCAAAGTGATCTCACCGGCGGAAACCGCTGCACCGATGCCGCTGCCCATCTGTCCCTGTAATCCGGGCGTCAGATTGCCGCCAAACTGGTAATTCGCCCGGCGGCCCATGGCAGCGCCAGCGATGACATTTTCCGACGACGTTTCCATTAAGAAATGTTCCGGCGCAATCACCGCGACCTTGCCGGATTTGGCGTCGTCTGCATTGATGATGCCGCGCACACCGCCGAAATGATCGGCGTGGCTGTGGCTGAATATAACTCCCGTAACCGGCCTTTGCCCAAGTTCCCGGTTGACCAGCGTAATCGCTGCTGCGCCCATTTCGCGTGATGTGAGCGGATCGATCACTATCCAGCCGCTATTGCCCTTTATTATGGTCATGTTCGACACATCGAAACCGCGCACTTGCCAAACATTGTCGGTCACTTTGTACAGGCCGTGTTTGCGGAGCAGCCCGATATGCCGCCACAGGCTGGGATTAACGGTGCCGGGCGATGCGCCCTCGGCAAAATTATAGGCGTTCAAATCCCAAACGACCTTGCCCTTTGCATCGCGAATGACCGGATCTTGCAAGGTGGCGATAAATCCGCGGGCCGCAAAATCAGCATCCCGTCCGTCTTCGGGCGGCAAGGACGACAATGTTTGATTTTGTGCAGCGACGGTGGCGGCGGATGCAGGCTTGCTTGCCAGTTCATCGGCCCTCGCCAGCGCGCTGCTGCTGGTCACGAGCATTAATGCTATTGCTGCGGTCTTCATTTTTCTCTCCCGTTCATTCTCACAATTCCCTTTGATACCGGATCAAGCTAGGTATCAAGCAGAGAGTCCAAACGAGGGAGAGAATGTGTGCAAGCGACAAATGAAAATGGCCAAGCAGATGGCCTGCCAAAAGGCGCGCTTGCGGGCATTCGGGTTATCGACCTTACGCAGTTTCTGCTGGGCCCATATGCCACCCAAATGCTCGGCGATTTGGGCGCAGACGTCATCAAGATCGAGGAACCAGACGGTGACCGGCAACGGATGATTGGCGGATCTCATGTTTCCAAGAATATGGGTTCGACGTTTTTGAACTTTAACCGCAACAAGCGTTCCGCTGTGATTGATTTGAAAACCGACGCCGGGAAACGGGCGCTGCGCAAACTTGTCCGCACAGGTGACATCTTCATCCACAACATGCGGCCAAAATCGATTGCCGCACTTGGATTCTCCTATGCCGATGTTGCCGCGATCAAACCCGATATCGTCTATGTCGAGGCGATGGGATATGATGCCGCCGGTCCCTATGCCGGGCGGCAAGCTTTTGACGACTTGATACAGGCGGCCAGCGGTGCGTGCGGATTGGAACAATTGGTGGGCCCCGAGCGCGAGTTTCGTACTTTACCGGGATTGTTTGCCGACAAGACCTGCGGGTTGTTCGCGGTTATTGCCGCGCTGGCGGCGCTGCGGCACAAGGAACATACTGGCGAAGGGCAATATGTCGCCGTGCCGATGCTGGAAACCTTTACCGGACATTTGCTCGCTGATCATCTTTACGGGGAAACCTACATTCCGCCCACTGGCAAGCTGGGTTACACCATGTCGGTTTCACCGGACCGCAAACCGATGCCGACAACCGACGGTTTTATAATGCTGTTGCCCGCAAGCCGCGCGCAGGCGGAACGTTTCCTGGAACTTGGCGGGCTTCCTGGCGCTTATGAAAGCGAGCGTTTTACCAGTCTGACCACAACGCAGCAGCGCGTGTCGGAATATAATGTCATGTTGAAGGAAGCGGCGGCGACGCACAGCACCGATGAATGGATGGATCTGGCGGCGGAAAATTCGATTCCGGTCATGCGCGCAAACCGGCTTGAAGACGTGTTTGAAGACAAGCAGTTGAAACAAACATTGTTTGAAGAACGTGAAATTGCAGGTGAGGGTAAATATCGCGCGATGCGGCCGGGGCTGCGATTTGCGCGAAGTCCGTCTTCGATATGGCGTGATCCACCAAAGCTGGGCGAACATACCCGCGAGGTGCTGGACGAAATTGGCGAATGAGGAAGGTTATTGATTGAGAAATTCGATCAGCGAGACAAGCTTTAATCATTTTACACATCAGCGCTTTTTTGACATCCAATACTCGTTCGTTGGGGTTGCTCCTTACCCCTCCCCCCCGAAAGTTGGGCGGCCCCGGCGGACCATATATTTTAGGCGGGCGATTATTTGATTGAACTCGATCCCACTGCACCCAAATCCACCATCAGCGGCAACTTTCGCTGATGATCGCTCGGTATAGGATCATTCAAGCGCCTCAAACGTTATTAAGTGTCGGCGGACGTAACTTTTCGTTGAGCATCGCCCGAATGTACGGATGAAGAGGAAGTCCGCTTTTACCCTGGGGGACTTCCTTCCTGCCGTGGGTCGCAATTGGCGTGAGAGCAACAATGCTCCACGTCTATTTTTTCACTATGTGCGCTAAGACGCAAAGATGGAACAAGGCACGGTGGCAATCTGATAGCCGTCGGCCCTTGACCGTACCGAAGCACCCGCTTATAGGGCCGCTTGCCTTGCGGACCATTGACCGCAATGTTGATTGGTATGGCGAAGTAGCTCAGCTGGTTAGAGCGGTGGAATCATAATCCATAGGTCGGGGGTTCAAGTCCCTCCTTCGCTACCAATCCCTTCCGTTTTATTGATCGCGCAGCATCGCTTCAATCTGGCCATATAGCCAAGTTTTAGCGGCCAGATCGGCAAAGCTATGGGATGCGCTTTCGGCCAACTGTAGCGTGATATTTGAACGCTGACGCACGTTTGAAAACACGCTGCTTTGCCATGCGGCCATGAATGAAATCGCGGTCGTATCGTGCCGCGCAATCAGCACGCGAACAGGCTGCGTCGTGGCTGCCAATCGTTCTGCGATACGTATTGATAGCCCGGATGCCGCTTCCTTTGTCGCCGCCTTAGCCAATCCACCGAGCAGTTTTCTCAGGTTGATTTTGCCGGTCAGTAAATCAAAAAGACTACGCGGGTTTTTAAGGCGGTTCCAATAACGCGCACGGATGGCGGCTGCACTTGGGGTAGCCGGCACGTCGCCGCCAACTGTTTCGATAGGCGTTTCAATGACCCAGGGGTTGGCAAGTATCAAGCCATCTATTGCCTGATCCCCTTGATACAGGGCCAATGCGCTTGCCGCATCACAATTGCCGAAAGCGATCAATCGGTTCATTTGCGGAACAGCTGCTTTGAACGCGCCGACCGCAGCGGCAATGTCTTCGGCGCTGCTTTCAAATCCGCCATTTGTGCCTTCGCTGTCGCCAATACCGCGCCGGTCATACCGAAACACCGGAAAGCCCATCGCCGCGAAATGCGTCGCCATCGCGGCCTGCCCGGCATAAGCGCCGCTGCGGATTTCATTGCCGCCGCTTACGATCAGCAATCCGCATGGGCCGGCGGCGGCATCAAGCGTTCCGGCCAATCGGTCGCCGCAGCAGGCAAAATCAATCATTCGCCGCATGACGCGCTCCAATGATAAAGCTGCTCTGCAATTGAAGTTGCCATCGCCGGATCATCTTGCGGTTCGGCACGCAGCCACAGCGCGCTGCCGGAAACTTCGCCCGCGTCGTCGCCCAGCGCCGTGACCGTCAGTTTGGCCAATGGTTCGGCTTCGGCATATTGCATCGACGATAGCATATCCGGGCCGATCATATTTCCGGCAAGCTCAATCGGTTCCCTGCACCCCTGTTCGATCAGGCTTTCCATATTGCTGGAAATGCCCGTTTCCTTGTCGCCTGCAATTCGCGTGCGTAACATGGCTTTTAGCAGCGATCCGCCTTTTACCGGGGACAACCGCCAATACTGGTAATCGCGGCTGAACCATTGTCGATCAATACCCCGCCACGGATGCTGGCGATGTGGGTCGCGCCCAATTGTTCTGCAACAGCGGCGATCGCACCGCGCCATTTGTCCAAATCCTGATCCACCAGCCGCGCCATGCTTTCGTTGCAACCGGGTAAGTCGGGCAGGATGCTACAGACGCCCAGATCCGCCAGTTCGCGCATCGCCGATACCAACACGCGCCGCATCCGGTTCATTTCGTCAAACAGCGGCGGAACAATCAGTATGCGGCGAGATGCGTTGGCGTCACCCGCCATCAGGCAATATTCTTCTGCGCGTGCAAAGACGTAGCCGCTGTGGCGCATGCCTGGCTTCACCCCGCCAGCTTTGCCTTTGCAAATTCGGCAAGATTGCCAAAAGTTGCAAACAATTCGCCATCGACATCATCATCGTCGATAGTGATTCCCAGCCTGTCTTCCATTTCGGTCAACAGACCGGCCACGGCCATCGAATCCAGTTCGGGCAACGCGCCAAACAATTCGGTGTCGGCGTCCATTTCGGCGACCTGCGCCGCAGATAGGCCAAGCAAGTCCGATAATATCGAACGGATCGCTTGGTCGGTTTTGTCTATAATTCCGGTCATTTTAGTCCTTGAATCAATTGTTTCCGCGCAGTTTATGGCGCAATATGTGCGGCCAGTTCAAGATGTGATTGGGCCAATACATTTCCAGCCGATAGCGCGGACGCATTTCTTCCATCCATTCCCGCTTGTATGGATCACTGCCCGTGCCAAAATCAATCTCGTTCACTCGGTCGATGTCGATCACGTGCTGAAACAAGGCCGCCGACAGCAATGTGCCGGGGGATGCAGACAAGTAACGTTCGTCATGGGCAAGCTTGTGGATCAAAGCGACGCCATTTTCGACCGTCCAGAATTGTGCAGCGGCTGGCTTCCCATCGATATAAGCGATACCCAAACGCAAACATCCCGCCACCGATTCCTGCTTGGCCAGCTCGCGCAGAAAATCGGGGTTGCCCTCTGATGGCTTCCAGCTGCGGGCGTAGATAGTTTCATAGTCTGCCCAGCTCTGCTGCGAAAACACGGTTTCAATCCGCGTCGACACGACATTCTTGTTGCCCTTGCGCTTTACCGTGCTGCGCAATTGCCCCGGCCGCGATTGCCAATATTCGTCAAAGTTGCGCCCGCGAACGGGCAGATAATGATTCTCGTCGCATTGCTGCTTCACGACAACCCATCCCGATTGTTGAAACGCGGTGGCCAGCAGGCTTGCCGATCCATCTTCATCCGGCATCGGCAAAAGGGTTAAGCGGCGGGCATGGCTGGTGGTAAGCTTGGCAAGCTGACGCAGCAGCGCCAGCCGCGTTACTTCGTCGTAATTTCCGCCGAAAATTGGCCGCCATGTAAAATTGTACCAATTGGCTAATGCTTGATAATGGCCATTTCCGGCTTCGATCAAGGGCAGCCAGAGATCGGTTTGTGCATCATGCGCGCGCAGCAACAAGGGTTTTTGGGACTTCATCGCCATACGGTGCAGCGCGTCCAGCCAATCCAGCCGGTCGAACAGGCTGCTTTGCTTTTCACGGTCAAGCGTCCCGCGCGCAGACACTTGCGCAGTCAGGAAATTATCGTGATATTCACCTTTCACTGGCAAAAGAAACGTCCCCGACATTAAACCGACCCTTCACAGAATATGCTACAATGACCAACGACTTGCCAGCTTTTCCGCTCGACCATCTTGCGCTTTGCGGTGCGGACGATGCGGCTGCTCTCATCATTCGTGACCGAGTGTATACCTATAAGGAGTTAAATCTCCGTATCTCCCGGCTCGCTTCTTTTTTGCGCGACGCCGATTTAACAAGCGGCGACCGCGTAGCCAGCTGGACAGGGAAGGGGTTGTTGGCTTGCCTGATGCCGCTTGCGGCGGCGCGGGCGCAGTTGGTGCATGTTCCCGTCAATCCGCTGCTGAAACCCGCACAGGCCCGACATATCATGGCAGACAGCGGCGCAAAGCTGTTGATTACGGGCAAGGCGCGGGCGGCGAGCTTGGCCGAAAATGAGACCGGGCAAAGTGTGGACTTTGGCATAGCCGACGATGTTGCGATTTTGGCGCTGATCGACGATGAAACCGCGCCAGAAATGCCGCCCTTGCCTGCGGACTTTGATTGCAGCCGGTTGGCGGCGATATTGTATACGTCGGGTAGCACCGGGCGGCCAAAGGGCGTGATGTTATCGCACGCCAACCTTGTTCTCGGCGCGATCAGCGTTGCCGAATATCTGCAATTGGCGGATGATGATGTAACGCTTGCGGTGCTGCCATTGAGCTTCGATTATGGCCAGAACCAGTTGCTGTCAGCGTGGAAGGCGGGCGGATGCGCCGTGCCGCTGGATTATCTAACCGCCCGCGACGTGATCAAGGCATGTGCAAAGTATCGGGTGACAACTTTGGCCGCTGTTCCGCCATTGTGGGTGCAATTGGTGGAACAGTTATGGCCGGATGCGGCAAGCGCGCCGATGCGCCGCCTGACCAACAGCGGCGGGGCATTGACCCCCAGTCTGGTCAAGCAATTACGCGGTATTTTTGGCACCAAAACCAGCATTTATGCAATGTACGGCCTGACCGAAGCGTTTCGGTCCACATATCTTGATCCCGGCTTGATCGACAGCAATCCAACCAGCATGGGCACAGCAATTCCGTTCGCTGAAATCATGGTGGTACGCCCCGATGGCGGTGAAGCCGCGCCGGGTGAAGAAGGCGAATTGGTGCATGCCGGACCGCTGGTGGCGCAGGGTTATTGGCAGGATGCGGCGCGCACCGCTGAGCGATATAAACCTGCGCCGCAGTTTTCAAAATACGGCGGGATGGCGGTTTATTCGGGCGATACCGTGCGCCGCGATGCCGATGGCCTGCTGTATTTTGTCGGCCGCGACGATGCGATGATCAAAACCAGCGGCAACCGCGTCTCCCCCACCGAAATAGAGGAAGCCGCAGTGGAAAGCGGCATCATCTGGGAAGCCTGCGCCCTTGGCCGCAAGGACGAGCGGCTGGGCGCGGTGATCGTGCTGTTTGTGCGCGGCGCAGACAGCGAAGATGCCGATGATCGCCTGCGCGCCCATTTAAAGGCCATGCTGCCCAACTTTATGCAACCGGCGCAGATCAACTGGCTGGATGAATTTCCAAAGAATGCCAACGGGAAACTGGACCGGAACGCGCTTGCATTGATGGTTTGATAAGCAGCTGCACCTCATTTAGCCCCGCCTCATTTTGAGCGAGAGGTCATTTAGTTGCGACATATAGTTAAACCATAGTGCTGAGCCTGTCGAAGTACGCCTGACCGTGAAGCGCCCTTCGACTGGCTCAGGGCTGCGGTTAAGTTTCAACCTTATGTCATCACCATCTAACCCGGCCTGATATTGAGCATTGAAGCGGCAAAACATTGCCGCTATCGAACGCGGCATCGCAATTCCTCGCCGCCTTTCATCCGAAACTGGATCTATGATGTTTTCTGAGGCGCACGAAAGGGACCGGCCGGCACTGCGGGAGCGGTTGATCGCGATTGCCATTACATTGGCCATCGAGGCATTGTTTGTGCTCGCGCTGCTCACCCTTGGTTGGCAAGAGATGGAGCCAAAAGTCAAGCGCACCAGCCTGACGACATTTGATGTTCAGCAAGAGGCGGCACCGGATTCCGCAGCGGACAGCAACGACAATGCAGTGACATCGGAAAATATAGTAACTCCGCAAACCAAGCCGCGCGTGGTTCAGGAAATTCCGCCGCCGGTCCTGCCGTCCGCAAACCCGCTGCGCTTGCCGCCCGCTTCCAAAGATTTCATCAAGGTCACCAAGCAGGAATATGACGCGATGGATATTTCCAAATTCCCCGTCGGCGGCGGGTCCGCAAGCAAGGGCGAAGGAAAGGGCGATGGCACTGGCAAGAGCGGTCTGGCTATCGGTCCAGGAGAAGGCCCCGGCGGTGCGCCTTTATACAATGCCGAATGGGTGCGCGAACCCAGTGACGCCGAACTTGCTCCGTATTTTGGCGCTGCCAAGGCCCGGCCAGCGGGGGCGTGGGCGATGATTGCCTGCAAGACGCTGGAACATAACCGCGTCGAAAATTGCCAGCAAATGGGAGAATCTCCGGCAGGAACCGGCCTCGCCAAAGCTCTGCGTCTGGCCGCGTGGCAATTTCAAGTCCGCGCGCCGCGTGTGGGCAATAAACCGCAAATCGGCGTATGGGTCCGCATCCGTTTCGATTTCACCAAACCCGCATCAGATGACGGTGCCCGGCGGCGGTTGAATCTCATGCTGCGTTAGTTTGACTCGGTAACGGTTGCCGGTTCAGCCACCAACGCCGCCCCAGCCACCGGCGTCACGGCCAGTGCCTTTTCATCGACGATCTTGTCACGATTATAGGAAGTGACGCCGCGAATTGCGGGCAGTCTGGAAACTGCAATACCCATATAATTGGTGACTTTCCCCGCCGCCCGGAAATTCGCAGCCGCACGCGGAAACGAAGCTATTCGCGGGTCAACGGGTGTCGAACTATCCGGCGGTAACAACGCAAGCGCATAGGCAAAGGCTAGCGGCGAGCTGCTGTCGCCCTTTTCGGCTTCGCCCATGTTGGCCGGATCGGAATCCATCGTGCCCAAATCGGTAATCTTTCCGGCTTCGGCTTCAAACGTAACACTGCCCATGCAATAGCATACCCCAAGTCCCATCAACGGATCTACCTGACCATATAGTCGGTATGTTCCCGGCGTAACTGCATGCAAAAAAGTGCTGCCATCTTTTTTGCTAAACCGCATCAAAGGCCCGGTGGTAAAATTGGCCATCTGACCAAAGCTTGGAAACTGAAAATTTGCCTCGGTCGGTTCGATGACCGGCTTCGGCTTGCTGGTTTTCAGCTTGATCGATTGCTCCAAATCGCGTTTGTATTTCGCGGCCTTTTTGACATAATCCTCGCGCGCTTCGACAAACGCATCGGCCTTTAACTTTTCATAGACGATTTTTTCGTCGGCGGTGGGAATGCGGGTAAAGTGCATGGGCTGTCGCGCCGGGCATACGCAGCATCACGTACGCCTTTGCCGGATCGAGCTTCACGTCTTTGCCATCTTTCACAGGGGCCGCCTCGACAAACACCGGCGGCTTCGTCTTTGCCGCAGCGGGCAGGGCGTACGCCGCAAATATGGCGGCGAGTATGATTTTGGTTTTCATCGCGGCAATACCTTATTTGAACGGGGCGCATTGGCGGCGACAAGTGCCTGCAGTTTCAGGGCTTTCAGGCGGCTCTCTTCGGCTTCGGCGCCGGTGCCTTCTTCAAAATTAAACTCGGTCCACAAATCCTTGGACAGCCCGATCCGGTCATAGCCCTTGAACCCCATGCATTGGCGCATATTCACACGGCGCATCCGGCGTTTTTCGCCCGGCACGAATATGGCCGCCATCATCGCGCTGGCGATAATCCCGCCCGCTGCTCCTGCCATGGTTCCGGCATAAGGATAAGGGACGTCGACGCCCTTAAAACTGGAGGCCAGCCCGCGCGCATAGCCATCACATTCGGTTATATCGCCAAATGCCGATACAAAATCTGTGTCGGCGCGGTGGAAATAATAATATTTATCGTAATTGGTCGCGTCTTCGGGTGCTTCCTTAAAATCCAGCTTGGGCATTTGCAGCGCCGTTGCCTCATCGGCGGAAATCGCGGCCGCTCCAAACGGCGAATCGCTCAATCCAGCCTCACTGGCCTGCGCCAATGGCGCCGCAGCAACATGCGCGCTCAACGCCAGCGCCATCGTCAGATATTTCATCGGTTTCCCCCTCATGCCGGCATTGCGGTGCAACAGCTTTGCCATGCTCCATACCAGCATATAGGGCTATAAAATTGGCAGAAACCTGTCAAGCCGATTGCTATTGGGGTTACGTTGACGGTGACCCGCCGAGTTACGGTTAAACCGCACCGCACCATATTCCGAATGTGGCCCGACGTGCAAACCGGATGCCGATCGTGCCGCCAGAATTGCACTTTGCCGCCACGCTAAGATCATAATGACGACTGTGCAAAACTGGCGGCATGCGACTTCAATCTTCGATGGCAACTGCACCATATTGGATCGGCGCACCGCGGCGCTTTACGCCGAGCAGGATTGCCGCCCGGTTCGATGCTTTCGCCGCCGTGATCGCTGCTGCCAGTGTTTCTAGTGTGGCGACGGGCTTATAGTTTGCCGAGACAATCACGTCGCCGCGCTTAAACCCTGCCTGCGCGCCGCTTCCCACGCCAGGTACGTCGATGACCAGTCCCTTGGTGTCTGACGGTAGGCCGAGCTGTCCGGCAATTTCTGCATTCACTGGAATCACGCTCATCCCCAATGCATCGCGCAATATCTTTGCTTCGCTGCTGCTGGTGTCGCCTTCAAAGTCCTTTTCTTCGTCGGGATTAAAGCTGTTCTGCGCGATTTCCTGTTCTGACGGCCGTTTACCGACGACCGCGTTTATAGTTGTCGGCTTGTTCTCACGCAAAATGTCGAGGGTAATTTTGGTGCCCGGTTTGATGTTGGCGACAATATAGGACAGCGTTTTTTCCGGTGTCACTTCTTGTCCGGCGACTTTCAAGACAATGTCGCCTTCTTTGAGGCCAGCTTTCGCAGCAGGTTGGCCCGGTTGAATTGAACCGACCATTTCGCCGCGGTTTTTGCCAATGCCCAATGCGTCGGCGGTTTTTTCATCGACGGCCCTGATACCAATACCCAGATAGCCGCGTTCAACTTTTTCGCCCTTTTTCAGCGATTCCACAACCGGTGCCGCCTCTTCGGCCGGGATCGCGAAACCGACACCGATGTTGGCACCATTGGGGCCGATCAAGCGGTTGTTGATGCCCACCACTTTGCCATCAAGCGTAAACAATGGCCCGCCGCTGTTACCTGGATTGATCGCGGTATCGGTTTGGATGAAACGATCATACGCGCCGCCGGTGCCAATGTTGCGTTGCAACGCCGAAATGATGCCAGCGGTCACGGTGCTGCCCAAGCCCAAGGGGTTACCAATAGCAATCACCCAGTCGCCGACGCGGGTGTTTTTGGACGATGCCATTTCGACAAATGGCAAATCAGTTGCTTTGATTTTGAGCAAAGCGACGTCGGATGTTGGATCGCGGCCAACGATTTCCGCCGTATATTCCTTGCCGTTGAACAATGTGACAGTCACCGAATCGACGGCATCGCCCTTTGGGCCGCCAGCGATTACGTGGTTGTTGGTAACGATATAGCCGTCAGCAGATATGATGAAGCCTGATCCGCCGCTGGCCTGATCTTGCTCAATTGCACGGCGTTCGCCGGTAAATGGATTGATGCTGGTGGCGACTTGCACCTTTTTCTTGGTGGCAATGTTGACCACGGCCGGTTGCAGCCGCTCCGCCAAATCTGCGAAGCTGGCCGGTGCACCGCGCGGGGCAAGGCTAGGCTGCGATACCGATACAGCGGTTTGTGCGGTCACCGGATTCCCGGATACCAGCGCAACTACGCTGCCGGATAGTAACAATGCCGTCGTTACACAATAAGCAATACGCACAGGTTCATTCCTCTCATTTATATCTGCCGGTGACAGTCATCGCCGGTATATTTTGGTGTCATTAGCGCAGCAAGCTGAACCGAAATTGAATAACAAATTGACCAAGCCACAGTGACCATGAACGCTCAATTTCCTTCGACAAACGTCACCTTGTTGATTCCCCGGGTTGGTTCCAGAGTTAGTTCCCAGTTTCAAATTTGCGCAGATATTCGTTGTTTGGCGACAGCACGATGTTGGTCTTGCCTTTGCCGGTCTGGAATGTCTGGCGATAACTTTGCATGGCGCGCCAGAAATCATAAAAATCTGCGTCCTTGCCATAGCTTACCGCGTATATCCTTGCCGCTTCGGCCTCGGCATCAGCGCGAATGATTTGCGCCTCTTTCAAACCTTCGGCTTCGATTGTCGCGCGTTCTTGCTCACGGGCCGA
Source organism: uncultured Alphaproteobacteria bacterium (assembly GCA_963802245.1). Classification (GTDB taxonomy): domain Bacteria; phylum Pseudomonadota; class Alphaproteobacteria; order Sphingomonadales; family Sphingomonadaceae; genus Sphingorhabdus_B. The sequence goes on along the minus strand of CAWDID010000020.1, from coordinate 21,854 downwards.
TTCCATCCGGCGATAAGCCGATTGCAATGCCGGGCCTGTCGGCAAATCGGCGCGCTTGATCCGCACATCAATGATCGTCGCGCCATATTTCGCGGCCTCGCGGTTCAGCCCTGTTTGAATATTGGTCATCACCACGCCGCGCTCAGCACTTAGCAAGCTGGCAAAGGAACGCTTGCCAAGTTCGTTTCTAACCGATGAACCCAAAGTTTCCACAAGCCGCGCACGTAAGGCATCTTCGGTTCGTAACGTGGTAAACATCAGGACCGGATTAGTGATCCGAAACCGCGAAAATGCGTTGACTTGCACTTGCAACTGGTCGGTCGACAATACTTCTTGCGGTTCCATTTGCACGCTCAGCACGCGTTTATCGACGAACTGGATTTGTTCAACAAACGGCATCCGGAATTTCAATCCGGCATTTGTCGCGCCAAACGGTTTTCCTGCTTCGTATTTGTTGATCGTCCGCTTCACCTTACCATAGCTGGTGATGATCGCTTGACTGGTTTCTGGTACAACTGAAACCGTCATGCTGGCCAAAACCAGCAAGGCGACGGCACCTACACTGAGTGCAACGGGGTTGCGCAATAACTGTGTGTTCATGGCTTCTTCCCTTGAACGGTCACGTCTTCAGCCGCAGCTGCCGACGAACGTTTTGTAAACTCGGGCAGCGGCAGATACGGGGTCACACTGCCCGATTCGACAATTGTCTTGTCAACATCACGCAGCACCGTCTCCATCGTTTCGTAGTAGAGCCGCCGTTTGGTGACGACCGGCGCTTCGCGATATTGCACATAAATTTTGTCAAACTCGGCTGTTTCACCCAGCGCCCGCTCCGTCACCTGACGGGCATATTTACGCGCCGCATTTAGGTTGCCTTCACGTTCTTGCCGCGCCGCATTGACCGCGCCGAACGCCTGACGAACTTCTGCAGGCGCAGCTGCTTGCTGAATGTCGATGCTTTGAACGCGCATTCCCGAACCATATCCGTCCAATATTTTGTTCATCCGGTTGCGAACGTCGGCCTGAATATCGCCGCGCCCGGTGCTGATCGCTTGAATCAAGTCGAAATTCGCGACCGCCGCGCGCATTGCGCTTTCGGCAACTTCTGTCACTGTTTCATCTGGGTTATCGAGTTGGAACAAATAACGTTCCGGATCGTCGATCTTCCAACGCACATTATACGCCATGTCGATTACGTTTGAATCGCGGGTTAGAATAAGGTTTTCCGACGTACTGTCCGGCGTGCCGATTGTAATCGTCCGTACTTGCCCGGTATCAACCTTTTCCAAACGCTCAATCGGTGCAGGCCATGTGAACGAAATACCCGAACCCACGGTCCGCGAATATTTGCCGAAAGTTGTTACGACGCCGCTTTGCGCCGGTTCCATCCGGTGAATGCTTGTGAAAACCAACCACAGCGCGGCAAATCCGATCGCCACCAGCGGCCAAATCGAACGGCCACCGGATCGGCGCGGTAATCCGCCCCAACCATTGCCGCCGCCCCCGCCGCCAGCGCGGCGAAGCAGTTCTTCGAGTGATGGGCCGCGTGGTTTTTTACCCGCTTTACCGCCGTCAATTGAAACAGGATCCCATGGATTGCGCGATCCTTTTTTGTCGCCGCTAACTTCCTCTCCCGTTGGCAGGTCTGGAATAGGCCCCTTTTTTCCGTCACCTGACCCGGGATTGTCCCAAGGTCCGTTGCCCGATGAACCCATACTATTTATAGCCTTTTCAGTGAATTTTTTGTCCATAATCTCTTTATAGGAACGCTTGGCAAAGAAAAACAGTGTCAATCCGGCGATTCTGATTCTATTCGCATTTTCATGGTTACCAAAGATGAAATTATTGCCGCGCTTGCTCCGATCAAAGGAGCGCAGGCTGGCGGCATTAAAGCAGAAAATGGCACGGTTTCGCTGATGCTCGATATGTCCGCTATTGCGCCGGGGGAACGCGGCGCGCTGGCTGGCGATGTCGAGGCGTGTCTGCGGGCTTTGGACGGGGTCGAAAATGTCCGTGTCATGCAAACCGCCGAACGCATCGTGCCAAGTTTGATCGCGGTCGCCAGCGGTAAGGGCGGGGTCGGCAAATCGACGCTGTCCGCCAATTTGGCGGTGGCCATGGCACGCGCCGGGCGTAAAGTCGGACTTGTCGATGCCGATATATACGGACCGTCGCAGTCGCGCTTGCTGGGTTCAGAAGGGCAAAAGCCAGAGTCCAGCGAACAGAAACTCTATCCCGTCATTGGCGCAGGCGGCGTGCCATTTCTATCAATGGCGCAGCTGGTTAATCCGGGCCAAGCGATTGCTTGGCGTGGGCCGATGGCTGGCAATGCACTATCCCAGTTGGTGGATGCCCATTGGGGCGCGGTGCGTGATATCATTATCGACTTGCCGCCGGGAACAGGCGATATCCAATTGTCGATGGTACAAAAACATAAACCGGTGGGCGCTGTTATCATTTCAACACCGCAAGATCTGGCGTTAATGGATGCGATGCGCGCGATCAGCTTTTTTGAACAAGCAAAAGTGCCGATCATCGGGATGGTGGAAAATATGTCCGGCTATATCTGTCCCAATTGCGGCGATGTTAGCAATCCGTTTGGCTCGGGCGGTGCGCAGGCAGCGGCGGAAGAACTGGGCCTGCCTTTCCTTGGCCGCATACCGCTCGACATTAGCATCCGACATTCCAGCGACGAAGGTACTCCGCTGGCGCTTGGCAGCGGGCCGATTGCCGATGCTTTCGCTGCAGTGGCGCAGCGCGTTTGCAATTGGGTCGACGACCGGAAAGCGGCCGGATGAGCGCGCACGATGATAGCGCAGAAGGTCGCGGCGTAACGAGGCGGAAATTGCTGATCGGCGGCGGCGTTGGCGTCGGCTTAATCGTTGCTTGGGGGTTATGGCCACGCGAATATCGGTCAAATTTGGTCGCGGCAAAGGGCGAACATATATTCGGGTCTTGGTTGAAAATAGCCGAGGATGGCAAGGTCATCGTGGCGATCCCGCAAAGCGAAATGGGGCAGGGCGTATCGACATTACTGGCGCAAATTGTCGCCGGGGAATTAGGCGCGGACTGGCGAACAGTGGCGATCCAGCCTGCCATGCCAAGCCCGTTATTCACGAACGAATTAATCGCCCGCGAATGGGCACCGGTATTCGTGAACCAGAGTTTTGACACGGCTAAAGTTGACCCGGCAATCATCGACAATTTTGCCGCCCGCAATGCGTTTGTGGTAACTGCCGGATCATCCTCGGTTCGGCAGTTTGAGGCACCGTGCAGGCATGCGGGCGCAACCGCGCGGGTGTTACTATGTCAGGCGGCGGCGCGGCGATGGAATACCGAATGGGAAAACTGTGCCACGCAAAAAGGTTTTGTGACATTCGGCACAAAACGCATTGCCTTTGCTGAATTGGTTGCGGCGGCGGCGCAATTGACACCGCCCGACCCGGTGCCGTTGCAAGTTTCGCCCAGCAACCATTTGTCGGGCAATGAGGCACCGCGGCTTGACGCTGCATCAAAAGTGGACGGCAGCATCAGCTTTGCGGGCGACATCCGTTTGCCCGACATGCTGTTTGCATCAATCCGGGGCGGCCCGATTGGTGACACAAGGCTTAAGTCATTCAACAGGAAAGCTGCAGATAAAATCACAGGTGTTGTCGATGTCATCAGCACGGATAATTGGCTGGCGGCGCTTGCAACAAATTGGTGGGCTGCAAATCAGGCGTTGGATATCATGTCACCGGTTTTTGAAACCACGGGGCAGTTGGCCGATACCGGCAAAATGGCCGAGCATATTTCGTCGCGGTTTTCAAAAGGCAAAGGCTGGAAAATCTTCGCTGCCGGGTCGTTTGATGCCGCCGCAGCTAAAGAATCAGGCACGCGGATATTTAAAGCGGAATATTCGGTTTCCCCTGCCGTCCATGCGCCGCTGGAAACGCGCAGTGCAACAGCTGTGTTCCGTTCCGGGCGGTTAGAATTGTGGATGGCATCACAGGCACCTGAATCGGCAAGGAAAGCGGCCGCGTCTGCGATTGGCATATCTGCCGATAACGTGGTGCTGTATCCTATGGCAGCTGGCGGAAGTTTCGGCAGGAACTTCGACAATCTAATCGCCGAACAAGTGGCCGTGCTGGCCCAAAAAGTCGGAAGGCCGGTGCAGCTTATTTGGTCCCGTCCCGAAGACTTTATGCGCGATCATTACCGCGCTCCGGCTGTGGCGAAATTGACCGCGGCATTGGCGGAGGACAGCCGAATAAGCGGACTATCGGTGCGGATTGCGACATCATCTAGCGGGCGGGAACTTGCTGCACGTCTTGGCGGCGATAGTGCGGAAGAGGCGATGCATGCGTCTGGCGGCGAATATGAAGCCATGGCCGTTGAGGGCGCGATACCGCCCTATGCCATTCCGAATATCAGCATCGAACATTTCCCGGTCAAGCTGCCCATTCCCACTGGCCGTTGGCGCAGCAATGCGCACAGCTACACTGCATTTTTCATCGAATCGTTCATCGACGAACTGGCGAAGAAGGCCGGGATGGAACCACTGTCATACCGCATGCAAATGCTGGTCGGGCAAACCCGGTTGGCGCGCTGCTTAACCGGCGTTGCGGCGCTCGCGGGCTGGGATGGCGGAGCATCGGGCAGCGGCAAGGGCATTGCCTGTCATGCAATGCGCGATAGTTTCATTGCAGTCATTGCCTCCGCCGTCACCGGTGAGGACGGCGTACGAGTGCGGCGTATTTCTGCGGTGGCCGACTGCGGGCGGATCATCAACCCGGATATTGCACGCCAACAAATCGAAGGCGGGATCGTTTTTGGATTGGCGCAGGCATTGGGGGCTTCGACTGATTTTGAACGCGGATTGCCGCTCGCCCGCCGTCTGCGCGATGTCGATTTGCCGCTGCTTGCCGACGTGCCCGAAATTGAAATTGAATTCATCCGCAGCAACGAAGAACCGGGCGGCATCGGCGAACTCGGCGTCCCGCCGGTTGCACCGGCAATCGCCAATGCGCTCTTTTCTGCCTCTGGTGTGCGCTTGCAGGAACTGCCTTTATTGTCCAAAGGGCTGTGATGCAAATTCCGTCCGATCATCCGCAAATCATGCCGCCCAAAGTCGGCGTGTTGCTGGTCAATCTGGGCACACCCGATGCGCCGACCGCTCCGGCGGTAAAACGCTATCTGAAGCAGTTTTTGTCCGACCGCCGCGTTGTCGAAATTCCGGCGCTTATCTGGCAGCCGATATTGCGCGGCATCATCCTGAACACCCGGCCCAAAAAATCTGCGCGCGCCTATGCCAAGGTTTGGACCGACAAGGGATCGCCGCTGGCTTGGAATACGGCGGCACAGGCAGAGGATCTGGCTAAGCGCATGCACGGCATCGCCGATGTCCGCTATGCCATGCGCTATGGTAAGCCTTCGATTGACACCCAATTGCAGGCGATGAAGGCGGATGGCTGCGAACGTATATTGATCGCGCCGCTTTATCCGCAATATTCCGGCGCAACCACCGCGACGGTCATGGATGATGCTTATGCCACCCTGGCAAAAATGCGCTGGCAAATGTCACTGCGCTCGCTGCCGCCTTATTATGATGATCCCGCGTATATCGGCGCACTGAAAACATCGTTGCAGGGGGCGCTGGCAAAGCTTGATTTTGCACCTGAGGTGATTCTCGCGAGTTTTCACGGGATGCCGCAGCGGACATTGGAACTGGGTGATCCCTATCATTGCCATTGCCGTAAAACCGCGCGGCTTTTGTCCGATGCGATTGGCTTGCCGTTGGAAGTTAGCTTTCAATCGCGCTTTGGCCGCGCCAAATGGCTGGAGCCCGCAACCGACGCGACATTCATTCGGCTGGCACAAGAAGGCAAGTCAAAGCTTGCCATTTTTGCGCCCGGTTTTTCGTCCGATTGTCTTGAAACCCTCGAAGAATTAGCCATTGCAGGTAAAGAACAATTTGAGGCAGCGGGCGGCACGCATTTCGCTTATTTGCCTTGCCTGAACGCCGAAGCGCCGGGCATGGAAATGCTTGAGTCGCTGGTCCGTAACGAACTGTCCGGCTGGATTTAGGCACTTTACCTTTGCATAATGCTGCGCAGCAAAAACGGGTTTCCTTACGTTCACGGCAACTTGTCGCAACTTCAATCTAAACTTATCGATCAGTTTGAGAGAATCATTGTTAAGGGAACGGATCATGAGCAGAATTGCAATCGTAACGGGTGGAACACGCGGCATTGGCGAGGCGATCAGTATCCGCCTGAAAGAAAAAGGCCGCACTGTGATCGCCAGCTATGGCGGAAATGACGACGCTGCTCAGGCATTCAAGGCGCGCACCGGCATTGAAGTCCGCAAATGGAATGTCGGCGATCATGAAGAATGCGTCGCCGCATGTGCAGCAATCGAGGCTGATTTTGGCGCGATCGACATCATGGTCAACAACGCGGGCATCACCCGCGACGCGACGATGATGCGGATGACTTACGAACAATGGGAAGAAGTAATCCGCGTCGACCTTTCGGGCTGCTTCAACATGGCAAAGGCGACATTCCCCGGTATGCGAACGCGCGGCTGGGGCCGGATTGTCAATGTCGGATCGGTGAACGGGCAAGGCGGGCAGATCGGCCAAGTCAACTATGCTGCGGCGAAATCGGGCATCCACGGATTTACCAAATCACTAGCGATGGAGGGCGCGAAATACGGCGTTACCGCCAACGCCATCGCGCCCGGCTATATTGCAACAGATATGCTGGCGACTATCCCTGACAATGTGATGGAAAAAATCGTTGCACAAATCCCGATCGGGCGGCTGGGTCAACCCGATGAAATCGCGCGCGGTGTAGAATTTTTGACCAGCGAGAATGCCAGCTTTGTCACCGGGTCGACGCTGTCGATCAACGGCGGGCAGCATATGTATTGAGGAAGGGCCCGGCCAAAGAACTGCTTTGGCCGGGCTTTGACTTCGCGCTCAATCTAGCCAGTAGCCGGTGACTTTCCACTTTCCGTCTTCCTCCACCAGCGTCAGCGTTTCAGCCGTATCGGGCTTACGTTCAAAGCTGGATTTGAATTTTAGCATTTGATAGCCATAGGGCGGGGCAGGCACAAATTCAGTGCTGAGATGATTGCGGGTCAGCACCTTGCCCAGCTGCGGCTGAACCTTGCCGCCAACCTCGGTCCATTTCTGCAGTGTGTTAAGCTCTCGGAAGGATTTTCCGGTCGCATTATAGGCTTCGGTCCAGCGATAGTCGTCGACCAGTGCCAGCCAGTCATTCGCGGCCTTCAATAGCTCGGTGTCGGCGGGTGCCCTGTCCAATGTTGCCATCTCCGTCGGCGCATTTGCGGCGGTGGTAACGGCAGTTGGGGCGGGGTTTTGGTAGAGCGACGCAGCCAGCATGGCAGCTAAGATTAATGACATGATAATTCCTCCTGCTATGGCGAGGCGGCGCGAAGGAAAAGCGCGACCCGCCGTTGTTGGTGCCGTCATATGTGCCCTGGCCCCGCCGCCGGCGTCACCCCTCATTTCTAAGTCCACAGAATTTTGGGGGTGTTTACCTTCGCATTCAGCAAACAGGCGCGCGGCCTCTCGGCTGCTCGAAACCGACATCTTTTGGCGGACGTTGCGCAGCCGTTCATTGATTGTATGCACCGAAAGCTCAAAATGCCGAGCAATAGTTTTTGCGTCATAACCGCGCAGGAGCAGCCGCAGCGTGTCCTTTTCTTTATCGGTAAGTGTTTGGTACCCGTTTGACATTTGGCCGCCATTGTTCGTGCATAATACAGGTAACCTAAGGCGAAGCCTCAGATCTATCCACCCCAAAAAATTTGTAGGCATATACCGGTTGCGGAGATAAGCACGAGCACTATGATCTCGATCTATCATCCACCCGTCAAACGCAGCGTCACCATCAATGGCCACCAGACATCGATCAGCCTAGAGCCGCTATTTTGGGATATGCTGAAATCCGCGGCAGTCCGGCACGGGGTCGCGGTAAATGCACTCGTCGCGCAAATAGACGCAGAACGCATTAAAAGCCCGACGCCGCCCGGTCTGGCGAGCGCGATCAGGGTGTGGCTGGTGGCGCAGGGTTCCTAATCCGCCCCAACTCGCTCCACATCCGCGCCGACAAGCTGCAGCTTTTCTTCTAACCGCTCATAGCCGCGATCCAAGTGATATAACCGGCTAACCTCGGTTTCGCCGTCAGCGACCAATCCCGCCATGACAAGGCTCATCGATGCGCGCAGGTCGGTCGCCATAACGGGCGCACCGGTTAGTTTCTTAACGCCGTGGACAATCGCGGTGCGGCCCTTGGTTTCGATATGCGCGCCCATACGGTTCAGTTCAGGCACGTGCATGAACCGGTTTTCGAATATCGTCTCGGTCAGCACGCTCGATCCTTCGGCCAGACACAGCATCGCCATGAACTGCGCCTGCATGTCGGTGGCAAAGCCGGGGAAGGGTGCAGTGGTCAGCGTGATCGCCTTCATCGGGCCATTTGATTTCACGCGCACACCGGCTTTGGTTTCTTCTACCAGAACGCCTGCCGCGCGCAACGCCCCAATGGTGGCCTCCATTTCGCTGGCTTTCGCACCGATCAACTCGACATCACCGCCGGTCATTGCGGCGGCGCAGGCATAGCTGCCCGCCTCGATCCGGTCGCTCATCACGCGGTATGTCGCGCCGTGCAGCCGGTCTTTGCCTTGGATCGTCAACTCGCCGGTGCCGATGCCCTCAATTTCTGCGCCCATCGCGACCAGCATATTGCACAGGTCAACAATCTCCGGCTCGCGCGCGGCATTGTGCAATACGCATGTACCCTTGGCCAGCGACGCCGCCATCAATGCGTTTTCGGTCGCGCCAACCGACACCACAGGAAAGCTGTATGTCCCGCCCGGCAGTCCCTTTTTGGCTGTCGCCTTGACATATCCAGCCGCTATTTCAATTTCTGCACCGAATGCTTCCAGCGCCTTTAAGTGCAAATCAATTGGGCGGTTGCCAATCGCGCAGCCGCCGGGCAGCGATACCGTCGCCTCCCCCATCCGCGCCAGCAATGGACCGAGCACAAGGATTGATGCGCGCATTTTGCGGACCAGATCATAGGGCGCGACATTGCTGGTCATGCGTGTGGCTTGCAACGTCATCACGCGGCCGAAATCTTCGGGCCGTGCGCCTGCGATACTGGTCGACACACCGAACTGGTTCATCAAATGCTGAAACCCGTCAATGTCGGCCAGCCGCGGCAAATTTCTCAGTGTCAGCGGTTCATCGGTCAGCAGCGCGCACGGCAGCAAAGTCAGTGCGCTGTTCTTTGCGCCAGAGATGGGAATTTGGCCTTTTAACGGGTTGCCGCCACGAACGATTATCTTATCCATTTTTGTTGTTTAGCGGGATTGAACGTCGGTGCAAGTGTAGAACAAATGGCCGGAGCAACGGGCCGCCGCAGCTTAGTTGTTTTGGCCGGACAAATCGGTTATTCCGCCAACATGATAACTCGCCATATACTCGCCATTTCCGCCGTTCTTGCTCTGTTGCCAAGCCAAGCCTCTGCCCGCGATTGGGGATATATCAGCGGTTGGTATGTGACATCCGCCAACCAAAGCTGCGGCATGTATACACAGACCGTTCGCCCGCAAACGGTAGAAGTGTTGATCCTGAAGCGCCTTGATGGCGCGATCTACGTGCAATCGAAAAATCCTGCTTGGAGTATCGCGCCGGGCAGCGAAAGCCAGATCCAATATCAAATTGATGGGCGCACTTATGGCGGCGCGCAAAAAACTGTTGCGCTGGAAACTGCCCCCGGAAAAGGGTTGATGAGCGCGCTGGGCAGCGATTTTGAAGCCCAAATGCGCGGCGGAACTTCGTTGGCAATCGTTCTGAACGGCAGGCTGATCGAACAGATTTCGCTTGCCGGTACAACTGCCGCGTTTGCCACGGTGCAATCGTGCCTTAATGATTTGAGATCAAATGGCAGCACCCCGGTGGCTGGATTTGCGTCATTGACCGCGACGTCGGTGACTCCAAAAGGTGATGTCAGCCGCTGGGTAAGTGTCGAAGATTATCCCGGCAACGCAAAACGCGAAGGCCGGGAAGGCACTGTCGGTTTCCGATTGGCAGTGGGCAATGACGGTAAAGTATTCGGTTGCACCATCACCACCACCAGCGGGCATAGCGACCTTGACGCCGCAACATGCGCCAGCATGACCAAGCGCGCCCGCTTCGATCCCGCAAAGGATTCGGGCGGCAATGCGGTAGCAGGCAGTTATCAAAGCCGCGTGAGTTGGAAGTTGCCGGAGTAAGGTTGCCAATTCCACGGAGCAGCCGCCACATCCAGCAGCTACGGCCACTTTCGAATTTGATGACATTAAGTGAAATCGATACCGTAGCCCTGAGCCTGTCGAAGGGCGCTTGTCGGCTAGGCGTACTTCGACAAGCTCAGCACTACGGTTTTTGATAAATGATTCAATCTGATGTCATCCCGCTTTAGCGCATGATCAGGCTGTGGCCGGGGCGTAGCCTTTCAATTCAGTGCTTTAAAGATTCCATATGTGCTCGTCGCCACCAATATCGTTCCGACCAGCATCAACAGCGGCTTTGTGGGAATGTATTTTGCTATCAGCGCGCCAAACGGTGCGGCAATGACACCGCCGATCAACAAACCGATGGTTGCTTGGGTAAATGCCGATACGCCAAGCGAAAACAGGAAAGTGACTGACACAGCAACCGTCAGGAAGAACTCGGTTGCGTTGACGGTTCCAATGGTTGTTCTGGGCGATGCGCCCTGGATAAGCAGATTTGATGTGACAACTGGTCCCCAACCGCCGCCGCCTGCAGCATCCAAAAAACCGCCCGCGAAACCAAGCGGTGCGACAATTCGGGGATTTTTGGCAACCGGTGGCCAGCGAAAGCCACGATAGATCAGCAGCATTCCAATAACTACCAGATAAGCCAGAATGAAAGGTTTCGCTACACCGGCGTCGATATTGCTCAGCACATATGCACCCAACACACCGCCGGCAACGCCGGGCAGAGCGAGCCGTTTGAATAATGCCCAATCGATATTGCGGTGGTACAAGTGGCTAAGGCCGGATGCACCGGTTGTAAAACTTTCGACGACGTGGACACTGGCAGAAGCTGCGGCAGGGGGGACACCAAGGCTCATCAATATGGTTGTTGAAATTACGCCGAAGGCCATTCCCAGCGCACCATCGACGAGTTGTGCGCAGAAACCGACCAAGATGAACAACAAAAGTGTTTCCGTCATACTTGCAATCTCCAGATCAATTTTTCGAACGCTACAAACCACACAAACATTGCTCTCCCCAAAAGAGCTTTATTCTAGCTGCTTATGCTGCAGCTGTTTCCCGTCGCGCAATTTCGTTACAACCGTGCGTCAACACCTCCCCGCTTCACTATCTCCCCGTATATTCACACTATCCTGTTTTCACCTTACCGTGTCTTCACATAACGGCCGGGCGCATCTTCGATTGCCGGACGTTTCCCTTGCCCCGGAATTCGGGCTCCGTCGGCGGGTACAGTTTTTGCGCTCTGCTGTTGCAACCATTCTAGCCAATTCGGCCACCAGCTGCCTTTGGTCTCCACTGCACCTGAAACAAAATCTTCGAATGATTGAACGGCTGTATCTTCGTTAAGCCAATATTGGTATTTTTGTTGGGAAGGCGGATTAACCACGCCCGCGATATGCCCGCTGCCGGCCAATACAAACTTGAGCGGACCTTTGAAATGATCGCGGATTTTCCAAACGCTGACTGCGGGCGCAATATGATCTTCGCGGCCGGCCTGAACATAGCAAGGCGTCTCTACAGTGGTCAGGTCAAGTGGTACGCCATGTGCCGACAATGCGCCGGGCGTTACCAGCATGTTACCACGGTATAGGTCACGCAAATATTCATTGTGCCATTTGGCCGGTAAGTTGGTAACATCACCGTTCCAGTGCAGCAAATCGAATGCGGGATAATCCTCTCCCAACAGATAATTTTTTACCACTGTTGACCAAATCAAGTCGTTCCCGCGCAACAGGTTAAATGTCAGGGCAAGGAAACGCCCGTCGAGGAAGCCTTCGCCTGAAATTGCTTCGATCATCTTCATCTGGTGATCGTCGATAAAGCTAAGCAGTTCGCCTGCCTCGCTGAAATCGACCTGTGCGGTGAAGAAAGTTGCGCTCTTTACTTTATCCGCCTCGCCCTTTGCCGTCAGCACGGCGAGCGTCGCGGCCAACGTTGTGCCCGCAACGCAATAGCCGATGGCATGGACCGATTTCACATCAAGCACGTCACGCACGGTATCAATTGCGTCAATCTGGGCGGCGATGTAATCGTCCCAAACGACATCTTTCATCGATGCGTCGGCCGATTTCCATGACACGATGAAAACCGAAATACCGCTGTCGGTGCAATATTTGATGAAACTTTTTTCGGCGGTCAGATCCAGAATATAGAAACGATTGATCCACGGCGGAAAAATGATCAGTGGCGTTTGCAACACATTGTCTGTTGCCGGTAGATATTGCACAAGCTGATACAACGGCGTTTCGTGGATTACTTTGCCGGGGCTGGCGGCGATATTCTCGCCAAGCTTGAACGCATTGGGGTCGGTATGCGTCAATTGCCCCTTTTTCATATCGGCGGCGAGATGCTGGATACCTTTCATCAGGCTGGCGCCCTTTGTCTCCACCGCCTTTTGCAACGCGACGGGATTGGTTAGCGGCGAATTGGCCGGACTCATCGCATCAACCAACTGGCGCACGGCAAAACTCAGCTTGGCCTTTTGATCGCCGCTGACTCCCTGCATTTCATCGGCAGCGCCGACGATGTAATCGGACATCACTTGATATCCTTGCCGCATCAGATCGAATACCGGATGTTCCCATTCCGGCGCACTAAACCTGCGGTCTTTTGGATTCACCTTGTCCCGGCCAGCTTTTGCAAGCGGGGCCAAAACCTCACCCCACGCATCCAAAGCATGCTTATACGCGGTCAAAGGATCGGAACCAGCAGCCGCCATTTTTTCGGTAAATGCCTGCATCTGTTCGGGCGTCATAAAAGGCGGAGTTTGGGAGGAATCGGGCATGAGCCGAGATATAGGCCGAAAACGCCGAAATCGGGAAGCAGAATGTACTTACTCCCCAATAGCATTGCTTTGTCGCAACTCTATTTTGCGGTGCAGCATGGACATTGCGGTGAATAAGGCGCATGGGGCGCAGATATCCCAAGGAATCCATATGTCATTCGATAATATCCCCGCATTGTTAAGCGAGGCTCTCACCGCACGCGGCTATACTGCATTTACGCCCGTCCAATCCGCAGTCATTGAAACAGAAGCCGAAGGCCGCGATTTGATCGTATCGGCGCAGACCGGGTCTGGAAAGACTGTAGCATTCGGTCTGGCAATGGCGCCGCAAATTTTGGACGGCGGCTTGGTCAGTCTGGCCAAATCACCCGCCGCCCTGATTATCGCTCCCACCCGCGAGCTAGCGTTGCAGGTAAGCCGCGAGCTGATGTGGCTTTATGCCAAGGCAGGTGTCCGCATTGCGGCCTGTGTCGGCGGCATGGATGCGTCCAAGGAACGACGCAACTTGCGCGATGGTGCACAAATTGTTGTCGGCACACCAGGGCGACTGCGCGACCATTTGGAACGCGGGGCGCTTGACTTGTCGGAATTGAAAGTCGCGATTCTCGACGAAGCCGATGAAATGCTCGACATGGGCTTTCGCGATGAACTTGAAGAAATATTGAACGCATCGCCGAACGAACGCCGCACATTGATGTTCTCGGCAACTATGCCCAAGCAAATCGTGTCTTTGGCCAAGCGGTATCAGCGCGATGCGTTGCGGATATCAACTGTCGGCGAAGATCGCGGGCACGGCGACATCAGTTATCAGGTTGTGACGGTATCGCCGCCAGACATCGAGAATGCCGTGGTCAATCTGCTGCGCTTGCATGAACCCGAAACCGCAATCCTGTTTTGCGCGACGCGCGAAAGTGTCCGTCATTTACATGCAAAGCTAACCAATCGCGGTTTCAGCGTCGTTGCCTTGTCGGGTGAACACAGCCAGCAAGAACGCAACCATGCGCTGCAAGCGTTGCGCGATCGCCGCGCACGGGTTTGCGTTGCCACCGATGTCGCCGCGCGCGGAATCGATTTGCCGTCGGTATCTTTGGTCGTGCACGTCGAAATTCCTCGCGATGCAGAGGCATTGCAGCACCGTTCGGGCCGCACTGGCCGCGCCGGTAAAAAAGGCACAGCGGTTCTGGTCGTCCCCTATCAACGGCGCAAACGGGTCGAATCCATGCTGCGCGGTGCAAAGATAAACGCCGATTGGGTCAAGGTTCCGACCGCTGATGATATCCGCATAAAGGATCATGAACGCCTGCTTGAAAAGCTGCTTGCCCCGGTTGAAGTTGACGAAGAAGATCGCGCATTGGGTGCAAAACTGCTCGAAACATTGAGCGCGGAGGACATTGCCGCCGCTTTGGTTCGCACCCATCGTGCCAAAATGCCAGTTGCAGAAGATATGCTCGACAATGGCGAACGCCAAGAACGCAGCCAGGAATCGCATCGCGACGGGTTCGATGATGCCGTCTGGTTCCGCGTCAATGTTGGCCGCAAGAACAATGCCGATCCCAAATGGATTTTGCCATTGCTTTGCCGGCGCGGCGGCGTAAACAAGAATGACATTGGTGCGATCCGCATCACCGCCGATGAAACCTTTGTGGGTATCGCGGCAGGGGCGGCAAAAAGCTTTGCCAAAGCTGCAGCGAAACCTGGCCGTGACGAAGATGCCGATGTTGAAATCGTGCAAGCCGAAGGTCCGCCGCGCGAAGCAGCGCGTGAAAACAAACGGCAGGGCAAATCCGGCTATCAAGGACGCGGTGGTTCAGGCGGCGGCGAACATCGTGGCCGGTCTGGCGGAGAGCGTTCGGGCGGAGAACGCAAAGAAGGCGGACGGGGCGAAGGCGCGGGCCGGGATCGCGCTCCCAAAGAATGGGGTAACAAGGATCGCGCCAAAACCGACGACCGAAGTGCACGCCCAACGCTTGGCGCGAAATTCGGCGGTGAGCGTAAAGACAAGCCACGCGGCGATTCTCCCTTTGGCGGCAAGCCTAGTGGCGACGGCAAACGCCCGTTTCGCGGCAAGGATGGCCCGCCATCCAAGCACGGCGTAAAACACAAGGCAAAGGGTAACCGGCCGCGTTGAGGCGGGTTTAGGTTGCGATGACTTTAGAGCGCGATGACATATAGCTCACCGTAGTGCTGAGCCTGTCGAAGTACGCCTGTCAGATAAGCGCCGTTGACCTGACGGTCGCCTTCGGCTCGACAGGCTCAGGGCTACGGTTAAGTTTCAACCTTATGTCATCAACATCTAGATTGAACCACATTGTCATTGCGAGCGAAGTGAAGCAATCTAGGTTTGTCCTGAGCAACTCTGGATTGCTTCGCTTCGCTCGCAATCACGTAGCGTATAGAAAATGATTACCCCTCATCCATCACCCGGCATCCCCGCATTTAAACACCAGAACTTCATTGGGCTGCGCAGGTAATACCGACCGCAGCGCGGCGTTCATGTCGCTGACCTTTTGCATGGCGGCGGGATCGGACGTGCATTTGTTGACCTGATACCGGTTGCGGGCTTCGCGCGCCTTGCCGATCGCGTCAAACCCGAGCAGATATCTCTCAATCCGGTAACTATTTTCGGCTGGCGTGTAACTGACGACCGAAGCTTGAGCATCCTCATTGGGTACAAAGCTGCGGACCCATTTGCCGTCTGCACCGGCATATTGTGTGCGCCCGTTGACACAGCCGGATGCCGTCCAGGTGAAGTTGACGTCTGCGGTGCTGGAAACCGTCACCCGGCTGCGGTCCAACTGGATGATGCAGGTCTTCTTACCGGACGCTGCCGCGCTGGACGCATCTTGGCCAGTTCTATCTAGGTCAGTAGCAGCCGATAGCGTGGCCTTCATCCGGTCGTCGACTTCGGTAAAGTCCGGCCTGCCAGCAAATGCAAATACGGCAAGCAGGACGAACGCCGCCGCCATGGATGCGACGATTTTGGCGGGTGTGCGCTTTTGCTTATCGAACAACGCATAAGCCGCCCCGGCAACGCCCAGCGCCAATGCCAGCATCAATCCTGCAAAAGCCAGCCGGTCGTCGCGCTCGGCGATGATCGAAAGTTCAATGTCGCGCCGGGCTTTGCCAACGCTGCTGGCGCGCAGTTCATCGGCGATGCGTTTTTCGGTTTCGATCTTTGCCCGCACAGACGCATCTCGTTCGGCTTCTTCGCGGCTCAGGTCAGCAACTGACCGGCATGGGCCGCTGACCGCGTTGTAAGCGACTTTTTGCGAGCGTAGGAACGCTGTCGTTTCCTTCATCGATACTGCAAAGTAAAACTCCGACCCGCCATTTTCCGTTGTCGATCCGAAACTGTTGATCCCGATGACCCGTCCGCAACTGTCCAAAATGGGACCGCCGCTATTGCCCGGACCAATGGGCGCGGTATGCAGCAACGTGTCGAATGCCTTGGCTGACCGGCCAGCCGAAATCGTACCACGGGTCCTAACCGGGGCCTGCGGCTTCAGCGTGTCTTCATCGGTATATTGCATGGCGATATCGACATTTGCAGGATAGCCAATGGCAAAAGTATCCGACCCATCCTCGACCGCACCGATGAACAGGCTGGCCGGATTGAGCCGAGCGCCGGTTTCCAATTGCAATAGCGCAAGATCGTTTTCCGGTGACCATTTGATCACCGTCGCCATATAGCTTTCGCGGCCCTGCGACGGGATAATCTGGAATGTCATCGTCGGATTATAGAGCGATTCTTCGACGACGTGCGCGTTGGTAATGATCTTGTCACGGGCAACCACGACGCCCGATCCATGGCCGACCAGCTTGCGTTCACCCTCTACTTCGCTGAATACCACAACGCGCACCACGCTGCGGCTGGCGGCGTTGATGTCGGCGGTTTCGGCATGGGCAGTGCTGGGGAGTAATGACGCGAACAGGGCGATCATTATGATCCATAGGGTGCGCAAATTTATTCTCCTGAAAAACAGTTGTTCAAAAATCTGAGCAATAACCATTTCCGTTCATCCTGAGCCTGTCGAAGCATGTGACAAGCAACCTGTACTTCGACAAGCTCAGCACGAACGGTCTTATTTTTTCGTATCAAGCCAATCCAACCCTACACCCCGGGACTCACAGAAAGCTATAAGGATCGACATCGACGCCAACGCGGACCGCTTTCGGCCATTCCAGCGCGCCCAGCCATTCGCGCATGATATTCTGCAATTCAGTTTGCCGGGTTGCGTGCACCAGCAATCGCTGCCGGTAACGCCCGCGCAACATCGCCAGCGGGGCCGGGGCGGGGCCATAGACGTGCATGCCTTCAACTTGCGGGGCCGCGCCGCCGATTGCCCGGGCAACTTCAATGGCCTCCCGCTCGTCTTCTGAAGAAATAATGATGGCGGCAAAACGGCCAAAGGGCGGCGCGCCGGCGGACCTTCGCATTTCGGTTTCGGCATCATAAAAGCCATCGCGGTTGCCCGCCACCAACGCCTCAATCACAGCATGGCTAGGATTGCGGGTTTGGATAAAGACTTCACCGGGTTTTTCGGCGCGCCCCGCCCGTCCTGCCGCTTGCGCAATTTGTTGAAACGTCCGTTCAGCAGCACGAAGGTCGCCGCCTTCCAATCCCAAATCGGCATCGATCACGCCGACCAAAGTCAGGTTGGGGAAATGATAGCCTTTGGTCACAAGCTGGGTGCCGATGATGATGTCGACTGCGCCAGCCTCCACCCGGGCGACAAACTCTGCAGCTTTTGCAGGCGACCAAAGCGTGTCCGATGTGGCAATGATGGTGCGGGCATCTGGGAACATGCGGTTCACTTCATCGCTGATCCGTTCGACGCCGGGACCACATGCGACTAGGCTGTCTTTCTCATTGCATTCCGGGCATTCATCGGGCGGCGGCATAACATGGCCGCAATGATGACAGGCAAGGCGGCGAACCAGCCGGTGTTCGACCATCCAGCTGGTGCAATTTGGGCACTGAAACCGGTGGCCACAGGTACGGCATAAAGTGAGCGGCGCAAAGCCCCGGCGGTTGAGGAACAACAGGCTTTGTTCGCCGCGCTCGATACGTTCGGCCAGCGCCTTTAACAATGTCGGCGCAATCCAATGCTGCCGTTCCGGCGCGTCGAGCGTTAGGTCAATCGCCTTGATATTCGGCATCTTGGCAGCACCAAAACGCGACGGGATTTCGAGGCCCCGATATTTGCCAATCGCCACCATATGGCGGCTTTCCAGCGCCGGTGTGGCCGACGCCAGCACGACTGGAAAACCTTCAAACATGCCGCGCATCACCGCGACGTCACGGGCATGATAGCGCACGCCGTCTTCCTGCTTGAAACTGATCTCATGCGCTTCATCGACGACAATCAAACCGGCATTGGCAAATGGCAGGAACAAAGCGGAGCGCGCACCGACCACAACTTGCGCCGTGCCGTTTGCCGCCGCCCGCCAGACCCGCCGCCGTTCCGCAGCACGCATACCCGAGTGCCAGGTTGCGGGGGCAACACCAAAGCGTTCTTCAAACCGCTTCAAAAAAGGCTGCGTCAGCGCGATTTCGGGAAGCAGCACGAGGACCTGTTTGCCGCGCCGAATTGCTGCCGCAACGGCTTCAAAATATGTCTCGGTTTTGCCCGATCCGGTAACACCGTCCAGCACAAAGGGTTCAAACTTTTCGGCATCGACTGCCGCGACCATTTCTGCCGCCGCCTTTGTCTGCGCCTCATTCAGCACCGGCTGGGCAAAATCAGGATTGGGAACGGGCAGGGGCTTGTCGATGCTGATGATTATGGGCTCGAATGCTCCGACTTTAATCAGCCCGCGTATTACCGCATCGCTAACCCCCGCCTCTGCGGCCAATTCTCTTGCAAGTCCCTGTGCGCCGTCCAATTGGTCGAGCGCAGCCGCACGCAGCGGCGTCATTCGCGCCGGAACCAATCCGGTCGCGCGATATTCTGTGACCGTTCCCGCAGCCGACAGAATCGCAGCCGACGAAGACAGTACCATCCGCAACACCGACGCATGGTTGCTGATATAATAGTCCGCCACCCAATCGACCAACCGCCGCAGCTGGGGCGTGAGCGGCGGGGTATCGAGCACTTCATAAACCGCACGCAGCCGCTTTGCATCAATGGGATCGGCCGGAAAAACATCATCGTCCCAGACCACCCCCAGCATTCGGCGCGGGCCAAGCGGAACGATCACGATGCTGCCGGGGCCAGCCTCCATATCATCGGGCAGTTTATAGTCGAGCGGGCCGACGGCTTGGGTAAGCAATATGACGCGAACGCGATTCATCGGCGGGATATAGGGCGATTGCGCCGCGCCGTCACCAATCGCTTCCGTTTTTGCAAATTTATGATAGCCTTGCCGCCACCGCCGAGGAGATAAACAGGATGGACATTCAAATTGATCGCCGCAAATTGTTGCTTGCCGGATTGGCCGGGGCAACATTGGCCTTGCCGGGTTGCGCCAGCATGCCGGGGTTTAGCCTGACCGATGCGATCCGCCGGATACTGACTTTGTCGTCGCAAAATGCCTTTGCCATGCTGTTGCAGCCAAACGGCTTTTACGACAGCAATGTCGCGCGGATTGATTTGCCAGACCGGTTTGGTGGGCGCAGCGGCGGCGGGATTTTGTCGGCTGTCCTGCAAAGCAGTAGCTTTCGTGACAAGTTGCAACGCCAATTGAACCGCGCCGCCGAAAAGGGTGCCGAACGCGCCGCGCCGCTGGTGGCTGACGCCGTCCGAAACGTCAGTATCGAAGATGCCGCCGCAATCGTTCGCGGTAATCCGCAAGCCGCAACCGGATTTCTGCGCGGCAAGATGGGACCTGCGCTGGTTGATGCGATGCTGCCCGGAATCTCCGATGGCCTTCGCCTGTTTGACGACGCGACGATCAGCCGCGCCGTGCAATCGGTAACCGGTTTTGACGTCGGCGCGCTGGCATCAGACATAAACCGCAAGGCAGAAAATGCGATTTGGTCCTCCATCGGCGCAGAGGAAGCCGCGATCCGCGCCGATCCGCGCAAAACCAATGATCCGCTGCTTATTGGCGTGTTTGGATTGGGCAGCCGGATTTAAACGACAGGAAGGGTTTAATTACCGCCCCGCTTTAACGCTTGTAATGTAGGATTTGTTCTGGGAACAAAGGGCATGGCCGCTGTTTCAGGGCCTGGCTCTTTGATATTGTTGGCGGTCAGGTTTCACCCTTCGCATTGGGATTTGCGAAAACGTAAAATTACAAAATTATGGCAATGTAGGAAATTATCTATACTTGGACTGCCGAAAAATGTCAAAATAGGCGTCAATCTTGTCAACTAGGTGTCAACTTGGCTATTTCGGCATCTACTCCCGAACGGGTGCCTCGCGCATACTGGAATCGCCAAATTCGCTACCGCCATCGACATTGATGATCGCGCCAGTCACATATCTGGCGGCACCACTGGCCAACCAAAGGCATGCATCGGCAATATCGTCCTTGGTGCCCCAATCGCGAAGCGGGATGCGCGCCTTGCTTGATTTTGCAAAATCTTCGCCGGGGGCCAGCCGCGCCATTCCCTCGGTATCACCAATCGGTCCCGGCGACACGGCATTGACCCGGATCCCTTCATGTCCCCATTCCATCGCCAGACATTTGACCACCTGGTTCACGCCAGCTTTTGCGGCGCAGGCATGGATTTGGAACATCATCGGCTTTACCGCTTGCCCCGCCGTTATGGCGACCAACGACGCCCCGGGGGTACGCAGATGCGGGTGACTGGCATGAAAGACATTGAACGTACCGAGCAGGTCGATGTCGACCACCGTTTTGAATGCATTGGCGCTCATCCCCAATGCCGGTGCCAGAAAGTTACCAGCTGCACCCGATAGCACGATATCAATCTCGCCATATTTGTCGCGGCAACGGGTGAAGGCTTCGGTCAACTTGCCATAGTCGCGCACGTCGCATGCCATGCCGGTTACTTCCAACCCGTCATCGGTCATGGTCTTCGCGGCGGCGGCAATCTTTTCTTCACTGCGGCTAATGATCATCACCTTTGCGCCTGCCTGTGCATAGCGGCGCGCGACCTGTAGATTGATGCCGCTCGATGCGCCTGCAACGAACGCTGTTTTCCCGGCCAGCAGGGCTGGATTAAAGGTGTCGGTCAATTTTTCTCTCCGAATAAATCACTTCACCGCAGAGTATAACTGGTGCGCGGCAAAATGAACTGTCAAAATCACGCGGCATTTGCCATTAGGGTCGCGATAGTGATTCCCTTTTTCCGATACGTTCCAGAAGGTGCAAGAAACCAATGAAATTCTTTGTAGATACCGCCGACACCAACGACATTGCCGAAATGGCAGCAACTGGCTTGCTCGATGGGGTAACCACCAACCCGTCGCTGATTGCCAAGTCTGGCCGCGATTTTATCGAGGTAACACGCGAGATTTGCGGGCTAACAGATGGCCCGGTATCTGCCGAAGTTGTGGCACTCGATCATCCGACGATGATGAAAGAAGCGGAAATTCTGCGCAAAATTGCGGACACTGTCTGCATCAAAGTTCCGTTGACAATGGACGGCCTGAAAACCTGCAAGGCGTTGACCAGCGAAGGTACGATGGTCAATGTGACGCTTTGCTTTTCGGCGGCGCAGGCGTTGTTGGCGGCAAAGGCGGGCGCGACGTTTGTCTCACCGTTTGTGGGTCGTCACGACGACAATGGCTTTGACGGGATGAGCTTGATTGAGGATATCCGCTTGATCTATGATACGGATGCTTTTGAAACCGAGATATTGGTC
>CAWDID010000019.1:0-29900 GCA_963802245.1 uncultured Alphaproteobacteria bacterium | reverse complement strand
ACGGTCGCGCCAACTATTCAAGGTTCGGTCCGCCAAACGGGGGGAGCAACTCAGACTGTTGTAGCTAATGCTAATGCATTTACCCCGCCAGTAAAAGTTGGTACGGTAGGGGGGATTTGATAAAGTTATGATCAAACGTGTTAAGTTGGATGACAATGGATACCTTACCGAAATCGACTGGAATGCCGCTCGCCGATGGGCGGCGGCACTTAAGGATTACATTGAAACTGCACCGCTAGAAGAAAAGCTGAAGTTTGGTTACGATTCACGTGTTTTACCACTAATCGAATCAGTGCTGGATGGGTCAATCGAATTTCCCTTTCCTTATGCTAATGAACCCTACGATACTCGTGCCATAATCGACGGGTACTACCCGCCGTTGGTAAAACAATTTTCTCAGATATACTCTGAATTGCTTTACAGGATTTCGGGCTCGGTAGGTTCATGCAGCCTGTCAGCGCATAAAACTGGAGAGTATATTTTCGGTCAAGATCGCGAGGTAGATGAGGAAGGCAACGTGTATGAAGTTTGCTGGTTCGACGATTAAAAAACTCTTCGCGACGATAAGCTGAACTCCGGTCGAAATCTGATCCTCAACTCCCCCCCTCAACCTGCCTCTCGCGCTTTGCCACTGCCCGGGCATATTGCCCGTTGATCCGCATCATGGGGGCTTTGAAACTTAGCGGGGAGAAATAGAGGGGGCATTTTGACATTGCACCATCATGCCGCTTTGATGTGATGACAATCGGTTTAGCGGGATCGGCATTTGCGAGCGCCTCGAATAGCGCCTTATCAACTTCAAATGCCGCGGATGCGGTGCTGAAGCAGGTGTCTTGCTTGCCCGCGCCGGTCCAGCTGCAAAAACCATTTTCGCGTGCGTCGCTAAGCTTTATTGCCCTTATCTCCGCCCCCTGCTTGACATAAATTTCAGCCAGTTCGTTGAGGATCAACACTTTTGAACCGGCGCTGTAATTGGTGTTGCTCACGCCGATAGTATAGACATTTTCGCCGCCCAGCTTGCGGAAAATATTGGCGAAGCTGTGGTCATAACCATATAGCGGGACGCTAAACCACGTTCGTGCAAATACGTCATTTGAAGTTACCCGCGCGCCTACCACCGGATTGTCCTGCTCCAGCGGGCCGGGCTTCAAATGCTCAATTGAGCCATTGGTTTTCTCCAATGCCTGCTCCAGCGTCATTTTGGCAAAGCGTTTGGCGAAATTTTTGGGTGCCTTGCAATTCTTATATTTGGAATGCGCCGCATCACGTTGATCGATGGCAATATCGGAAGTTGCCGAAGTTGCAGCAGCCATGAGGGCGAACACAATTAAAGGTGAAATCGACATGGTTTTCTTTCGCTTAATATCGCGATATTGGCCAGAAAAAACTTTCGACCTTTCGGCAACGACGACGCAAACAGATGACAAAGCAATTTGGTGCAAGTCTCGCGGAAATGGCTTCAGCAATTTCACTGTTACCGAAGCTCATTTTCATGTCTAGTAACCGTCGACTTGCAAAAAGAATAATGGGCGAGTTTGCCCGGTGCGCAAAGGAGTTTATCATGGGTGATTGGGATGCCTGGATTGGCCGGTCGCAGAAACAAAGCGACATTCTGACGCCCGCGTTGCTGGCCCGGTTTCATGCTACACTGAATAGCCATGACGATAGCATACAAGTCGATAGCATGATTGCGCCGCAAGCGATCCATTGGTGCCTTTGTACGCCGGGCGCCGCTACATCGGATCTGGGCGTCGACGGCCATCCTGTTCGCACGCACAGCCCGGACAGTTTCTTGCCGCCCATTCCGCTACCTCGTCGGATGTGGGCATCGAGCAAAGTGGAATTTCATGCCGCCATAGCCGCCGATAACGCGATCGAACGCACCTCCAATATACTAAGTATCGCAGAAAAATCTGGCGGCAGCGGGTCGTTGGTGTTTGTCGAAATAGCGCATGAAACCACCGTCAACGGAACGCTTGCGGTGTCCGAAACCCAAACTGTCGTCTACCGCGAAGCCAGCACCGCCGCGCCAATTGCGCTTGGCAAGGGAACGCCCGATCTATCCGGCTGGCAATGGCACCGCAATATCACGCCAAATGAGGCGTTATTGTTTCGCTATTCTGCCCTAACATTTAACAGCCACCGCATACATTATGACGCGCCCTATGCCGTGAATGAGGAGTGTTATCGCGGGCTAGTGGTCCATGGACCCTTGACCGCGACGCTGTTGCTCGACCTAGTGGCGCGCGAATTGGGCAGCAATAAGTTAAAAAGCTTTGCCTTTCGCGGGCAGGCACCCGCATTTGTCGGTGAGGAATTGCATTTGGTTGGCAGGCACGTTGACGGCCAAATTGAATTGGCGGCGCTTGGCAGCGATGGCAGGGTGGTTATGTCAGCCGTCGCGGCGGTTCGTTAGACGTATGTTTGTTATCGCGCATTATTGCTTGTAATGTAGGATTTGTTCTGGGAACAAAGGCCATGGCCGCTTGTTTAGGGCCAAGCTCTTTGACATTGTTGGCTGTCAGAATACCTCCTCTTCGCAGGAGTTTTGCCGAAAAACGTAAATGCCGAAAATCGCGGTGTTGGAAATAATCTTACGACATGCTTTCGAAAAATGTCAAAATAGGCGTCAATCTTGTCAACTAGGTGTCAACTTGAGCGTTTCAGGCCTAGATCCAGTTTCCCAAATTGTAGGATTTAAATCCTACTCGGAATTGTACTTGTGCGGATTTATCAGCGTTAACAAACGTCATTGCGAGCGGAGCGAAGCAATCCAGAGCAGGTTTAAGCTGCACTGGATTGCTTCGTCACTACGTTCCTCGCAATGACCATTCTGCCTAATGCGCTGCGCCCCAGCTTTTTCCGGTGCCGATATCGACGCCGAGCGGCACGGACAACTTTACCGCCGGTTCCGCCGCGCCCGCCATCACTGCGCGGATAACCTCGCTCGCTGCTGCGATGTCGCCCTCGGGCAATTCGAACACCAGCTCGTCATGCACCTGCAATAGCATGCGGACATGGCCCAACCCTGCCGCCGCCAAGCGCATCATCCATGCGGGCCATGGCACGTTTGATGATGTCGGCGCTGGTGCCTTGTATCGGCGCATTAATCGCGGCGCGTTCGCTGCCTTGGCGTTCGGCGCCATTGCCGGACTTGATCCGCGGAAACCAGGTTTTGCGGCCAAACAGCGTTTCGGAGTAACCCTTTTCGCGCACGCTTTCCAACGTCTCGCGGATATAGTTGCTGATGCCCGGAAAGCTTTTGAAATAGGCGTCGATCATGGCCTGCGCCTCGTCAGGTGTACTTTCAAGTCGCTTTGCCAGACCCCAGCGCGATATGCCGTACAGGATCGAAAAGTTGATCGTTTTGGCGCGTCCTCTGGTGTCGCGGTTGACTTCGCCAAACAACTCGCGGGCGGTGCGGGCGTGGATGTCTTCGCCCTGCTCAAATGCCTCTCGCAATGCACCGACATCGGCCATGTGTGCCGCCAGCCGCAATTCGATCTGGCTATAGTCCGCTGCCAATATGACATTGCCTTCTTCGGCGACAAACGCATCGCGGATCTGCCTCCCGATTTCGGTGCGGATCGGGATATTCTGCAAATTCGGATCGGTCGAAGACAGCCGCCCGGTTTGCGCTCCGGTCAGGCTGTAACTGGTATGTACGCGGCCGGTTTTGGCGTTGATCTGTTCCTGCAAGCTATCGGTATAGGTCGATTTCAGCTTGGCCAGTTGCCGCCATTCGAGCACCTTGCCTGCAATCTCCACGCCTTGGCCGGCCAAATCCTCCAACACGGTCACGTCTGTGGAATACTGCCCCGATTTGCCTTTCTTGCCGCCCTTGTTGTCCATTTTTTCGAACAGGATTTTGCCCAGCTGAATGGGACTGGCGATAGCAAATGGCTCACCGGCTAAACCATGAATTTGCGCCTCTAATTTTTCCATCTCGCTGGCAAATTCCGCCGACAACCGCGACAACACGGCGCGGTCGACCTTAATTCCCCGGCATTCCATTTTTGACAGCACTGGCACAGTTGGCCGGTCAACCATCTCGTAAATCCGGGTCGCTTTTTCGGTTGGCAGCCGCAGTTTCAAGTGATGCCACAAGCGCAAAGTTACATCGGCATCTTCGGCGGCATATTGCGTCGCTTGCACCAATGGAACTTCGGCAAAGCTGATCTGGCTTTTGCCAGTGCCAGTGACACTTTTGTAGCTGATGCATTCATGGCCCAGATGCAGTTTAGACAGCTCATCCATGCCGTGCCCATGCGCGCCTGCATCCAGATTAAAGCTCATCACCATAGTGTCATCGAACGATGATATCGAAATATCATGTTGCGCCAGCACGCTCATATCATATTTCAGGTTTTGGCCGACTTTCAGCACGCTATCGTCTTCGAGCAAATCCTTGATCCGCGCTAAGGCTTCATCAAATGCAATTTGATCGGGCTTTTCAGAAAACATGTCGGTGCCACCATGTTGCAACGGAACATAACACGCCTCGCCCGGCGCGGTGGCAAGGCTGAACCCTACGAGCCGCGCTGTCACTGCTTCCAAACTGTCGGTCTCGGTATCAAACGCGACGACTCCAGCGGTGCGTGCCTTGGCAATCCATTGATCAAGCGCTGCGATGGTGGTTACGCACGCATAAGCGGTAACATCTATTGGCGGCATCGGCGCCGGCAGTATCCGTGATCCGGCGGCGGGTGCATTCGCCATCCCGTCGCCCTTGGTGGTAGTAGCAGGAGCCCCCGCCAAAGTCTTGTTTGCCGACGCAGTATTGCTCACTTGACCGATGCGTTTCAACAGCGAGTTGAAACCGTGATATTCCAAAAATTCAACCAAAGGCGGTTCCGGAATTTTTCCCAATTCCATATCGGCCAGCGCAATAGGCAACGGGCAATCCTCTTTCAACGTCACCAACACCCGCGATAACCGCGCCTTATCTTCATGCTCGATCAAATTGTCGCGCATCTTTGACGGCTTCATATCGGGAGCCGCAGCCAGCACGCCGTCCAACGTACCAAATTCGGTAATCAGCTTGGTCGCTGTCTTTGGCCCGATTCCGGGAATGCCCGGGATATTGTCGCTGCTATCGCCCATCAATGCCAGCACATCGCCGACCAGTTCGGGACCAACTCCGAATTTCTCCTCCACACCCTCGCGGCCAATGCGGATGTTCTTCATGGTGTCGAGCATGTCTACGCCCGGCTCTATCAGCTGCATCAAATCCTTGTCAGACGAGACGATCGTTACATTCCATCCGGCCGCCACCGCTGCCTTGGTATAGCTGGCGATCATATCATCCGCTTCGACATTTTCCTCCTCCACCATCGGCAGCGAAAACGCCAAGGTGGCATCACGGATCATCGGGAATTGCGGGCGCAAATCTTCGGGTGCGGGCGGGCGGTTGGCCTTATATTGATCGTACAGATCATTGCGGAAACTGGTCCCCGCTTTGTCCAGCACCACGGCCATATGCGTGGGTCCATCAGCGGCATGCAGATCGTCGGCCAATTTCCAAAGCATCGTCGTATAGCCATAAACCGCGCCAACAGGCTCACCATGTTTATTTGTTAGCGGCGGTAAGCGGTGATAGGCCCGGAAAATATACGCGGAACCATCGATGAGGTAGAGATGCTTTTGGGTGCTATTGGATTCTTCTGGCATAGATCGCGGGATAGCAGCGGCGGCGACTTGAGTCTTGAGGGTTTTTTCAGGAAACGCACAAAGCCATCGTCCTTTTTTGCGATGACTTTTGGCCGCCCGATCCTGCCGTCCTATCCTAGCGCCTCTTCCAATTGTCCCAGGCGTTCTTTGCCAAAGAACATCTGTTCACCCACATAGAATGTCGGAATACCAAATGCGCCGCGCATGACCGCTGCTTCGGTATTGGCCACCAATTCGGCCTTGATATCGGGATCTTGGGTTCGCGCCAACAAGCCCGCTCCGTCAAATCCAGCGTCCGACATCGCCGCGCAGAACACCGCCGGATCGTCCATTTTCAGGCTCTGTTCCCACATCATCGCCAATCCTGCGTCGATATACTGGCTTAGCCGTCCATCCCGCTGCGCCGCAATCGCGCCACGCATTAAAATTAAGGTGTTGACCGGAAAATGGGCGTTCATTTTGAACTGCACCAATTCATGCTTGGCTATGAACCGCTGCGTTTCCAGCATCTCGTACGCCATCTTGCCCTTGATCGGCGCAAAGGCGATCATCGGCGCTTGATTGTTCGTCGCCTTAAATATGCCGCCAAGCAGGCAAGGAATGTAATTGATGTTGGCACCTGTGCGAACGGCAATTTCGCGCAATACCTTGTCCGCCAGATATGCGTTCGGGCTGGCAAAATCGAAGATGAAATCCACAGTTTTCGGCATCGAGATCGCCTCCGTTAGAATGTTTCTGACCAGGGACGCAAATCTAGTTCATGCGTCCACGCGGTGCGCGGCTGATTGTGCAGCATCACATAATTTTGTGCAATGTCGCCGGGCGACAATATCCCGTCCGAATCGCGCCGGACGTCGACATCCGCCATATTTTCGCGGATGAAATTGGAATCAATTGCGCCGTCGATTATGATATGGGCAACGTGGATATTCTGTGGTCCCAATTCGCGCGCCATTGATTGCGCCAAAGCCCGCAATGCGAATTTCGCTCCTGCAAAGGCCGAAAAGCCAGCTCCGCCGCGCAGGCTAGCGGTCGCACCGGTGAACAGGATCGTACCCCGGCCTCGCGGTAACATCCACTTTGCAGCCTCGCGCCCCATCAGAAATCCGGCAAATGTCGCCATCTCCCATACCTTGCGGTAAACCTGTCCCGTCATCTGGGTAATCGAAAACCGCACGTTCGCCCCGATGTTAAACACCGCGACTTCGATTGGGCCAATTTCAGCCTCAATCTTTTCAAACAGCGCTGTCATAGCATCTTCATCACGCGCATCGGCGGGATAGGCGGCGGCGGCAAAACCCTCGTCGCGGATGCTTTGCGCCAGCGCCTCCAGCACATCGCCATGCCGTGGCCGCCGAACAAGACATGCCGTCATTCCTTGCCGAGCGAACGCCCGTGCAATCGCCGCGCCGGTATCATCGCCTGCGCCGATGACAAGGCACACCGGTTTCACTTACATCTCACCGCGTTCGCGGCGGATCGCGAACCATTTTTCAACATTTGCGTTATGTTCCTCCAACGTATCAGAAAAAACATGGCCGCCTTTCCCATTGGCGACGAAGAACAACGCACTGGTTTTAGCTGGATTAAGCACCGCCTCAATCGACGCACGGCTGGGATTGGCGATCGGGCCTTTCGGCAGGCCAACCATTGCATAAGTATTGTAATCATTCACATCGGCAATTTCAGACTGACGAATACGGCGGCCAAGCGGCTTGCCCTTGGTGATCGGATAGATAATCGTCGGGTCAGCTTGCAGCATCATGTTTTTACGCAAGCGATTGGAGTAAACCCCCGCCACAGTCGGCCGTTCTGCAGGAACCTGCGTCTCTTTTTCTACGATCGCAGCCAGCGAGATCGCTTGTTGCGGGGTTTTCACCACCGTATCGGCGCTGCGCTTTTCCCACAGTTCAGCAAGTGTCGTCGCCATTGCGTCCTGCATCCGTTTCATCACGGCGGCGCGCGGTTCGCCTTTTTCAAAAGCGTAACTGTCTGGCAAAACTGAACCTTCGGCAGGCACGGGAATGTCACCAGTTAGTTTCTCATTGGCCATCAATCGTTCCCAAACCATGATTGAGGGCATTCCTTCAACCACCGTTATCATGCGCTGCACGGCCTTGCCACCGGTTAGTATCGACAACACATCGGCATTGGATGCTCCGGCAGGGATCAGAAACTCGCCGGCCTTGATCGTGCGCGTTCCGGCCAAGATGCGGGCGCGATTTACGAATGCCTCGGCCGATTTCAGTATGCCGCCTTTTTCAAGTTGATTTGCCGCCAAACGGATGCTCGACCCCGGTTTTATGACCACGGTTACATCGCGTTCCGACGGGCCAGCTGCGGTCCAGCCATAGACGAAATTTCCGCCAATTATCAACGCGGCCAACAGCCCCAATCCAATGACCCATTTGATAATCTTTGGCATAATTTAAATGGCCTTCATTATCAAACTGGCGTTCGTGCCTCCGAAACCAAAACTGTTGTTAAGAACCGCGCGGACTTGACGCTTTCTCGCGACGTGAGGCACCAAATCAACGCCGTCGCAACCTTCGTCTGGATTGTCGAGATTGAGCGTCGGCGGGACAATTTGATCACGCAGTGCCAATATACAAAATATACTTTCAACGGCACCGGCGCCGCCCAGCAAATGTCCGATAGCGGATTTTGTCGAGCTCATCGACGCGCCCGACAAATCATCGCCAAATAGACGCTTTACCGCGCCCAATTCGATTGTATCCGCCATTGTAGATGTGCCATGTGCGTTGATATAATCGATGTCGCCGGGCTGCATACCAGCCTTTTTCATCGCCATTGCCATTGCCCGATATGCGCCATCGCCGGTGGGGTGAGGCGCTGTAACATGATAGCCGTCTCCCGAAAGTCCATAGCCCACGACTTCGGCATATATTTTCGCTCCGCGCGCTTTCGCATGCTCATATTCTTCAAGGCAGACGACGCCAGCGCCTTCACCCATAACAAAACCGTCGCGGTCTCTGTCATAAGGCCGACTCGCTTGTTCGGGGCGATCATTATAGGTCATGTTCAGCGCGCGTGCCTGCGCAAATCCAGCCACTCCAAGTGGGTTGATTGTGCCCTCTGCGCCGCCGGCCAGCATGATATCGGCATCATCATCGCGGATCATTCTTGCCGCGTCGCCAATCGAATGGGCACCAGTGGAACATGCCGTAACTACCGCGTGATTTGGCCCAAGCAATTGATATTTTATGCTCACTTGACCAGAGATTAGGTTGATCAGGCGGCCATGAACGAAATGCGGGCTGACCCGGCCAGGGCCTTTTTCGGCCAGCACCAATGATTCGCTTTCGATTCCCGGCAATCCGCCAATACCCGAACCAATCGAGCAACCGGCGCGTACTTTTTGGGCGTCGGTAAGTTCAGTCAGCCCGGCATCTTCGAGGGCTTGCCCTGCGGCATCAATGCCATAAATAATAAATGGATCAACCTGGCGCTGCACTTTATGATCAACGCGCAAATCAGGATCAAAACCATATTCATGACCAACGGGCTTAACCTCACACGCAATCGTGCATTTTTGATTGCTAGCATCAAAGCGCGTTATCGGCCCCGCGCCCGATTTCGATGCAAGAATATTCTTCCAGCTGGTTTCAACGTCCGCGCCCAATGGCGTTACCAAGCCCAAACCTGTTACGACTACGCGGCGCATAATATTCTCCAAATTCTCATTCCAATGGATGCTTTAAAAACATCTTGCCGACAAAAGCAAACGGCTTTCCTGCGGGATCAGTATTGCCCTGCAAAAAAGCCGTTTATATACAGTAATTTCAGCGCAAATGCGCCGAAAAATTCAACCGTTTGCGTCGATGAAGTCGATTGCATCCTTAACAGTCGCAATTTTTTCAGCCGCATCGTCAGGGATTTCGACGTTAAATTCTTCTTCAAACGCCATCACCAGTTCAACAATATCAAGGCTGTCAGCGCCCAAATCGTCGATAAAGCTGGCAGCTTCGGTTACCTTGTCCGCTTCGACGCCGAGATGTTCGACTACGATTTTTTTGACCCGTTCTGCGGTGTCGCTCATAAACTTGCCCCTTCATGTTTGGGAGGATTAAACTTGTATGCATGCCCTAATGCGGCGCGGGGGGCTTGGCAAGAGGGTGGTTAAGATTTGCCAGCGACATTAATGGTCACATAACCATCACAGCATCGCCATGCCGCCATTCACATGCAAAGTCTGCCCGGTCATATACCCTGCTTCCCGCGACGCCAGATAGGCGGACGCTGCGCCGATGTCGCTACCTTCGCCCATCCGGCCCATCGGGATACGGGCGTTGAGTGCTTCTTTTTGGGCGTCGGGCAAGCCATCAGTCATCGGTGTGGCGATAAAGCCCGGCGCGATGCAGTTGACGGTGATGCCGCGGCTGGCCAGTTCCTGCGCCAATGCTTTCGACATGCCGACCACACCCGCCTTTGATGCGGCGTAATTGGCTTGGCCCGGATTGCCGGTTGCACCAACGACGCTGGTGATCGAGATTATCCGCCCAAAGCGCGCCTTCATCATCGG
This sequence comes from uncultured Alphaproteobacteria bacterium, assembly GCA_963802245.1. GTDB lineage: Bacteria > Pseudomonadota > Alphaproteobacteria > Sphingomonadales > Sphingomonadaceae > Sphingorhabdus_B. The sequence continues at coordinate 19,687 of CAWDID010000019.1, read as the reverse complement.
ACGCGCGGCGGCGCGGCACAGCCGGAAATTGGATTCCAGATTGATCCGGATAACGTCCGACCATTCCTCATCCTTCATCCGCATCGCCAGATTATCGCGGGTAATCCCGGCGTTGTTGACCAGAATGTCGATCTTGCCAAGTGTTCCAACGCCGCCGGAATCAGCGCCTCGACGCTGTCTGCATCGCCCAGATTGCAGGGAATAGCGACATGATCGCCGCCATGTTCATTGGCCAAACTATCGCGGTACGCATTCAGTTTATCCACGTTGCTGCCCGAAACCGCCAACCGCGCGCCCTGCGATGCAAGCGCCGCACAAATCGCACTGCCAATGCCGCCCGATGCGCCGGTTACAAAGCTGTCATTCCGGTTAAATCAAACATACCATTTCCTTGCTGTGATCGTCATGCTGAACTTGTTTCAGCATCCATTTCAATTTAAAAACTGTCCTTGCCGATAAATGGACCCTGAAACAAGTTCAGGGTGACGTTTAGTCTATAGCCCCCCGTCTCCGCGCCTCCGCGTGAACCAAAAATCACTCGCCCGTGAAAGTCGGCTTTCGCTTTTCGATGAACGCGTTGATCGCTTCGTCATTGTCGCTCGTTGCATGCGCGAGGGATTGCATCGCGGCGGCCATTTCCAGGCTGTTTTTAAGGTCGGTCATTTGCCCTTCGCGCAGCAAACGCTTGGTCATGCGCACCGCGTGTGGCGGATTGGCGGCGATTTTGGCGGCGATGGCGCGCGCCGCATCCATCAGTTCGGCGTCCGGAACAACGCGGCTGACAAGGCCGATGGAAAGCGCCTCGTTGGCGTCAATCATATCGCCGGTTAACGCCAGTTCGGTCGCCTTGGAAAAACCGATAATGCGCGGCAACAACCACGCGCCGCCATCGCCCGGGATGATTCCCAGCTTCACAAAACTCTCGGCAAATTTAGCAGATTGTCCAGCAATCCGCACGTCGCACATGCACGCCAGATCGCAGCCTGCGCCAATGGCTGCGCCGTTAACGGCCGCGACAACGGGCACTTCCAATGCCTGAAACATTAACGGCAAACGCTGAATACCATATTTATAATTGCGGCGTGTTTGCACCGAATTTTCGGCCTTCAATCCGCCCGTGCCCGCCTTCATCTGTTTCAAATCACCACCAGAGGAAAAAGCAGTGCCCGCGCCCGTCAGGATGACGCAACGCACAGTAATGTCACGGTCCGCCGCCTCGAACGCCGCACATAATGCATCGACCACGCTGTTTTCGCTGATCGGATTGCGGCGATCAGGTTGGTTCAGGGTGATGGTCAGGATGGGGCCGTCTTGATGGGTTAGGAGTAAGTCGGTCATTTTATACTTGTCCTTTTAGTTCGTCATTGCAAGCGTAGCGAAACAATCCAGAGCAGCTTATCCAACCCTGGATTGTTTCGCTACGCTCGCAATGACGAAAATTAAAGTCAAAGCACCTTTAGCAACGCCTCGATATCATCCATGCTAATCACGCTGGTTGTGGTTACATCATCGCCTGCGCTGCGTTTGATCATCGGGCAGAGCACTTTACCGCCGACCTCGATAAAGTCACTGACCCCCGCCGCCGCCATCGCAATGGCGGACTCGCGCCAGCGCACACGGCCCGTCACTTGTTGCACCAACTGCGCCGCGATCAATTCGGGTTCTGATACCGGCGCGGCGGTGACATTGGCGAACAAGCGCACACGTGGCGCGGCAATCGCGGTTTCGTCCAGTGCCGCCGCCATTGCGTCCGCCGCGGGTTGCATCAACGGACAATGGAACGGCGCGGACACCGGCAGCAATATACCGCGTTTAATGCCCCAAGTGCCGCTATTTCCCTTGACCATTTCGATGGCACGTTCAATCGCGCCGATATGTCCGGAAATCACGACTTGCCCAGGATCATTATCGTTGGCCACGGTGCAAACCTCAACGCCCGTTTCGCCAATTGCCGCCGCAGCAGCAAGCGCCTCGGCTTTGGCAATATCCGCGCCCAGCAATGCCGCCATTCCGCCCAGTCCAACCGGAACCGCCGCCTGCATCGCTTGCCCGCGCAGTTTTAGCAGCTGCGCCGTGGTCGCCACATCAAATGCCCCCGCCGCGCATAATGCGGTATACTCCCCCAAGCTGTGCCCCGCCACAAACGCAGCCTTTTCCGCCAGCGAGATACCGCCTTCCACCTCCATCACGCGCAAGGTAGCAATCGCATTGGCCATAATCGCTGGCTGCGCATTTTCGGTCAGGGTCAGCTGATCTTCGGGGCCTTCGCACATCAGCCGGAACAGATTTTGCCCCAGCGCGTCGTCCACCTCTTGAAACACTGCCTTGGCAGTGGGGCTAGCATCGGCCAGCAACTTGCCCATGCCCACGGCCTGACTGCCCTGTCCCGGAAATACAAATGCGCGCATATACTGTCCTTTTCTATTGGCGGCGTGCTTATGGCGCGGCTTAGTCTAGCGCAAGCCCAAACGGCACGATTTTATTCTGTGCATCATGGCCAATGTCGGCGCGGCCCAAATAGGCGATGCCCGAACCCGCACAGTATCGCCGCGTTATGCTTTCGGCATCCTCGCCAAATGGCCGGTCGTTCTCGGGAATGTCGCTAACCCGGCCCAGCCGGATTCCAGCAAGGCCCTTATCTGCAAAATAGCTGGTTACATTGCCCATCGCACGGTCAAACGCGTAAAGATATTCGCTGACTTCCTCGACCATCAACACATGGCCGGATAAATCGGGCATTAGCGGCGTACCCGTCATCATCGCGCAAGTCATCAAGTTGAATGCGGCGTATTTTTGGCCCGCATCGATATGCGGCTCCAACGCCGCCGCGTCATTATGCACCAGATAATTCAGCGCCCGCCTAACCGCATCCTCGCCGCCCGTTCGCCTAATGTCGGCAACGACAGGGCCGTGAGCAGGCCGCCCGATGCCGTCACGATACAGCGCGCTGAGCAAAAACCCGCCATCGCTATAACCCAGATAGATTTTATCCCGCGCGGTATCGCCAAGCTGCCGCACCGTATCCGCCGCAATCCGCCCCGCGCCATATCCGCCGCGCGCAAACCAGATGGCGTCGATGCCGGGATCATTGGCGAGCTCAACAAACGCCGCCAGCCGCTGCGCATCACTTCCAGCAAAATGGCCCGCCTCCAAAAAGCATTGATCGTGAAAGCAAAGCTGCGCGCCGGGATATTCCGCCGCCGCCAATGCAGCAACGCGGTCCGCATCAATGCGAGAGAATGCCGCAGACGGCGCGCAAATTCCGATTTTCATGCCTTGCGCTCCCCATTAGTTTCATAGACTAATTAATTCCGTAGTCCTGAGCTTGTCGAAGGATGTCTATCCTAATGCCGTACTTATTGAAATAGAAGCGCCCTTCGACAGGCTCAGGGCTACGGTGGTTTTAATTGCGCATTTTTTCCTTAGCCAACTTACCGCTCCCTTGCCAAAACCCGCCTCGATCAATAGCGGGGAATGATGAGCAAAAACAAATCCTATTTCTTCTGCGGCATCGGCGGATCCGGCATGCTGCCCCTTGCCAACATCGTCCGCGATTCCGGTGCTACCGTAGGTGGTTCGGACCGCGCATTGGATCAAGGCCGGCTTGGCGCAAAGTTTGAATGGCTGCAAAGCTTGGGCATCAGTTTGCACAAGCAGGACGGCAGCGGGCTGACCAGCGGCGACCAAATCCTGATCGCGTCCGCCGCGATTGAGGATAGCGTGCCCGACATCGCAAAGGGCATCGAACTTGGCTGCCCCCGCATGACCCGCGCCGAATTGCTGGCGGAATTGTTCAACGCCGCACCGCGCAGCATTGCAGTGGGCGGAACCAGCGGCAAATCCACCGTCACCGGCATGATCGGCTGGATATTAACCGACGCCGGAATGGACCCGACAATCATGAACGGCGGCGTGATGAAAAACTTCGTCGCCGATGACGCCCCTTTTGCCAGCGCGCGGGTGGGTAAAGGTGATGTGTTTGTTTCCGAAGTCGACGAAAGCGATGGCAGCATCGCCTTGTTCACGCCCGAGGTTGCGGTGCTGAACAATGTCAGTCTGGATCATAAAAGTTTGGAAGAATTGCGGACGTTGTTCGGCGATTTCGCGCAAGCGGAGCAAAGACCGCGATCTGGAACGCCGATGATATCGAGAGTGTGGCGTTGATGGCTGCACTACCAACTCCCCTCCCGCTTGCGGGAGGGGCCGGGGGTGGGAATGCGGAGCGCGATAACGAAACTTCGCCCACCCCTAACCCCTCCCGCAAGCGGGAGGGGGACATTGCCCCGCGCCGCATCTCCTTCGGCTTCACCGACCGTGCAGACATTCGCGCCGTGGACGTCATCGACCTGCCACTGGGCAGCCGCTTCACCCTGCACGCAAATGGCGAGGCATGGCCCGTCACCCTGCAAGTCCCCGGCCGCCACAATATCGCCAACGCATTGGCCGCCATCGCCGCCGCGATGGCCGCTGGGCGTGCATGTGCCGCAAGCCATTCACGCGATGGAACGCTTTACTGGCCTTGCGCGGCGCTTCGACATTGTCGGCATCGCAGGCGGCATCACCGTGATCGACGATTTCGGCCATAACCCCGATAAGACAGCCGCGACGTTGGCGACGCTCAAGGCCTTTCCGGGCCGCGTCATCGCGTTTTTCCAACCCCACGGCTACGGCCCGATCCGCGTTATGGGCCAAGAACTCTCCGCCGTATTCGCCGCCAAACTGGGCCGCGATGACCATTTGATCCTATGCGACCCCGTCTATTTCGGCGGAACCGTCGACCGCAGCCTGGGCAGCCAGTCGATCACCGACGCCGTGCTGGCGGCGGGACGCAAAGCCGAACATATCCCGTCCCGCGAAGCATGCGGCGACCGCATCGTCGAACTGGCGCAAGCCGGCGACCGGATCGTGATTATGGGCGCAAGGGATGATACATTGAGCGCCTTTGCGGCGGATGTGCTGGGGCGGCTGGTGAAGGCGAGCGTTTGATGGATCTAATAGAAAAAGAACAAACTAAGATACATATCTCAGCTAAACAAAAATCTTTGAGATGGCTGATATTTGGCATAACGTGCCTTTTCTTTCTTTTGGAAATGACATTCCATAGGAGCGCCTTGGTCGAGCAGATTATTCCAGCTTGGCGGTTCACAGGTATATTAGTTGGCATCATACTCGGTTGCTGGATAGTTTATTGGTATACTCTACAACCAAAAGCAAAGCTTAGTGATTGGAGAATATATTTAGGTTTTTTTATGTTACCATTTATTGGAGCTGCGACGGGCAGTTATGCTGCGCGCTCTATGTATGAATTTAAGGCGTTCTATGGATATGATACCGCTCCAATACAGTTGAATTTGATGGTGAAGAGCATATCATCACGCAACAGTTTAACTGCCAACGTTACAGCTTTCAAAATCCTTGATGGCGTAAAGGTCGAAGGACGTGAAGTGAAAGTAGAAATCGATGGAACGCTTTACGCTAATTTGGAACCATATCGCCAGCCTGGACGGGACTGCCTCTCACTTCCTGCACAAATTGGCAGAAACGGTATTCGACGTTTAGTTTTATCTGCCACATGGTTTGATGAACCGATTGGCATAGGTCACCTTTCACGTTGTGCGACTTGATTGCATAATAGGCTGAGAGCCCCAGAATTGTTGGCATTTCCAGCCCCCTCTCCCCTTGAGGGAGAGGGTTGTGCAGACTTATGAGCGTAGCGAATTAGTCGAAGCTGGGTGAGGGGTAGCGGTCGTCACGACCGCGCGAGCCTATGGCTCGCACCCCCTCATCCAACTTTACCTAGCCGCTTGCTGCGGCAAGGCTTCGTATCCTTCTCCCTCAAGGGGAGAAAGGTTGGTGCACGCATCTCCGCCGATCACCCTGCCCGAATCGCTTGCATTCCGCGCCCCACTCCCCTAACGGCGCATCTCCAATTGGGGCAACCCGCGCGGAACAAAGAAAGCCGGAGGGGCGACCGCATGGGGCGGCGTCAGCGATCGGCAGGATAAGGAAAACGCCCATGGCTCTGTATGAGCATGTGTTTTTGGCACGTCAGGACCTCTCGCAGGCCCAAGTTGACGCACTTGCCGAAGGCGCTACAAAAATCGTTGAAGAACTGAAGGGTAAGGTCGTTAAGACTGAAACCTGGGGTTTGCGCACGCTGACCTACAAAATTCAAAAAAACCGCAAAGCGCATTTCGTGATGCTTGAAGTTGAATCCGGCGGCGATGCAATCGCTGAACTGGAACGGCAAACACGCCTGAACGAAGATGTAATCCGTTACATGACCGTTCGCGTTGATGCGCACGAAAAAGGCCCATCGGTTATGATGCGCAAAAATGACCGTCCAGAGCGCGGTGAACGCGGTGATCGTCCGGATCGCGGCGACCGCCCTGATCGCGGCCCACGCCGTCCACGCGAAGAGGAGGCTGCATAATGTCACGTCCATTTTTCCGTCGCCGTAAATCTTGCCCATTCCAAGGTAAGGATGCGCCGCAAATCGATTATAAAGATGTACGCATGCTGCAAGGTTACATTTCAGAGCGCGGCAAGATTGTACCGTCGCGCATCACCGCCGTTTCCGCAATTAAGCAACGCGAGCTGACCAAAGCGATCAAACGCGCCCGTCATATCGGCCTGTTGCCGTACATCGTGAAGTAAGGAGAACCACAATGGAAATCATACTTCTCGAACGCGTAGAGAAACTCGGCGCGATTGGTGATGTTGTAACGGTGAAGGACGGCTATGCCCGTAACTTCCTGTTGCCGAACAAAAAAGCGCTTCGTGCCAACGCCTCAAACCGCAAGGTATTTGAAGCCAACCGTGCGAAGATCGAAAGCGACAATGCCGATCGCCGCGGCGAAGCACAAACCGCATCGGCTGATGTCGAAGGCAAGCAGATCATTCTGATCCGTGCCGCGTCCAACTCTGGCCAGCTTTATGGTTCAGTCACGGTACGCGACATTGCCGAGGGCTTGAACGCCACCGGCGCGAACGTAACCAAGGCGATGATCGTTCTGGAACGTCCGATCAAATCGCTTGGCGTTTATGATGTTAAAGCCGTTTTGCACGCCGAAGTTGTCGTCAAGGTTCAAGTCAACGTTGCGCGCAGCGATGACGAAGCCGAACTGCAAAAAGACGGCATCAACGTGCTTGATCAAATGTTTGAAGACGAACAGGCCGAGATCGCTGCTGAAGCCATCGAAGCACAGGTTGAAGCCGAAGTTGCCGCCGATGCTGCCGACGAGAAAGAGTTTGCAGCCAACGCGGCCCGCCGTGAAGCGCAAGCCGCCGCGAAAGCCGCTGCCGAAGCCGAAGGCCTTGGGGTTGCTGAATCGGATGATACCGACGATTGATCGTTGTTGCTTAAATAAAAACGGGCCGCCTTGTCATATGACTGGGCGGCCCTTTTTTTTGGGTTAGGGTATGATGACTTTACATTGGACCAATTTCGTCATTGCGAGCGAAGCGCGGCAATCCAGTGTTTTGTGACGCTGCACTGGATTGCCGCGTCGCCTTTGGCTCCTCGCAATGACGATTTCCTGTAAAACCATCATGCTTTGGTAGCATTTTCCCTCAATACCCCATCAACCCCATAACTTCTTTGCGGCTGCGCTGGTCTTCCAAGAAACAGCCGTGCAGGCTGCTGGTGACCATGCCGACGCCCGGCGTGCGCACGCCGCGTCCGGTCATGCAGCCGTGCTGCGCGTCGATCACCACCGCCACACCATGCGGTTTCAGATTTTCCCAGATGCAACCCGCGACTTCGGCGGTCAGCCGCTCCTGCACTTGCAAGCGCCGGGCAAACCCATGCAGAACGCGGGCCAGTTTTGAAATGCCGACGACGCGGTCCTTGGGCATATAGGCAATGGCGGCCTTGCCGATAATCGGTGCCATATGATGCTCACAATGCGATTGGAACGGGATATCTTTCAGCAGCACCAGCCCCTCATACCCGCCGACTTCCTCGAACGTGCGGGCCAGATAGGCGCCGGGATCATAGGCATAGCCCTCGCAATATTCGCGCCATGCACGGCCGACGCGCGCCGGTGTGTCCATCAGGCCTTCTCGATTGGGATCTTCACCCGACCATAAAAGCAACGTGCGGATCGCGTCTTGGACATGATCCGGAACAACCAGTTTTCCCTTGTCGTCAAAGCTGTCGGCCATTGCCGATATATCTGAATCAATATCTGCCATTTATTTTATCCTATCGCTTGACCGGTTTTGGCCCAGTCCGCCATAAATCCTTCGATGCCTTTGTCGGTCAATATGTGTTTGAACAATCCCTTGATGACGCTGGGCGGCGCCGTCATCACGTCTGCGCCGATGCGCGCGGCTTCGAGGACATGGATACCGTGGCGCACGCTGGCGACCAATATCTCGGTTTCAAAAGCATAATTGTCATAGATCAAGTCGGATATCCTCAATCAAGCTCATCCCGTCAAAGCCATTGTCGTCATGACGGCCCACAAACGGTGAGACAAACGTCGCGCCTGCCTTTGCCGCCAGCAACGCTTGCGCCGCCGAAAAGCAAAGCGTCACATTGACCATCGTTCCTTCACCGGTCAGCGCCTTGCAGGTTTTCAGGCCGTCCATTGTCAACGGAACTTTGATGCAGACATTGTCCGCAATTTTGCGCAGAATTTCCGCTTCTTTCATCATCGTCGGATGATCGAGTGCCACAACTTCGGCAGATACCGGGCCATCTGTTAGCCCGCAAATCTCGCGTGTTACCTCGATAAAATCGCGGCCAGACTTGGCAATCAGCGACGGGTTGGTGGTTACCCCATCGAGCAAGCCAGTTGCTGCCATTTCGGCAATGTCGTTGGTGTCGGCGGTATCTACAAAGAATTTCATTGGTTTCTTGCACCTTCTGGAACGTATCGGAAAAAGGGAATCACTATCGAAACCCTAATGGCAAATGCCGCGTGATTTTGACAGTTCATTTTGCCGCGCACCAGTTATACTCTGCGGTGAAGTGATTCATTTGGAGAGAAAAATTGACCGACACCTTTAATCCAGCCCTGCTGGCCGGGAAAACAGCGTTCGTTGCAGGCGCATCGAGCGGCATCAATCTACAGGTCGCGCGCCGCTATGCACAGGCAGGCGCAAAGGTGATGATCATTAGCCGCAGTGAAGAAAAGATTGCCGCCGCCGCGAAGACCATGACCGATGACGGGTTGGAAGTAACCGGCATGGCATGCGACGTGCGCGACTATGGCAAGTTGACCGAAGCCTTCACCCGTTGCCGCGACAAATATGGCGAGATTGATATCGTGCTATCGGGTGCAGCTGGTAACTTTCTGGCACCGGCATTGGGGATGAGCGCCAATGCATTCAAAACGGTGGTCGACATCGACCTGCTCGGTACGTTCAATGTCTTTCATGCCAGTCACCCGCATCTGCGTACCCCCGGGGCGTCGTTGGTCGCCATAACGGCGGGGCAAGCGGTAAAGCCGATGATGTTCCAAATCCATGCCTGCGCCGCAAAAGCTGGCGTGAACCAGGTGGTCAAATGTCTGGCGATGGAATGGGGACATGAAGGGATCCGGGTCAATGCCGTGTCGCCGGGACCGATTGGTGATACCGAGGGAATGGCGCGGCTGGCCCCCGGCGAAGATTCTGCAAAATCAAGCAAGGCGCGCATCCCGCTTCGCGATTGGGGCACCAAGGACGATATTGCCGATGCATGCCTTTGGTTGGCCAGTGGTGCCGCCAGATATGTGACTGGCGCGATCATCAATGTCGATGGCGGTAGCGAATTTGGCGATTCCAGTATGCGCGAGGCACCCGTTCGGGAGTAGATGCCGAAATAGCCAAGTTGACACCTAGTTGACAAGATTGACGCCTATTTTGACATTTTTCGGCAGTCCAAGTATAGATAATTTCCTACATTGCCATAATTTTGTAATTTTACGTTTTCGCAAATCCCAATGCGAAGGGTGAAACCTGACCGCCAACAATATCAAAGAGCCAGGCCCTGAAACAGCGGCCATGCCCTTTGTTCCCAGAACAAATCCTACATTACAAGCGTTAAAGCGGGGCGGTAATTAAACCCTTCCTGTCGTTTAAATCCGGCTGCCCAATCCAAACACGCCAATAAGCAGCGGATCATTGGTTTTGCGCGGATCGGCGCGGATCGCGGCTTCCTCTGCTCCGATGGAGGACCAGATCGCATTTTCGGCCTTGCGGTTTATGTCTGATGCCAGCGCGCCGACGTCAAAACCGGTTACCGATTGCACGGCGCGGCTGATCGTCGCGTCGTCAAACAGGCGAAGGCCATCGGAGATTCCGGGCAGCATCGCATCAACCAGCGCAGGTCCCATCTTGCCGCGCAGAAATCCGGTTGCGGCTTGCGGATTACCGCGAACGATTGCGGCGGCATCTTCGATACTGACGTTTCGGACGGCGTCAGCCACCAGCGGCGCGGCGCGTTCGGCACCCTTTTCGGCGGCGCGGTTCAATTGGCGTTGCAACTTGTCACGAAAGCTACTGCTTTGCAGGACAGCCGACAAAATCCCGCCGCCGCTGCGCCCACCAAACCGGTCTGGCAAATCAATCCGCGCGACATTGCTGTCGTAAAAGCCGTTTGGCTGCAACAGCATGGCAAAGGCATTTTGCGACGACAAAGTCAGTATCCGGCGGATCGCATCGGTCAGGCTAAACCCCGGCATGCTGGCGCAACCCGGCAAGGCCAATGTTGCCCCGGCCAATCCGGCAAGCAACAATTTGCGGCGATCAATTTGAATGTCCATCCTGTTTATCTCCTCGGCGGTAGCGGCAAGGCTATCATAAATTTGCAAAAACGGAAGCGATTGGTGACGGCGCGGCGCAATCGCCCTATATCCCGCCGATGAATCGCGTTCGCGTCATATTGCTTACCCAAGCCGTCGGCCCGCTCGACTATAAACTGCCCGATGATATGGAGGCTGGCCCCGGCAGCATCGTGATCGTTCCGCTTGGCCCGCGCCGAATGCTGGGGGTGGTCTGGGACGATGATGTTTTTCCGGCCGATCCCATTGATGCAAAGCGGCTGCGTGCGGTTTATGAAGTGCTCGATACCCCGCCGCTCACGCCCCAGCTGCGGCGGTTGGTCGATTGGGTGGCGGACTATTATATCAGCAACCATGCGTCGGTGTTGCGGATGGTACTGTCTTCGTCGGCTGCGATTCTGTCGGCTGCGGGAACGGTCACAGAATATCGCGCGACCGGATTGGTTCCGGCGCGAATGACGCCGCTGCGTGCGGCTGCGCTCGACCAATTGGACGGCGCACAGGGACTTGCAAGAGAATTGGCCGCAGAGGCGGGGGTTAGCGATGCGGTAATACGCGGGCTGATTAAAGTCGGAGCATTCGAGCCCATAATCATCAGCATCGACAAGCCCCTGCCCGTTCCCAATCCTGATTTTGCCCAGCCGGTGCTGAATGAGGCGCAGACAAAGGCGGCGGCAGAAATGGTCGCGGCGGTCGATGCCGAAAAGTTTGAACCCTTTGTGCTGGACGGTGTTACCGGATCGGGCAAAACCGAGACATATTTTGAAGCCGTTGCGGCAGCAATTCGGCGCGGCAAACAGGTCCTCGTGCTGCTTCCCGAAATCGCGCTGACGCAGCCTTTTTTGAAGCGGTTTGAAGAACGCTTTGGTGTTGCCCCCGCAACCTGGCACTCGGGTATGCGTGCTGCGGAACGGCGGCGGGTCTGGCGGGCGGCGGCAAACGGCACGGCGCAAGTTGTGGTCGGTGCGCGCTCCGCTTTGTTCCTGCCATTTGCCAATGCCGGTTTGATTGTCGTCGATGAAGCGCATGAGATCAGTTTCAAGCAAGAAGACGGCGTGCGCTATCATGCCCGTGACGTCGCGGTGATGCGCGGCATGTTTGAAGGTTTTCCAGTCGTGCTGGCGTCGGCCACACCGGCGCTGGAAAGCCGTCATATGGTGGCGATTGGCAAATATCGGGGCCTCGAAATCCCGTCGCGTTTTGGTGCTGCCAAGATGCCGGATATCAAGGCGATTGACCTAACGCTCGACGCGCCGGAACGGCAGCATTGGATTGCGCCGACATTGTTAAAGGCGCTGGCCGAACGTATCGAGCGCGGCGAACAAAGCCTGTTGTTCCTTAACCGCCGGGGCTTTGCGCCGCTCACTTTATGCCGTACCTGTGGCCACCGGTTTCAGTGCCCAAATTGCACCAGCTGGATGGTCGAACACCGGCTGGTTCGCCGCCTTGCCTGTCATCATTGCGGCCATGTTATGCCGCCGCCCGATGAATGCCCGGAATGCAATGAGAAAGACAGCCTAGTCGCATGTGGTCCCGGCGTCGAACGGATCAGCGATGAAGTGAACCGCATGTTCCCAGATGCCCGCACCATCATTGCCACATCGGACACGCTTTGGTCGCCTGCAAAAGCTGCAGAGTTTGTCGCCCGGGTGGAGGCTGGCGCAGTCGACATCATCATCGGCACCCAGCTTGTGACCAAAGGCTATCATTTCCCCAACCTGACTTTGGTCGGCGTGATCGATGCCGATTTGGGATTGGAAGGCGGCGACCTTCGTGCTGCTGAACGGACGTTTCAACAAATTGCGCAAGCGGCAGGACGGGCGGGGCGCGCCGAAAAACCCGGTGAAGTCTTTATCCAAACCCGCAATCCTAGCCATGCTGTGATTGAGGCGTTGGTGGCGGGCAACCGCGATGGCTTTTATGATGCCGAAACCGAAATGCGAAGGTCCGCCGGCGCGCCGCCCTTTGGCCGTTTTGCCGCCATCATTATTTCTTCAGAAGACGAGCGGGAGGCCATTGAAGTTGCCCGCGCAATCGGCGGCGCAGCGCCGCAAGTTGAAGGCATGCACGTCTATGGCCCCGCCCCGGCCCCGCTGGCGATGTTGCGCGGGCGTTACCGGCAGCGATTGCTGGTGCACGCAACCCGGCAAACTGAATTGCAGAATATCATGCGCGAATGGCTGGGCGCGCTGGAATGGCCGAAAGCGGTCCGCGTTGGCGTCGATGTCGATCCTTATAGCTTTCTGTGAGTCCCGGGGTGTAGGGTTGGATTGGCTTGATACGAAAAAATAAGACCGTTCGTGCTGAGCTTGTCGAAGTACAGGTTGCTTGTCACATGCTTCGACAGGCTCAGGATGAACGGAAATGGTTATTGCTCAGATTTTTGAACAACTGTTTTTCAGGAGAATAAGATTTGCGCAACCTATGGATCATAATGATCGCCCTGTTCGCGTCATTGCTCCCCAGCACTGCCCATGCCGAAACTGCTGACATCAACGCCGCCAGCCGCAGCGTGGTGCGCGTTGTGGTATTCAGCGAAGTAGAGGGTGAACGCAAGCTGGTCGGCCATGGATCGGGCGTCGTGGTTGCCCGTGACAAGATCATTACCAACGCGCACGTCGTCGAAGAATCGCTCTATAATCCGACGATGACATTCCAGATTATCCCGTCGCAGGGCCGCGAAAGCTATATGGCGACCGTGATCAAATGGTCACCGGAAAACGATCTTGCGCTGTTACAATTGGAAACCGGCGCTCGGCTCAATCCGGCCAGCCTGTTCATTGGTGCGGTCGAGGATGGGTCGGATACTTTTGCCATTGGCTATCCTGCAAATGTCGATATCGCCATGCAATATACCGATGAAGACACGCTGAAGCCGCAGGCCCCGGTTAGGACCCGTGGTACGATTTCGGCTGGCCGGTCAGCCAAGGCATTCGACACGTTGCTGCATACCGCGCCCATTGGTCCGGGCAATAGCGGCGGTCCCATTTTGGACAGTTGCGGACGGGTCATCGGGATCAACAGTTTCGGATCGACAACGGAAAATGGCGGGTCGGAGTTTTACTTTGCAGTATCGATGAAGGAAACGACAGCGTTCCTACGCTCGCAAAAAGTCGCTTACAACGCGGTCAGCGGCCCATGCCGGTCAGTTGCTGACCTGAGCCGCGAAGAAGCCGAACGAGATGCGTCTTTGCGGGCAAAGATCGAAACCGAAAAACGCATCGCCGATGAACTGCGCGCCAGCAGCGTTGGCAAAGCCCGGCGCGACATTGAACTTTCGATCATCGCCGAGCGCGACGACCGGCTGGCTTTTGCAGGATTGATGCTGGCATTGGCGCTGGGCGTTGCCGGGGCGGCTTATGCGTTGTTCGATAAACAAAAGCACACACCCGCCAAAATCGTCGCATCCATGGCGGCGGCGTTCGTCCTGCTTGCCGTATTTGCATTTGCTGGCAGGCCGGACTTTACCGAAGTCGACGACCGGATGAAGGCCACGCTATCGGCTGCTACTGACCTAGATAGAACTGGCCAAGATGCGTCCAGCGCGGCAGCGTCCGGTAAGAAGACCTGCATCATCCAGTTGGACCGCAGCCGGGTGACGGTTTCCAGCACCGCAGACGTCAACTTCACCTGGACGGCATCCGGCTGTGTCAACGGGCGCACACAATATGCCGGTGCAGACGGCAAATGGGTCCGCAGCTTTGTACCCAATGAGGATGCTCAAGCTTCGGTCGTCAGTTACACGCCAGCCGAAAATAGTTACCGGATTGAGAGATATCTGCTCGGGTTTGACGCGATCGGCAAGGCGCGTGAAGCCCGCAACCGGTATCAGGTCAACAAATGCACGTCCGATCCCGCCGCCATGCAAAAGGTCAGCGACATGAACGCCGCGCTGCGGTCGGTATTACCTGCGCAGCCCAATGAAGTTCTGGTGTTTAAATGCGGGGATGCCGGGTGATGGATGAGGGGTAATCATTTTCTATACGCTACGTGATTGCGAGCGAAGCGAAGCAATCCAGAGTTGCTCAGGACAAACCTAGATTGCTTCACTTCGCTCGCAATGACAATGTGGTTCAATCTAGATGTTGATGACATAAGGTTGAAACTTAACCGTAGCCCTGAGCCTGTCGAGCCGAAGGCGACCGTCAGGTCAACGGCGCTTATCTGACAGGCGTACTTCGACAGGCTCAGCACTTCGGTGAGCTATATGTCATCGCGCTCTAAAGTCATCGCAACCTAAACCCGCCTCAACGCGGCCGGTTACCCTTTGCCTTGTGTTTTACGCCGTGCTTGGATGGCGGGCCATCCTTGCCGCGAAATGGGCGTTTGCCGTCGCCGCTAGGCTTGCCGCCAAAGGGAGAATCGCCGCGTGGCTTGTCTTTACGCTCACCGCCGAATTTCGCGCCAAGCGTTGGGCGTGCACTTCGGTCGTCGGTTTTGGCGCGATCCTTGTTACCCCATTCTTTGGGAGCGCGATCCCGGCCCGCGCCTTCGCCCCGTCCGCCTTCTTTGCGTTCTCCGCCCGAACGCTCTCCGCCAGACCGGCCACGATGTTCGCCGCCGCCTGAACCACCGCGTCCTTGATAGCCGGATTTGCCCTGCCGTTTGTTTTCACGCGCTGCTTCGCGCGGCGGACCTTCGGCTTGCACGATTTCAACATCGGCATCTTCGTCACGGCCAGGTTTCGCTGCAGCTTTGGCAAAGCTTTTTGCCGCCCCTGCCGCGATGCCCACAAAGGTTTCATCGGCGGTGATGCGGATCGCACCAATGTCATTCTTGTTCACGCCGCCGCGCCGGCAAAGCAATGGCAAAATCCATTTGGGATCGGCATTGTTCTTGCGGCCAACATTGACGCGGAACCAGACGGCATCATCGAACCCGTCGCGATGCGATTCCTGGCTGCGTTCTTGGCGTTCGCCATTGTCGAGCATATCTTCTGCAACCGGCATTTTGGCACGATGGGTGCGAACCAAAGCGGCGGCAATGTCCTCCGCGCTCAATGTTTCGAGCAGTTTTGCACCCAATGCGCGATCTTCTTCGTCAACTTCAACCGGGGCAAGCAGCTTTTCAAGCAGGCGTTCATGATCCTTTATGCGGATATCATCAGCGGTCGGAACCTTGACCCAATCGGCGTTTATCTTTGCACCGCGCAGCATGGATTCGACCCGTTTGCGCCGTTGATAGGGGACGACCAGAACCGCTGTGCCTTTTTTACCGGCGCGGCCAGTGCGGCCCGAACGGTGCTGCAATGCCTCTGCATCGCGAGGAATTTCGACGTGCACGACCAAAGATACCGACGGCAAATCGATTCCGCGCGCGGCGACATCGGTGGCAACGCAAACCCGTGCGCGGCGATCGCGCAACGCTTGCAGCGCATGGTTGCGTTCTTGCTGGCTGTGTTCACCCGACAAGGCAACGACGCTGAAACCGCGATTGGTTAGCTTTGCATGTAAATGACGGACACTTTCGCGCGTCGCGCAAAACAGGATTGCGGTTTCGGGTTCATGCAAGCGCAGCAGATTGACCACGGCATTCTCGATGTCTGGCGGCGATACCGTCACAACCTGATAACTGATGTCGCCGTGCCCGCGATCTTCGCCGACTGTTGATATCCGCAACGCATCGCGCTGATACCGCTTGGCCAAAGACACGATTTGCTTGGGCATAGTTGCCGAGAACATCAATGTGCGGCGTTCGTTCGGCGATGCGTTCAATATTTCTTCAAGTTCATCGCGAAAGCCCATGTCGAGCATTTCATCGGCTTCGTCGAGAATCGCGACTTTCAATTCCGACAAGTCAAGCGCCCCGCGTTCCAAATGGTCGCGCAGTCGCCCTGGTGTGCCGACAACAATTTGTGCACCATCGCGCAAGTTGCGTCGTTCCTTGGACGCATCCATGCCGCCGACACAGGCCGCAATGCGGACACCTGCCTTGGCATAAAGCCACATCAGTTCGCGGCTTACCTGCAACGCTAGTTCGCGGGTGGGCGCGATAATCAGGGCGGCGGGTGATTTGGCCAGACTGACCAAGCCGCCGTCCAAAATTTGCGGCGCCATTGCCAGACCGAATGCTACAGTCTTTCCAGACCCGGTCTGCGCCGATACGATCAAATCGCGGCCTTCGGCTTCTGTTTCAATGACTGCGGATTGGACGGGCGTAAATGCAGTATAGCCGCGTGCGGTGAGAGCCTCGCTTAACAATGCGGGGATATTATCGAATGACATATGGATTCCTTGGGATATCTGCGCCCCATGCGCCTTATTCACCGCAATGTCCATGCTGCACCGCAAAATAGAGTTGCGACAAAGCAATGCTATTGGGGAGTAAGTACATTCTGCTTCCCGATTTCGGCGTTTTCGGCCTATATCTCGGCTCATGCCCGATTCCTCCCAAACTCCGCCTTTTATGACGCCCGAACAGATGCAGGCATTTACCGAAAAAATGGCGGCTGCTGGTTCCGATCCTTTGACCGCGTATAAGCATGCTTTGGATGCGTGGGGTGAGGTTTTGGCCCCGCTTGCAAAAGCTGGCCGGGACAAGGTTAATCCAAAAGACCGCAGGTTTAGTGCGCCGGAATGGGAACATCCGGTATTCGATCTGATGCGGCAAGGATATCAAGTGATGTCCGATTACATCGTCGGCGCTGCCGATGAAATGCAGGGAGTCAGCGGCGATCAAAAGGCCAAGCTGAGTTTTGCCGTGCGCCAGTTGGTTGATGCGATGAGTCCGGCCAATTCGCCGCTAACCAATCCCGTCGCGTTGCAAAAGGCGGTGGAGACAAAGGGCGCCAGCCTGATGAAAGGTATCCAGCATCTCGCCGCCGATATGAAAAAGGGGCAATTGACGCATACCGACCCCAATGCGTTCAAGCTTGGCGAGAATATCGCCGCCAGCCCCGGCAAAGTAATCCACGAAACGCCGTTGTATCAGCTTGTGCAATATCTACCGGCAACAGACAATGTGTTGCAAACGCCACTGATCATTTTTCCGCCGTGGATCAATCGTTTCTATATTCTGGATCTGACCGCCGAAAAAAGCTTCATCAAATATTGCACCGACAGCGGTATTTCGGTTTTCATCGTATCGTGGAAATCGGCCGACGCATCGATGAAAGATGTCGTTTGGGACGATTACATCGCCGCCCAGATTGACGCAATTGATACCGTGCGTGACGTGCTTGACGTGAAATCGGTCCATGCCATCGGCTATTGCGTTGCGGGCACAACGTTGGCCGCGACGCTCGCCGTGCTGACGGCAAAGGGCGAGGCGGATAAAGTAAAGAGCGCAACTTTCTTCACCGCACAGGTCGATTTCAGCGAGGCAGGCGAACTGCTTAGCTTTATCGACGATCACCAGATGAAGATGATCGAAGCAATTTCAGGCGAAGGTTTCCTCGACGGGCGTTTCCTTGCCCTGACATTTAACCTGTTGCGCGGGAACGACTTGATTTGGTCAACAGTGGTAAAAAATTATCTGTTGGGAGAGGATTATCCCGCATTCGATTTGCTGCACTGGAACGGTGATGTTACCAACTTACCGGCCAAATGGCACAATGAATATTTGCGTGACCTATACCGTGGTAACATGCTGGTAACGCCCGGCGCATTGTCGGCACATGGCGTACCACTTGACCTGACCACTGTAGAGACGCCTTGCTATATTCAGGCCGGCCGCGAAGATCATATTGCGCCCGCAGTCAGCGTTTGGAAAATCCGCGATCATTTCAAAGGTCCGCTCAAGTTTGTATTGGCCGGCAGCGGGCATATCGCGGGCGTGGTCAATCCGCCTTCCCAACAAAAATACCAATATTGGCTTAACGAAGATACAGCCGTTCAATCATTCGAAGATTTTGTTTCAGGTGCAGTGGAGACCAAAGGCAGCTGGTGGCCGAATTGGCTAGAATGGTTGCAGCAGCAGAGCGCAAAAACTGTACCCGCCGACGGAGCCCGAATTCCGGGGCAAGGGAAACGTCCGGCAATCGAAGATGCGCCAGGCCGTTATGTGAAGACACGGTAAGGTGAAAACAGGATAGAGTGAATACACGGGGAGATAATGAAGCGGGGAGTTGTTGACGCACGGTTGTAACGAAATTGCGCAACGGGAAACAGCTGCAGCATAAGCAGTTAGAATAAAGCTCTTTGGGGAGAGCAATGTTTGTGTGGCTTGTGGCGTTCGAATATCGACCTGGAGATTGCGAATATGACGGAAACACTTTTGTTGTTCATCTTGGTCGGGTTTTGCGCCCAACTTGTCGATGGCGCGCTGGGCATGGCCTTCGGCGTTATTTCAACAACCATATTGATGAGCCTTGGTGTGCCCCCTGCCGCAGCTTCTGCCAGTGTCCACGTCGTCGAAAGTTTTACAACCGGTGCATCCGGCCTTAGTCACTTATACCATCGCAACATCGATTGGGCATTATTCAAACGGCTCGCTCTGCCCGGGATCGCGGGCGGCATAATGGGCGCTTATGTGCTCAGCAATATCGACGCCAGTATAGCGAAACCGTTTATTCTCGCCTATTTGGCAATTATCGGGCTGCTGCTGGTTTATCGCGGTTTTCGCTGGCCACCCGCTGCCAAAGACCCGGGTATTGTCGCGCCGCTTGGTTTCGCGGGCGGCTTTCTGGATGCGGCGGGCGGCGGCGGTTGGGGCCCGGTGGTCACATCAAACCTGCTTATCCAAGGCGCATCGCCCCGAACAACGATTGGAACCGTTAACGCCACCGAGTTTTTTCTGACCGTTTCCGTCTCGATCACTTTTCTATTTTCGCTTGGCGTATCGGCATTTACCCAAGCAACAATCGGTTTGTTGATCGGCGGTGTCGTTGCCGCACCATTTGGCGCACTGATGGCAAAATATATTCCCACAAAGCCGCTGTTGATGCTGGTCGGAACGATCTTGGTGGCGACGAGCAC